>NZ_CP061288.1:1284106-1642088 GCF_018687355.1 Polynucleobacter sp. VK25 | reverse complement strand
TGACCCAGACATTTAAATTGCCCAAGGAAAAGCTCTTGGTAACGGTGTACGCCGAAGACGATGAGGCTTTTGAGATTTGGAATAAGCAAATTGGCGTGCCTGCAGATCGCATTATTCGGATTGGCGATAACAAGGGAGCGCGTTACGCATCAGATAATTTTTGGATGATGGGTGACACAGGCCCATGCGGTCCTTGCACCGAAATTTTTTATGATCACGGCGATCATATTCCCGGCGGACCTCCTGGTAGCCCTGATGAAGATGGTGATCGTTATATTGAAATTTGGAATAACGTTTTTATGCAGTTCAACCGCGATGAAGCGGGGGTAATGCATCCACTGCCTAAGCCTAGTGTTGACACTGGCATGGGTCTTGAGCGTATTGCAGCTGTTCTACAGCACGTTCACTCTAATTATGAAATCGACCTCTTCGTCAATCTCCTCAAGGCTTCCAAGGAAGCGGTTGATGCGGCTGGTGGCGAGAGCTGCGATGCAGAGAGCCCATCATTGAAGGTCATCGCTGACCACATTCGCGCATGTAGCTTCATTGTCGTTGATGGCGTGATTCCAGGTAACGCAGGTCGTGGTTATGTATTGCGTCGGATTGCTCGTCGTGCGATTCGTCACGGTTATAAACTCGGTGCTCGCAAACCATTCTTCTATCAGTTGGTACCTGCGCTCGTAAAAGAAATGGGTGAAGCTTATCCAGAGTTGCGCGCTGCACAAGACAAAGTTGGCGAAGTGATTAAGCAGGAAGAAGAGCGCTTCTTCCAAACGATTGCTAACGGCATGGAAATTTTGGATGGTGCTTTAGCCGGCGGTGCAAAAGTAGTCGATGGTGAAACTGCTTTCCGTTTACACGACACATTTGGCTTTCCTTTGGATTTAACAGCAGACGTTTGTCGTGAGCGCGGAGTGACTGTTGATGCTGATGGTTTTGAAGTGGCGATGCAAAAGCAACGCGACCAAGCCAGGGCTGCCGGTAAGTTCAAAGTAGCCCAAGGATTGGATTACAAGGGCAAACCAACCCAGTTTCATGGCTATGACACCCTAAAACATGAGGGTGCGAAAGTCACCGCCCTTTATGTAGATGGTTCGGCTGTTCCGTCCGTCAAGGCAGGCGATGCAGCCGTAATTGTTTTGGATAACACCCCGTTTTATGCTGAATCTGGCGGTCAAGTTGGCGACAAGGGCGAACTCCGTAATGAAAGCATTCGTTTTGCGGTTGAAGATACCTTCAAGATCCAGGCTGATGTATTTGGTCATCAGGGTGAAGTCCTTGAGGGCGAGCTCAAGGTGGGTGATGCAATCAGTGCCTTAGTGGATACCCAGCAGCGAACTGACACCATGCGCAATCACAGCGCTACTCATATTTTGCATAAAGCATTGCGTGAGGTATTAGGTGATCACGTGCAGCAAAAGGGCTCTTTGGTTGATGCTACCAAGACCCGTTTTGACTTTACGCACAATGCACCTATCACTGCAGAACAAATTCGCCGCATTGAAGATATTGTGAATCAAGAGATTCTGGACAACACTGCCACTTCTGGCAAAGTCATGTCATTAGATGATGCACAAAAGACTGGCGCCATGATGCTCTTCGGTGAGAAGTATGGGGATGAGGTGCGAGTCCTTGAGATCGGTAGCTCTAAAGAGCTGTGTGGCGGTACGCATGTATCTCGCACTGGCGATATCGGTAGCCTGAAGATTGTCTCTGAGGGTGGCGTTGCCGCTGGTATCCGCCGTGTTGAGGCGGTAACTGGAAACAATGCGTTGCACTTCTTGCAAGGTTTGGAAGATAAGATTAATGAAGCGGCAGCGATTCTGAAAACTCACCCAGGGGATTTGGTAAATCGCGTTGCACAACTTCAAGACAGCCTGCGCCAAGCTGAGCGTGAATTAGAGAAAGTGAACTCTAAGTTAGCCGCAAGTCAGGGTGACGAATTGGCTGGACAGGCAATTGATGTGAATGGCATCAAAGTACTTGCTGCACGTCTTGATGGTGCTGATGCTGGCGTTCTGCGTGAAACCATGGACGCCCTCAAGGCCAAGCTTAAAACTGCTGCCATTGTGTTGGCCTCAGTTCAGGGTGATAAGGTGAGTTTGATTGCCGGCGTAACTGCTGACTCGATTGGCAAGGTTAAAGCAGGTGATCTCGTGAACTTCGTGGCTCAGCAAGTGGGTGGTAAAGGTGGCGGCAAGCCGGAGATGGCGATGGCCGGCGGAACCGATCCAAGCAAGCTGGGCGCTGCTTTGGCAGGTGTTAAAGATTGGGTAGCAAGCAAATGAGTGAGTCAGTAAATATTGCTTTCAATGCAGAAGTAGATGCCATCGGCATGAACTGCCCTTTGCCGATCTTGCGTACCAAAAAGGCCTTGGCAACCATGCAGTCAGGTGAAGTCTTAAAGATTAAGGCAACCGATGCGGGGGCAGCACATGACTTCCCGGCTTTCGCTAAGCAAACCGGCAATGAGTTGCTTGCAAGCACTACTGAAGGTGATGTGTTGGTGTTTTTCATGAAGCGCAGGTAGTAGCTCTCAATCACAATAAAAAAGGCAGAGATCTCTCTGCCTTTTTTATTTCAGCCAAAAGCGAATTAAGTCAATGAGCGGCTCTTGAGATAAGCAGCAAAGTCAGCAGAGACTTCAGGGTGGCGCAGGGCAAACTCCACGGATGCCTTGAGGTAGCCCAGCTTGCTGCCGCAGTCATAGCGCACTCCATCGTATTCATACGCAAATACTGGCTCTTCTTTAAGTAAAGAGGCGATCGCATCGGTGAGTTGGATCTCGCCGCCTGCTCCAGGCTTGAGGTTGCGAATATGGCTAAAGATATCTGAAGAAAGAACGTAGCGTCCTACAACGGCCAAATTAGATGGGGCATCTTTAGGTTGAGGCTTTTCTACGATACCGTTCAAGCGGTAAATACCTTTTGTAACCTCGGAGCCTGAAACAATGCCGTAGGAGCTGCTCTTTGCCGGATCGATTTTTTCCACAGCAACTACAGAGCCATTTTGCTCGTCAAATACTTTGAGCATTTGCTTAAGTACAGGAGGCTGACCATCTAATAAGTCATCAGCCAAAATAATGGCAAATGGCTCATCACGCACTAACTTTTCTGCGCATAAAACTGCGTGACCTAAACCGAGTGCTTCAGGTTGACGTACATAAATACAATCAACGTGACTAGGTTTAACGCTACGAACGATATCTAAAAGGGCTTGCTTGTTTTTAGCCTCAAGCTCAGCCTCTAATTCATAGGCTTTATCAAAGTGATCTTCAATAGCGCGTTTACTGCGACCGGTAACGAAAATCATTTCGGTAATGCCTGCGGCAATTGCTTCTTCAACAGCATATTGAATGAGTGGTTTATCGACCACATTGAGCATCTCTTTTGGGCTTGCCTTGGTAGCTGGCAAGAAGCGCGTCCCTAATCCTGCGACTGGGAAAACCGCTTTTGTGACCGCTTTAGTTTTTAATGGCATATAACTTCCAATCGCATTATTTAACCGCTTTTATTTAATACGCTCTAATTGTGCAACAAGCTTCTCATGATTCTGCTCAAAGCCGGCAAGACGTTGTTTTTCTTGGGCAACAACCTCAGCTGGAGCGCGAGCTACAAAGCTTTCATTGGTCAGTTTGCCTTTGGCCTTATTAATTTCGTTGGCTAAACGCTCAATTTCCTTGCCAAGACGAATCCGCTCAGCAGCAACGTCCACTTCAATCTTCAGTAGGAGTTTGATATCGCCCACTAGAGCGATTGGTGCGCCAGGAGCATCTTTTTCTAAGGCGGATTCATCGCTATAGATTTTGACTTCCGCCAACTTCGCTAGCGCCATCAAATACGGCGTTGCCTTCTCTAAAAATGATTGTGGCCCAAAAATCCAGAGTGGCACTTTTTGGCCTGGAGGCACTTGCATCTCGCCGCGCAGGTTGCGGCAAGCATCCACAATCGCTTTGATCTGTGCAACCCAAGCTTCACTCTGTTCATCAATCTTTTCAGGCTGAGCAACAGGGTAGGGTTGAAGCGCAATCGTTTGTTTGGTTTGTTTGGCAAGCTCTTTTCCAGACTTCGGGCCAACGGTTTGCCAAAGCGTTTCAGTGATGAACGGAATCAATGGATGCGCCATACGCAAGATCGTTTCCAAAACACGCAATAGGGTACGGCGTGTAGCGCGTTGCTGAGCTGGCGTTCCAGTTTGTAGCTGCACTTTAGCGAGCTCTAAATACCAATCGCAATACTCATCCCAGACAAATTGGTAAATGCTGCTTGCAATATTGTCAAAGCGATAGTTCTCAAAGCCTTTGGCAACATCAGCCTCGGTTCTTTGGAGCTGGGAAACAATCCATTTGTCTGCAGGCGAAAAGTCTAAATAGCCTTCTGGACCGCATTGGTTGTCACATGGTGCTAAACCATTGTCCTCATCACTGCCAGAGCAGTTCATCAATACAAAGCGAGTAGCGTTCCAAAGTTTGTTGCAGAAATTGCGATAGCCTTCGCAACGCTTTTGATCAAAATTAATATTGCGACCAAGTGAGGCTAATGAGGCAAAGGTGAAGCGTAAGGCATCTGTACCAAACGCTGGAATACCATCTGGAAACTCTTTTTTGGTTTTCTTGCTAATACTCTCTGCCTGCTTTGGATTCATGAGGCCAGTAGTTCGCTTGCCTACTAATTCCTCAATCTTGATGCCATCAATTAAATCAATTGGATCCAAAGTATTACCTTTGGATTTACTCATCTTTTGACCTTCGGCATCACGCACTAGGCCGTGGACATAAACAGTATGGAATGGCACTTTGCCAGTGAAGTGGCAGGTCATCATGACCATCCGCGCCACCCAGAAGAAGATGATGTCAAAGCCAGTTACCAAGACCGAGGAAGGTAGGAAGTGATTTAATGCAGGCGTTTCTTCGGGCCAACCTAAGGAGCTAAATGGGACGAGAGCGGAACTAAACCAGGTATCTAGGACATCGGGGTCGCGATTGAGTTTGCCGGTATAACCCGCAGCAGCAGCTTTCGCTTTAGCCTCTTCCTCGGAGCGCCCTACGAAAATTTGTCCATCATCGCCATACCAAGCGGGTATTTGATGACCCCACCAAAGTTGGCGAGAGATGCACCAGTCCTGAATATTCTCCAACCACTGGGTGTAGGTATTAATCCAATTCTCTGGGACAAGTTTGATATCGCCCTTAGTCACGGCATCTAATGCTGCGCCCGCAATAGATGAGCCGGGTTGATATTTGTTATCTGGACTTGGCTTGGACATCGCCACAAACCATTGGTCCGTCAACATCGGCTCAATAATCGTTTGAGTGCGATCACCACGAGGCACCATCAATTTATGGGGCTGCACTTTATCTAGTAAGCCAGCCGCATCTAAATCGGCAACCACTTGTTTGCGTGCTGCAAAACGTTCCATGCCTTGATAAGTAGCCGGAGCATTTTCATTAATTTTGGCATCCAAAGTGAGGATGTTGATCATTGGTAGTTGATGGCGTTGGCCTACGGCATAGTCATTAAAGTCATGTGCAGGAGTTACCTTTACAACGCCAGTACCAAAGTTCAAGTCAACGTAGTCATCTGCAACGATCGGAATTTGACGATCACATAAAGGCAGATTTACTGACTTACCAATGAGGTGTTTGTAACGTTCATCTTCTGGGTTCACCATGACGGCAACGTCACCCAGTAGGGTCTCTGGGCGTGTTGTAGCAACCGTGAGATGGCCAGAGCCATCAGTTAATGGATAGCGAATGTGCCACATCGACCCATCTTCTTCTTCGCTCACCACTTCTAAATCTGAAACTGCGGTACCTAGAACAGGATCCCAGTTCACTAAACGTTTGCCGCGATAAATCAAACCTTGCTCATGTAGGCGTACAAAAACTTCCACCACTGCTTTGGACATCTTGCTGTCCATTGTGAAATATTCTTTACCCCAATCGATCGAAGCACCTAGGCGACGAATTTGCCTAGTAATTGTGTTGCCAGAAGCTTCTTTCCACTCCCACACTTTTTCTAAAAACTTTTCACGACCCAAATCGTGACGAGACACTTTCTGTCCATCAAGTTGGCGCTCAACAACAATTTGAGTGGCGATACCAGCGTGATCGGTGCCAGGTACCCATAAAGTGTTTTTGCCCGACATCCGAGCATGACGAATCAAGCCATCCATGATGGTTTGATTGAAGGCATGACCCATGTGAAGGGTGCCGGTCACGTTTGGAGGTGGCAGTTGAATAGAAAAATCACCCTTACCCTCATCCATGGTGGAATCGGCAATTCCTCGGCGTTCCCACTCTGGACCCCAGTAGGCCTCGATCGGGGCGGGTTCGTAGGATTTGGCGAGCTCGTCTGCTGAGCTGGCCGCTGGTGAATTAGGGGTATTTGAGGCATTTGGCATAAGAGGCAAATTATAATTGGGCTGATGTACTCAGACTTGCTCGCGAACCTCAACCCAGAACAGCGCGAGGCAGTGACCCTCCCGCCCGTAAATGAAAATGGCCAAGCCCAATCAGCCATGATTTTGGCTGGGGCAGGGAGCGGCAAGACCCGTGTCCTCACCACCCGTATAGCCTGGTTGATTCAGACCGGCCAGGTATCCCCAATTGGTGTCCTAGCGGTGACCTTTACCAATAAGGCCGCTAAAGAGATGATGCTCCGCCTGAGCGCTATGTTGCCGATTAATACGCGCGGGATGTGGATTGGCACCTTTCATGGACTTTGTAACCGTTTATTGCGAGCTCACCATAAAGAAGCGGGTTTGCCATCTACTTTCCAAATTCTGGACACCCAAGACCAACTTTCTGCGATTAAGCGTCTGTTAAAGGGTTTAAAGGTTGATGATGAAAAGTATCCCGCAAAGCAACTGCAGTACTTCATTGCTCATGCCAAAGAGCGCGGTCAGCGCGCAAAAGATTTAGCACTTGGCGATGATTTTCAAGCCAAGATGGCGCAACTCTATGCTGCTTATGATGAGCAGTGTCAGCGCGAAGGCGTAGTTGATTTTGCTGAGCTCTTATTGCGCAGCTACGAATTACTGAAACATAGTGAAGCGATTCGTACGCATTACCAAGAACGCTTCCGTCACATCTTGATTGACGAGTTTCAAGATACCAATGCTTTGCAATATGCATGGCTTAAATTGTTATCGGGTCATGACGCAAGTCGCATCAATGTCAGCGGCATGGGTAGTAGTTCAGTATTTGCGGTCGGGGATGATGACCAAAGTATTTATGCTTTCCGTGGCGCTGATGTTGAAAACATGCGCCTTTATGAGAAGCAATATCACCCTTTGATGGTCAAGCTAGAGCAGAACTATCGCTCGCACGGCCATATTTTGGATACTGCAAATCACCTGATTGCGAACAACTCTGAGCGTCTTGGCAAGAACCTACGAACCGATGCTGGACATGGCGAGCCAGTCCGTATCTATGAGGCGCCAAGCGATCATGCCGAAGCCGCTTGGCTGGTAGATGAGATTAAGGCTCTAGTAAATAGCGGTATCAAACGTACAGAGATCGCATTGCTCTATCGCAGTAACGCCCAGTCACGCATTATTGAGCACGCATTATTTTCTGCAGCTATTCCGTACCGTGTTTATGGTGGCTTGCGATTCTTTGAGCGCGCTGAAATTAAACATGCACTAGCTTATTTGCGCTTGCTCGAGAATCCGAATGACGACACCTCGTTCTCTAGGGTGGTGAATTTTCCAACTCGCGGAATTGGTGCCAGATCAATCGAGGCATTACAAGATGCTGCTCGAGCACAGCAATGCTCTTTGTATTTGGCTGCCTCTTCTTTAGAGGGTAAAGCCGGTGCAGCTTTGGGTGGATTTGTACGCTTGGTAGACCATATGCGTGAAGCCACTCGCCACAATACTTTGCCTGAAACAGTCGAATTTGTGATTCAGAACAGCGGCTTGATTCAGCATTACCTCTCAGAGCGTGAAGGGCAAGATCGCGTCGAGAACTTACAAGAATTGATTAATGCTGCCACGGCATTTATTGCCGAAGAAGGTTATGGTCAGGATGCTGCGGCTGCCATGTTGCCGGGTGAGAATGCTCCAGGCGTAGTTGAGGTATCGCCCTTGGCTGCCTTCCTATCCCATGCTTCACTGGAGGCGGGTGATAACCAAGCTCAAGCTGGTCAAGATGCCGTGCAGTTAATGACAGTGCACTCCGCTAAAGGTTTGGAGTTCACTTCTGTCTTCATTACTGGCCTTGAGGAGGGTTTATTTCCTCATGAGAATAGTGTGAATGAACAAAATGGCTTGGAAGAAGAGCGTCGCTTGATGTACGTAGCGATAACACGTGCCAAGGAGCGTTTATATCTCTCGCACACCCAATCACGCATGCTGCATGGCCAAGTCCGCTACAACATGCCATCCCGCTTCTTAGAAGAACTTCCCTCGGATTCATTGAAATGGCTCACCCCTAAAGCAAGAGATGCGCGCTGGGGCGGTAGTGGTAACAGTAACTCAAGATCGGGATCTACCTGGCAAGATGGCTATACCCGTCAACGCGAATACGAATCCAATGACTTTTTTGATTCAGGCTCTGAGCGTCAAAGGCCGGCCAAGAGAGTTGGCTCTGCCTCAATGGAAGTGAAGAGGTTGGCTTCACCCCCACGTGGAAATTATCCATTCACTATCGGACAAAATGTGTTCCATACTAAGTTTGGTGAAGGGCGTGTAACTGGGCTTGAAGGTGTAGATGCTGACGCCCGTGCGCAAGTGAACTTCAAGCGCCACGGCATTAAGTGGTTACAACTCAGTATTGCGAAACTTGCTGCGATCGACTGATACGTCAGTTAGGTTGGCAATACTTCGTCTTCAGTGAAGCAAGCCTTCCAGGTGGCGTAGAAAGAACAGTGCATCACTGTCAATCCCGCCATGGAGATGGGCGCGATGATGAAGGAGGCCGCTTGGCCCAAATCGAGCGCATCAAAAATCATTCCGACAGTAAGTGGAATAGCAATCAGAATGGCACTCCAAATCGAGAGATACAAACAGAATGCGGCTTTGTTAGCCCAACATGCCAAGCAGCTAGAGAAGAGTGCTTGGGGTACAGGCATATCAGCCCATGCCACTAAGACTGGTGAGAACCACATCAGCATCGCCACTGGCACGTAGAGCATTGCGCCAAAGAAAAGTACCATGTAAACCTGACGCAATGCTTCGGGGGTGATCGGCTTTTCGCTTGTCATTAAGGGAAGCAGCAATTCAAAGTCAACCAAGAGACTTAAGATAAAGCTCAGTAGCAAAATCATGCCCGCATATACCAATCCCAATTGCAGAATTCTTTTACGCACGATAGGGCTGGACCGAAGCGCCACTAAATACACCATTGGTTTAATGCGCTCTTTTTGAATTGCTTGACGACAGGCGGTCATGAAGCCAACAGAGAGAGTTGGCGTGAGAAGTAGCACAGCAAAAACACCAATCACTGGAATGATCACTGCTAATTGCGCAGCAAAGACATACATAAAGACCAGCATCAAGAAGCCCAAAGGATTTTGTTTGAAGAGCCAGATACCTTGCCTAATCCAGGTGTAGCCATCTTTTGGTGCTACGGAATTGAGTTTCATAGTGAGCGACGACTTAAAAGAATACGTTCAAAGTGCGTGGGGTCATGAGGAGTCAGCATCTGCGCATCCCGTGGCAAATAAAAGTCCCATAGCCTAGAGACCCAGAAGCGCAAGGCTGCTGCACGTAACATTAGCGGCCAGCTAGCTTGCTCTTCTTTGGTGAGGGGGCGAACCGACTGGTAGGCCTTCATAAATGCATCCAAGCGCGCAGGATCTAAATCTTCTTTATTTTCAGCAAGACACCAATCATTTGCGGTTACAGCGACATCAAACAACCATTTATCAGTGCCAGCAAAATAGAAATCAAAGAAGCCGCCTAATTGATCTTGGGCTACATTTGATCCCTTTGGATCAAATAAGACGTTGTCACGAAACAAATCGCAATGACTAGCGCCCTGCGGCATGCCATCATAAGCGCCTGACGAGAAGAATTCTTCTTGAGTTTTTAGCTCATGGGTAATGAGTTCTTTTTGAGATGTATTGAGATGCGCTAGCACTTGAGGGATCGTTTTTTGCCACCAAACAAGACTGCGAAGATTTTCTTGTGACTTAGAAAAATCTTTTCCAGCTAGGTGCATCTTGGCAAGCATCTCACCTACGAGGGCGCAATGGTTTGCTTCTGGCTGGAGTCTAGAGAGGCCGGGCAGCTTTGTCACAATGGCTGCCGGCTTACCTTTGAGGGTAAATAGAATCTCACCTTGCTTGTTCTCAAGCGGTTTTGGAACAGGAACCCCTTTATTGGCTAGATGGCGCATGAGCTCTAGATAAAACGGGAGCTGTTCTGCTGACAATCTTTCAAAGATGGTTAAAACATATTCCTGTTTCTTGCCATCCTTAGTGGTATCTAAAAAGAAATTAGAGTTCTCAATACCGCCATGAATGCCGCGAATTTCACTCGCCTGACCAATGTCAAAGTCTTGAGTAATCCATTGAGAAATATCCTCAAGCTCGATTGGAGTAAATACAGCCATAAACTATGTCAACAGATCTTATTGGAAGGGAATGCTGATACTAGGAACGCTAATCAGATCTGTTTCTTTTGGAGGTCCTGGCATTACTGATGTAGGCGGCGCCATTTCATAGCTGGTGTATGGTGTTTTTACGTCGACTTGAGTTGGTGAATTAACGTCTTTGTATTCTGTAATGGTGGTGCCATTTTTATCTTTGTACTGATAATTCGGCTTGCGTTGTTCTGGCGCATTCAAGCCGCCAGCTGCACTCACTGTTGGAGCAAGTGGTTGATTATTGATACGGTTTAATTCCGAAGGGCTGAGTGCCTGGCTGTTATTCTGAGCTTGGGCTGAAGAAAGGCCAAAAAGACCAAAAACCACTAAAACGCTCATTAGGGCTAGGCTTTGACTCATTGCGTGGCTAATTAAGTTCGTTAAATAATGCATTTTTTCACCTTTTTAAACCTACTCTCGGACGGTTCCTTAACCAGACCTGTAGGCAATTCACAACTAGATTGTACGATTGCGGTATGACTAAACATAGACTCTTGTTGGTAGACGGCTCAAGTTACCTCTATCGCGCCTTCCACGCCATGCCAGACCTCAGAAATGGGGCTGGAGAGCCCACTGGGGCTATCTATGGGATGGTGAATATGATGCGCCGGGCCCGCTCAGAGCTCAAGGCTGACCATATAGCCTGTGTTTTTGATGCCAAAGGTAAGACTTTTCGTGACGAGATGTATTCGGAGTACAAGGCGCATCGCTCGCCGATGCCAGAGGATTTGGTTAAGCAGATCGAACCTATTCATGCCATGGTCAAGGCTTTGGGCTGGCCAGTATTAATGGTTTCGGGTGTGGAAGCGGACGATGTTATTGGAACTTTAGCCTGCCAAGCAACTCAAGCGGGTTGGGAAACCATCATCTCTACTGGCGATAAAGATTTGGCTCAATTGGTAAATCCTTCGGTCACCCTGATTAATACGATGACGAATGAAAAGTTAGACATCGAAGGTGTGAAGGAAAAGTTTGGTGTGCCCCCAGAATTGATCGTAGATTATTTGTCCATCATTGGCGATACGGTTGACAACGTTCCAGGCGTTCCTAAGGCGGGACCAAAGACCGCAAATAAATGGTTGGCAGAATTTGGCAATCTAGATAACTTGATGGCAAATGCCGATCAGGTTAAAGGCGTGGTCGGCGAAAACTTACGAGCTACACTTCCTTGGTTACCGCAAGCGCGTCAACTCATTACTGTAAAAACAGATTGTGATTTATCGCCGCATTTACCTAGCTTAGATGATTTGCATGCCAAATCTGAAGACGCGCCCTTACTGCGTGAGTTGTTTGATCGTTATGCGTTTAAGACTTGGTTACGTGATGTAGAAAAACAGCTCACAAGCCCAGATAATCAGGGGTCTGAGACGGTTTCCTTTGATCTGGCGGGTAGCCCTATTGCAAATGGTTCAGAAGAAAATTTAGATGGAGCAAGGAAGGCGCGCGTGATTGCCAGCTCGCCAACTAGAGACTTGTCACAAGCAACTCGCGATTCTCAAGATTCAATTGAGCGTCATTACGAATGTGTGGTTGATGAGGTCGGTTTAGAGAAGTGGCTAAAGAAGATTGAGTCTTCTGCACTAACGGCAGTCGACACTGAAACCACTAGTCTGGATGCGCTTGCTGCAGAATTGGTTGGCATTTCTTTATCAGTAAAGCCAGGTGAAGCTTGTTACATTCCAGTTGCGCATCGCAATGGTGAAGTTCAGCTTGATCGTGATTTGGTGCTAGCGCGCATGAAGCCTTGGTTAGAAAGCACGACAAATCTAAAAGTAGGACAAAACTTAAAGTACGACACCCATATTTTTGCAAACTATGGCATTACTTTAAAAGGCGTTGCATTCGATACCTTGCTCGAATCGTATGTGCTCGAATCACACATGCCGCACAACATGGATAGCTTGGCTGAGCGTCATCTGGGCATGAAAACCATTCGCTATGAAGAAGTCTGCGGTAAAGGCGTTCACCAGATTGGCTTTGATCAAGTTGATCTCAAGATTGCTACGGATTACGCCGCTGAGGATGCTGACATTACCCTGCGTCTCCATCTGGAGCTGTGGCCACAGATTCAGGAAAGCCCAGGATTGCTCTATATCTACGAAAACGTCGAGATGCCGGCTATGCGAGTGCTCGGTATTATGGAGCGCAATGGTATTCGGATTGATTCCGCACTACTGGCGAAACAAGGGCAGCAAGTAGGTAAGCGCCTGCTTGAGCTGGAAGGGGAGATACATCAGTTAGCGGGTCAGCCTTTTAATATTCAGTCACCCAAACAAATCGCAGAAATCTTATTTGGACAGCTAGAGCTGCCAGTGATTAAAAAGACACCATCGGGTGCGCCATCTACTGATGAGGAAGTGTTGCAGAAGTTGGCGGAAGACTATCCGCTGCCAGCACGCATCTTGGACTACCGCAGTTTGGCGAAGTTGATGTCGACTTATATTGAGAAACTCCCGCGCATGGCCGATCCTAAGACGGGACGTGTGCATACTAACTTTTCTCAGGCTACAGCAGTTACTGGTCGCCTGGCATCAAGCGATCCCAATATACAAAATATCCCTGTACGTACAGAAGAGGGTCGTCGCATTCGGGAAGCATTTGTTCCGGCTGAAGGATGTAAGTTGTTGTCTGCGGATTACTCACAAATTGAGTTGCGCATCATGGCGCATATCGCAGAAGATGAAAATCTATTAACCGCATTTAGAGAAGGTAAAGACGTTCACCAAGCTACTGCAGCAGAGATCTTTGGCATTCCTTTGGATGACGTCAATTCTGAACAACGTCGTTATGCCAAAGTGATTAACTTTGGTCTTATTTACGGCATGAGTGCATTTGGTTTGGCTGGTAACTTGGGTATTGAGCGTTCAGCTGCGCAAAACTACATCGCCAAATACTTTGATCGTTATCCAGGGGTCGCTCAATATATGGAGCGCACCCGTCTCGAAGCAAGAGAGAATGGCTATGTGGAAACGGTTTTCGGTAGACGTCTTTGGTTGCCGGAAATCAAGGGGTCGAATGGTCCCCGCCGCCAAGGCGCCGAACGTGCAGCAATTAATGCACCCATGCAAGGTACTGCGGCAGATTTAATTAAGTTGGCGATGATTGCTGTGGAGAATTGGCTAGAAAAAGAGCAGTTAAAAACCAAAATGCTGCTTCAAGTCCATGATGAATTGGTATTTGACGTGCCCTTGGACGAAATTGAGCTACTGCAGGCAAAGTTACCGGATTTAATGTGTCATGTTGCCGATCTCAAGGTGCCTTTGGTGGTTAGTATTGGGATTGGCGATAATTGGGAAGAAGCGCATTAAGTATTCAACGAGAAAGAAAAGCTGGGAGACAAGGTCATGAGCAACGATATTCAAAATAGTCGACGCAGTTTCATAA
This sequence comes from Polynucleobacter sp. VK25, assembly GCF_018687355.1. NCBI lineage: Bacteria > Pseudomonadati > Pseudomonadota > Betaproteobacteria > Burkholderiales > Burkholderiaceae > Polynucleobacter > Polynucleobacter sp. VK25. The sequence goes on along the minus strand of NZ_CP061288.1, from coordinate 1,628,113 downwards.
AGACATCTGCACTGACTGCAACTGCTATTGGGGTCGGATTTGTGGCTGCGTCTGAACCTGTCATGGCTGCGGCTATCGAAACCGATTTCAAGGGCCTCAAAGCCGGAGAGCAGATGATTCCGGTAGGTAGTTTTCAGATGCCTGCATATGTCTCTCGTCCTGAAAAGGCGAAAGGCTCCCTGCCCATCATTATTGTCGCCAGCGAAATCTTTGGCGTACATGAATATATTGCCGACGTCACAAGACGCTTTGCCAAGCTAGGTTATCTTGCGATTGCCCCAGAATTCTTTACTCGCGCTGGTGATCCAAATACCTATGGAACGATTGCGGAGATTCAGCAAAACATCGTTGCTAAAACGACGGATGCGCAAGTATTAAATGATTTGCAAGCTGCTTTGGTGTGGGCGGGTAAAAATGGCGGCGATCTTAAACGAGTTGGCGTTACTGGCTTTTGTTGGGGTGGTCGAATTACATGGCTCTCAGCAACCTTGCCACAAGTGCGTGCAGGTGTAGCTTGGTATGGTCGTCTCATTGGAGAAAAGACCGAAGGTAGCCCACGTCATCCAGTAGATATTGCTATGGACTTAAAGGCCCCAGTCCTTGGTTTATATGGTGCAGCAGATACCGGCATCTCCTTGGAGAGTGTTGATCAGATGCGTACCGCATTGGCGCAAGCAGCCCCAAAAAATCCAGCAGCCAAGGCTTGTCAGTTTGAAGTGTATCCAGATGCTCCGCACGCTTTCCATGCGGACTATCGCGCCACATATCGCGAAGGCCCTGCCAAAGATGGCTGGGAAAAATGTCTTGCCTGGTTTAAGAAAATGGGAGTGGTGTAAACGCAATGACGGTTTTACAAACTATTCTCTTAGTCACTGCCCTAGCAGGCACTGCTAGCGTCCTGGTTGCTGCAAGCTGCTCCTTGGCCATGCTGTCGAAAATGGTCAACAATATGGTGAGCTTGTCCGTTGGAATTTTGTTAGCTACCGCCTTGCTTCACTCATTGCCTGAGGCATTTAGTATGGAGGGTGCAAATCCCCAGTTCTTATTTGCTACTTTGCTGGCTGGATTATTGGGCTTCTTCTTGTTAGAGAAAATCGCTTTACTGCGTCACGATCACCATCATGAAGGTGATGGTCACCAGCACCACCATGGCCATGATGCGGAAAATGCTGGGCGTAGTGGCTGGATGATTTTGGTTGGGGATGGCATTCACAATTTTGTTGATGGTATTTTGATCGCTGCGGCCTTTATGGCTGATTATCAGGTGGGCATCTTTACTGCCATCGCAATCATTGCTCATGAGATTCCACAAGAAATCGGTGATTTCATTGTGCTACTCAATGCCGGCTTCTCACGTGCACGGGCTTTGTTATACAACTTTATTTGCGGCTTATCAGCGGTAGTAGGCGGCGTGCTTGCCTATTTCTTTCTTGAACGTGCGCACGCAGCGATGCCTTACTTGCTGGTGATTGCATCTAGTAGTTTTATTTACATTGCAGTGAGTGATTTGATCCCACAAATGCACCGTCGCCCACACTGGGTGGAGTCTTTGCGTCAAACGGTATTGATTGCTTGTGGCGTAGGGTTTGTAATTCTGTTATCCCTGTCGCACTAATTTAGACTCAATAAAATTAGAGCTCTACGGGCCTAGCAGGATCTGCACACCATTCGCTCCAGCTACCCGCATAAAGGCGGGAGCCTTTAAATCCAGCAAGCTCCATTGCTAAAAGATTATGGCAAGCAGTGACACCAGATCCACATTGATGAATGATTTCAGACGCCTTGATAGGACCAAGAAATTCTGAAAACTCTTTGAACAATTGTTCTGGAGTTTTGAATGCAGTTGCGTTGAGATTATTTTTAAAGAAGCGATTCATTGCGCCGGGAATGTGTCCGCCAACTGGATCTAGCGTTTCATTTTGACCATGAAAACGTTCTTCTGTACGCGCATCAATAATTTTGTTCTTCTGGGTTTGCAGGTTGCCTACAACTTCATCAACCAGAACGAGTCCTGCAAAAGGCATTATTCCAACAGCTTGAGTACAGGGGGTAGGTGATCTAGGAATATTGCCCATAGGCCCATTCCAGGCATCTAATCCTCCATCCAACACCTGTACATTGGCATGACCAGTGGCTTTGAGCATCCACCATAAGCGGCTGGCATAGACGGAGCCTTGTTTGTCGTAGGCGACTACTAAAGTGTTTGGGCTGATGCCCAGGCGGGTCTTGGTTTGTGCCCAGGCCTCTGGACTAGGTAAGGGGTGACGACCGTTACCACCTGTTTTTGTACCTGACATATCTTTATCAAGGTCAACATAGATGGCGCCAGGAATATGACTTTCTTCATAAGACTTTTTGCCAATCAGTGGATCAACTAAATCAAAGCGGCAGTCACAGAGTAATACATTCTCGCCACTATTAATAATTTCTTCTAACTGGTTTGCTGAGATTAGAGGGCTCATGATGCTTCCTATTAGTGGTGGTGGGAATTACTAGTTGTATGAATAAAACCTTGTTTGATTATGCGCCTTCAAAATTCATAACGCGGCGATACCATTCGTGGAAATGTTGCATGCCGTCTTCCATGGGGCTTTGATACGGGCCCACTTCATTGATGCCGCGTGCTAAAAGTGCTGCGCGTCCTTGGTCCATGCGCTCGGCGATTTCATCATCTTCGATACAGGTTTCCATGTAAGCAGCACGCTCTGCTTCAACAAACTCACGTTCAAATAAAGCAATCTCTTCTGGGTAGTAAAACTCCACAATATTGCGTGTTTTGCCAGGACCCATTGGATGTAATGTTGATACGCATAGAACGCCTGGATACCACTCCACCATGACATTAGGGTAGTAGGTCAGCCAGATAGCCCCATGGCGTGGGGCTTTGCCGTCAAATTGACGTAACACCGCTTCATGCCAATTGCGATAGGTTGGTGAACCGGGAGTTTGCAGATCTTTATGAATGCCTACCGTTTGTACGCTATGCCAATCACCAAATTCCCAGTGCAGATCTTCACAAGAAACAAATTTACCTAAGCCTGGATGAAATGGAACAACGTGATAGTCCTCGAGATATACCTCGATAAATGTTTTCCAGTTGTAATTACACTCATGCACTTCAACATGATCGAGTACATAACCGTCAAACTTGAGGTCTTCAGTAACGCCTAGTTTGGCGAGATCACTGCGTACATCGCGTGGACCTTCGAATAGGAGTCCTTGCCAATTTTGTAAGGGTGACTTGCCAAGGTTTAAACAAGGCTTATCTTCAAAGTGTGGAGCGCCTAATAAGTTGCCGCCCAAGTCATAGGTCCAACGATGTAATGGGCAAACAATATTGTCGGCCTTGCCTTTGCCATTGAGCATGAGTGCTTGACGATGCCGGCAAACATTCGAAAGTAGTTCTACACCAGATTCATTGCGAACGAGGATGCGACCTTCGTTTTCAGCACTTAAGGTTTGATAGGAGCCTATTTCAGGCACCATGAGTTCGTGGCCAACATAGCCAGGGCCCTGCTTAAAAAGCAGTTCAATTTCCCGCTGATATAAATCAGCGTCAAAATAAGCCGAAACCGGCAGTTGTAGATTGGACGGCGCAAGTTTCTGCGCGGTAGCCAGATTAGTCATTCTCCCCACCCCCGAAAACGTCAGCCGAAGCTAAGCGGAATAACCAATCCAACCATCGACGGATCGATATTGGAAAGGAAGGGTTGGATTATACCCATCCAAGGGGTTTCTCGCTTTAATATGTAGGGCTATCCGTGTGCGAAATACGAAGGAAACCAGCTTATGCCAGCCAAGAAGTCAGAGAGTCAAAAACCCGGTCTTGAGGTCCAAATTGACCCCGATTTACGCTATGAACAGGCCGTAAAAGAGCTTGAGAAGCTTATTTCTGACATGGAGTCCGGAAAATTTTCTCTTGAAGAAACCTTGCTCGCCTATCAACGTGGCGCGGCATTACTCAAGCACTGCCAAGGTATGTTGGCTCAGGTTGAACAACAAGTTCGCGTTTTCGAGGCTTAATTGAGCGCTGCTTTTCAATTTCAGGAGTGGATTCATTCTCACTCTGAGCGTACTGAGCGAGCTTTGGATCGCATGCTCGATTCTGCACAAACCATTCCTCATCGCTTGCATGAGGCAATGCGTTATGCGGCGCAAGGTGGCGGCAAGCGTATACGTCCACTATTGGTTTACGCAGCCGGTGAACTGGGTGATGATCAAGATTGCAGTGAGGCATTGGATGCTGCTGCTGTAGCAATTGAATGCATTCATGCTTACTCATTAGTGCACGATGATTTGCCTTGCATGGATGATGATGATTTACGTCGTGGTCGTCCAACGGTGCATAAAGCCTTTGATGAAGCTACTGCGCTGTTGGTTGGTGACGCCTTACAAACTCGTGCGTTTGAAATCTTGGCTAATGCAAATTGTGACGCACAAGTCCGTCTCAACATGATTTCTGCTTTAGCCGCTGCGTCTGGCTCTCGCGGTATGGCCGGTGGGCAGGCCATTGATTTGGAGAGTGTGGGCAAGACATTAGATCTTGCAGGATTAAAGCAAATGCATGCCATGAAGACAGGGGCTCTGTTGTCATGCGCGGTTGAATTAGGCGGTATTGCTGCACAACTCAACCAAACGCAAATGGCGCATCTGGAGAGTTATTCAAAATCCCTGGGCTTGGCATTTCAGGTTGTGGACGATGTACTCGATGCCACTGCCGATAGCCAAACTTTGGGCAAAACAGCTGGTAAAGATGCGGCAGCGAATAAGCCGACCTATGTAACCTTGATGGGTTTAGACTATGCAAAGAGTCAGGCTAAAGAGTTGCAAGAGGCAGCAATCGCTAGTTTGGATAGTTTTGGTACTCAGGCACAAGCATTAAAAGATTTAGCTCTCTTGGTCGTTAATCGCGGTAAATAAGAGAGTAATTAGAGAGCAGCAAGAAAACAGCAAAAGAAATACATCAGCATAGATTACTTAGGTTCAATGACTTTACATTCAATTAACTCTCCTGACGATCTTAAAAAACTCACACGTGAAGAGCTACCTGCTCTAGCTGATGAGTTACGCGAGTTTGTTTTAGATTCCGTCTCTAAGACGGGCGGACACCTATCGTCAAATTTAGGAACAGTTGAGCTGTCTATTGCCTTGCATTATGTATTTGATACGCCTGACGATCGCATCGTTTGGGATGTTGGACATCAAAGCTATCCCCACAAGATTCTGACTGGTCGTCGTGAGCGCATGAATACTTTGCGCCAGTACCAGGGCTTATCAGGCTTCCCACATCGCTCTGAGAGTGATTTCGATGCTTTTGGAACTGGTCACTCATCCACCAGTATTTCTGCGGCGATGGGTATGGCACGTGCGTTTCAAACTAAAGGTGAGCGACATGTTGCAGTAGCGGTTATTGGCGATAGCGCTATGACCGGTGGAATGGCTTTTGAAGCCATGAACAATGCTGGTGTATACGACGACTTACCTCTTGTAGTGATTCTGAATGACAACGACATGTCGATCTCTCCTGCGGTGGGTGCACTCAATCGCCACCTCGCTAGATTGCTCAGCGGCAATATTTATTCAGCGACTAAAAAAGGGATTGATAGCGTTTTATCAATTGCTCCTCCGTTACGTGAGTTCGCAAAACGCCTCGAAGATCATGCCAAAGGCATGGTTTCGCCATCAACGATATTCCAAGAGTTTGGCTTTAACTATTTCGGTCCGATTGATGGACATGATTTAGATGCTTTGATTCCGATGCTGCAGAACGTGCGTCGCTTGGCTTTAGAAGGTCGCGGCCCTCAGTTCTTGCACGTCGTTACCAAAAAGGGTCAGGGCTATGAGTTGGCTGAGGCGGATCCCGTGCTGTATCACGGCCCTAGTAAATTTAATCCTGAAGAGGGTGTCAAAAAAGCAGTTGCTAGCAAGAAAACATTTACTCAGGTATTTGGTGAATGGTTGTGCGATATGGCGCACGCAGATCCTTTGTTAGTTGGTATTACGCCAGCGATGCGTGAAGGCTCGGGCTTAGTGGAGTTTGAAAAGAATTTTCCTAAGCGTTACTACGACGTCGGTATTGCTGAGCAGCATGCTGTCACTTTTGCGGCTGGTATGGCTTGCGAAGGTATGAAGCCAGTAGTAGCGATTTACTCTACTTTCTTACAGCGCGCGTATGACCAACTCATTCACGACGTAGCATTACAGGACTTGCCTGTTTTATTCGCATTAGATCGCGCTGGGCTAGTGGGCGCCGATGGCGCTACGCATGCTGGCGCATATGACATTCCATTCTTACGTTGCATTCCTAATATGTTGGTGATGACACCAGCAGATGAATCCGAGTGCCGTGATTTATTAACAACCGCTTTTCATCAGCCGCATCCAAGTGCCGTGCGCTATCCGCGCGGTGCAGGTATAGGCGCGATTCCCTCTAAAGAATTGCGCACGCTACCTATGGGTAAGGCGGAGATTCGTCGCAAATCAACGGCTCCCGCCGGTCAACGTGTGGCGATTTTGGTATTTGGTACTTTGCTATATCCCGCACTTGAAGTGGCTGAAGGCATTAATGCAACAGTTGCCAATATGCGTTTTGTTAAACCGCTGGATGTTGATTTAATTCAATCACTAGCTGCTGAGCATGATTATTTTGTGACGATTGAGGATGGGGCTATTGCCGGTGGCGCTGGCAGTGCTTGCTTAGAGGCGCTATCGAAGCTCGGTATTAATAAACCCCTCTTGCAATTAGGTCTTCCTGATGAGTTCATTGAGCATGGTGACTACAGCTTGTTGATGACCAAGTGTGGCTTGGACGTAGAAGGCATTGCCAACTCAATCAAACAACGATTTCCGACAATATTGACCATAAATTCAGCGCTTTCAGGCAAATAAGCCAGTTTTGCCTGAAAATAGAGTAATGAATGACATGAATCCCGCTTTTCTGAAAGCCAGCGCAATGCCTGACGTGCAATCCACCTTGGATGAGCGCGCATTGCCAATCGAGCAGGTAGGTATTCGCGGCGTACGTCATCCACTCACCATTCGCAGCAAGACCGGCAACTTTCCATCAGTCGGCACTTTTGAGATGGATGTTGCACTACCTGCACATGTAAAGGGTACTCACATGTCCCGTTTCATGGCGCTTCTGCAAAAGCAAGGTGAGGCTGTCGATAGCACTACCGTTGTAGCGCTAGTGCGCGAGATGCTGCCTTTGCTTGATGCCAAAGAAGGTCATGTGCAATTTACTTACACACACTTTGTCAAAAAAGCTGCCCCAGTTTCTGGTGTAGAAAGTTTGATGGATTACGAAGTGACTTGGATGGCGACTGCTAAGCAAAATGCAGCCGGTAGTTCCGATGTTGAATTAGGCTTGCGTGCGCAAGTTCCTGTAATGAGTTTGTGCCCTTGCTCAAAAGAGATTTCAGAATTTGGTGCTCACAACCAACGTTCACATGTCACGATGACAGTGATCTTGGATTCAGAAACACAGATGACTGTGGAGGATTTGGTTGCTGCGGCAGAAAGTGAAGCCTCTAGCGAATTATGGGGATTATTGAAGCGTCCTGATGAGAAGTGGGTTACTGAGCATTCTTATAGCAACCCTAAATTCGTAGAAGACTTAGTGCGTGATGTAGCCGGCAACCTCAAGGCAGATCAGCGTATCCAGTCTTTTGTGGTTGAGGCTGAGAACTTTGAGTCGATTCATAACCATAGTGCGTTCGCCAGAATCAGTCACAAGAAATAAGCAGCTGCAGGTAAGCAATACATTTATTTCAGATTATTGCTTTGCAAATCCCAGCGGGGTTTGATATCAAAGGCTCCAGAAGTTGTGGAGCCATTATTTTTTTCAATTAAACGTAATGCTCCAGCAAAAGCAATCATCACGCCGTTGTCGGTACAAAGTTCTAGTGGTGGGTAATGCACTTCAAAACTATTGCGTTTCGCTTTGTCATTAAGCGCAGCACGTAATTGCAAATTAGCACCAACGCCACCTGCAAGTACCAAGTGTTTACAACCGGTTTGCTTGAGTGCTTTTTCTGACTTGCTCACCAATACCGCAACAATCGAATCGACAAAACTTCTAGCGAGGTCCGCATGAAATTGTGCAACCTCATTCGTATCAAGAATATTTTTCTCGGTAAACTTTTTCGTTTGATTGAGTACGGCGGTCTTTAGGCCTGAGAAAGAAAAATCTAAATCGCCAGAATGCAGCATAGGTTTTGGCAAATCAAAAATACCTGGACGACCTTGCTCTGCTAATTTAGAAATCGCTGCGCCACCGGGGTAGTCTAGGCCGAGTAATTTGGCCGTCTTATCAAACGCTTCTCCTGCGGCGTCATCCAAAGTTTCACCAAGGAGCTCATATTGGCCAATGCCGGAGACTTTCATGAGCTGGGTATGCCCTCCCGATACTAGGAGGGCAATAAATGGAAATTGGGGGGCTGTTTGACCCAAAAGCGGGGAAAGTAGGTGTCCTTCGAGGTGATGAACCCCAATAGAGGGTAAGTTCAGCCCCTGGGCTAGGGATTTGGCAAAAGCGCTACCCACAAGGAGGGCGCCAGCCAGTCCCGGGCCTTGGGTGAAGGCAACCGCATCAATATCAGCTAATTGAAGGCCAGATTGGGCTAAAGACTGGTCTAAAAGGGGTAAAACACGGCGAATATGGTCACGAGAGGCTAATTCCGGGACAACGCCCCCATAGTCCCGGTGCATGGCGATTTGGGAGTGCAGGCCCTGGCCCAGTATGCCCTGGAAGGCCGGTTTACCCTCTTCCCAAGGCGTGGTGTTGTATAAAGCCACCCCGGTCTCGTCACAAGAAGTTTCTATTCCTAAAACAATCATTTTTTTACTTAGCCGTGCTAGAATCGCAATTCAGTTAATTTTTCGATATCTATCGAGCATATACGAGTTAAATAAGTATGACTACAGTCCGCCTCCGCGAAAACGAACCATTTGAAGTGGCATTGCGCCGTTTCAAGCGCACCATTGAAAAAAATGGCCTTTTGACAGACTTGCGTGCACGCGAGTTCTACGAGAAGCCAACGGCTGAGCGTAAGCGCAAGAAGGCTGCAGCTGCTAAGCGCCATTACAAGCGTATTCGCAGCCAAATGTTGCCTAAGAAGCTTTACTAATAGAATTTAAAAGCTCTCTTCACCGAGAAGCTTTGAAACCCGCTGACGGTGAAACGCAGCGGGTTTTTGCTTTTTGAATTGCTCAATACAGCTAGATATATTCAACACTAGGAATAAAGCCATGACTCTAAAAGATCAAATTACCGAAGATATGAAAAACGCAATGCGCGCTAAAGAAGTTGAGCGCCTAGGAACGATTCGTCTTTTGTTGGCAGCGATTAAACAACGCGAAGTGGATGAGCGCATTGTGGTTGATGATGCTGGCGTGATTGCTACTGTTGAGAAAATGATTAAGCAACGCAAAGATTCTATCTCTCAGTTTGAAAAAGCCAATCGCGATGATTTAGTTGCAATTGAAGCTGCAGAAATGGTCATTTTGCAAACGTATTTGCCTGCGCAGTTATCTGACGCTGAAGTAGAGGCTGCAGTGGCTGCCGCCGTTGCTTCTACTGGTGCTACAGGCCCGCAGGATATGGGCAAGGTCATTGGCGTTCTTAAAGGTCAATTGGCTGGTAAAGCAGATATGGGCAAGGTTTCTGGCTTGGTAAAAGCCGCACTGGCGAAATAAGTAATTTCAGCAGCTACCCAAGAAAGCAAAATCCTTTCATACTGGCCATATGGCACTCATCCCACAATCCTTCATTGCCGATCTTTTAAATCGGGTTGATATCGTTGATGTGGTTGGGCAGCACGTTAAGTTAAAAAAAGCGGGCGCAAACTTTCAAGGTTTGTGCCCCTTCCATTCAGAGAAATCCCCTTCATTTTCGGTATCGCCTACTAAACAGTTTTATCACTGCTTTGGATGTGGTGCGCACGGCTCTGCGATTAGTTTCTTGATGGAGTACTCGGGGCTTGGTTATGTAGATGCCATTGAAGACTTAGCGCGTTCTGCAGGTTTAGACGTACCCCGTGAAGAGCGTACTGCGAATGATGTGGCGAGGCAGCAGCAAGCAATGGCATTGAGCGAGGTCATGAGTTCCGCGGCCGATTGGTATCGCCAGCAACTTAAAGGCAACACTAGAGCGGTTGAATATTTAAAAGGCCGTGGACTTACCGGCGAGATTGCGAAGCGTTATGCCTTAGGCTATGCGCCGGATGGTTGGCAAGGCCTGGAAGCGGTATTTGGAACCTACTCCAATGATGAAATAGCCAAGACCTTGGTTGAGGGCGGCTTGTTGATTCAGGGTGAGCAAGCGGAAGGCGGTCAACCCATTAAACGCTACGATCGTTTCCGTGATCGTGTCATGTTTCCTATTCGTAATCCCAAGGGTCAAACGATTGGTTTTGGTGGTCGCATTTTGGATCAGGGCGAGCCAAAGTATTTAAATTCCCCTGAGACGCCATTATTTTCTAAAGGCAATACGCTGTATGGATTATTCGAAGCAAGACAAGCAATTCGCGCGCAAGAATATGTCCTAGTTTGTGAAGGTTATATGGATGTCGTTGCCTTAGCGCAATTAGGCTTCCCCAATGCCGTTGCAACTTTGGGTACAGCTTGTACAGCGAATCATGTGCGCATGCTCTTACGCCAGACTGACAAAGTGGTGTTTTCATTTGACGGCGACTCTGCTGGTCAACGTGCAGCACAGCGTGCACTAGAAGCCTGCTTGCCTTTAATGTCAGACGATAAAGAAATTCGTTTCTTATTTCTGCCGACAGAACATGACCCAGATAGTTATGTGCGTGCTTATGGTGCGCCCGCTTTTGAGAAGGTGATTAAAGAAGCGATGTCTATTTCTAGCTTCTTCTTTAAAGTGGTTAGTGAAGGCCATGAGCAAACCACCCCTGAGGGTCGAGCCCATACCCATCATGCCGCCAAGCCACTCTTACTATCAATGCCCCCAATTGCACTGCGCACGCAAATCTTGCGTGAGTTAGCAATTCGTACTAATACAACTCCAGCAGAGCTTGAGGCATTTTGTGGGTTAACCGTAGCGCCAACACCAGTAAGACAAACTACTTATCAGCCAATGCAGGCACGAGCTCAAACTGGCCAAGGCAACCAAGGCAATCAAAATAATTTCTCAAGCAATCGACAGGGTGCTCCATGGCAAGCATCCAAAGGATCTGCAAAACGAGTTGCCAATCAAAATATTGAACCACCTAAAGCGCCAACCGATTTGGCCGAGCAAATGTTGCGAGTCATGATTCAGTTTCCGCATTTGGGAAAAGCATTGGATGAAAATAAGCGCGCACTTGCATTAAAAGCAGCAGAGCAGAGATCTGAAAAAGCTCTCGCTTTGATGAAAGACCTTTTGTCACAGTGTGATTTGGTTGAGTTGATTCCCGGTGAGGGGAGTAAGCCAGCAATCGCAGGCGCCGGTGCTTTTGCAATGTTTCAGGACCAACTCTCTCGTAGTGAGTTGGCTCCTTTATATGAAGTTTTGAGAAATCGGGTGATGGGTTCTGATTTGGAGTTGGAGGGCGCAGCTGCTGACCTTGATGGGGCATTCAAAAAGCTGGAACTAACCCATCTCAAGCAAGAAATGACTGATATTGCTCAAAAGATCGCTGGAAGCACTGCTTCCGAGCAAGATAAAGCCCGTTACCGGGAATTAGGTGAAAAGCTGAAATTCTCCTAAGAATTTTCTGAAAAACCCCTAGAAATTCCCTGAAATTACCCCATATTTTTAGGTAATGCGGGGGCAAAAAAGTCGCAATCGACTATAATCCTCTGTTCCCAAGAAAAAACCGATTTAATTCAGCCACTTGCGCTTTATTTTGATGAAATTTGGGGTAAGTGAGTAAATGAGTTACTACGGGGCTGTGTTTCTTCAGTCGATATCAATAACAGTAATGTGAGTAAGTGCTAATAAATGCCTAATACCAAGACCAAAAAACCAGCTCCAAAAGCAAAAACTCCTGCGAAACCAGTAAAAGCTGCAGCAAAACCGGCCCCAAAAGCAAAAGCTCCGGCCAAGCCAGTGAAAGCTGCTGCAAAACCAGCAGCCAAAGCTAAGGCTCCAGCAAAACCAGCCCCAAAAGCAAAGACACCCGCCAAGCCAGTGAAAGCTGCTGCAAAACCAGCAGCCAAAGCTAAGGCTCCAGCAAAACCAGTCCCAAAAGCAAAAGCGCCTGCCAAGCCAGTAAAGGCTGCTGCTAAGCCGACTCCAAAGGCACCAGCTAAAGCTCCAGCTAAACCAGTAAAGGCTGCTACAAAACCAGCGGTAAAAGTAATGGCAAAAGCACCTGCTAAGCCAGTTGCTAAAGCACCTGTGAAAGTTGCAAAAGCAGAAGTCAAAGTTGAACCAGTAAAAAAAGGTAAGGCTGCACCTGCACCCAAAGCTGAACCAGCTAAAGCGGTAAAGGAAGCAAAAGAAACTAAAGAAGCCAAAGGTAAAAAAGCCCAGGTTGCTGAAGTTGAAGTTCCCGTTGTTGAGGAAGAAAAGAAACGTGGCCGCAAGGCGAAGGCGGATGCTCCCGCAGAAAATGTTGAACCAGTATTAACGGATCGTCAGAAAGCTCGTGAGCGTAAGGCTAAAGAGAAGGCGCTCTTAAAAGAATTCGCAGCACAGCAGTTGGGTACTGAAGAGCAACAAGAGTTACGCCGTGCTCGCTTGAAGACTTTGATCAAGATGGGTATGTCCAAGGGTTACTTAACCCATGGCGAGATGAATGACGTAATGTCTGACGAGTTATCTGATGCAGATGCATTGGAGACTTTGATCAGCTTGCTCAATGACATCGGTATTACTGTTTACGAACAAGCTCCTGATGCTGAAACCTTAATCCTGTCTGACAACACAGAAGCTGCAGCTTCCGAAGAAGAGGCTGAAGAAAAGGCTGAAGCAGCCCTCTCTACAGTGGACTCAGAGTTTGGTCGCACAACCGATCCAGTGCGTATGTATATGCGTGAGATGGGTACAGTAGATTTGCTGACTCGCGAAGGCGAGATCGTGATTGCTAAGAAGATCGAAGCTGGCCTTAAAGATATGGTCATGGCTTTGGCTGCATGTCCTGTAACGATTGCTGAGATTCTGAGTAACGTTGACAAGATTGCTAGTGGCGAGATGGAGATTGACCAATTTGTTGATGGCTTGGTTGATCCAAACGCAGAAGATATTAAGCTTGGGCCTGAAGAGCCTGAAGTTGACCCAGATGCCGAAGAAGGCGAAGAGGGCGAAGAAGATGAAGGCGGCGGTGGTGGTGGCGGAGCTGCAACGGCTAACGCTAAGCAATTAGAAGAGCTAAAGCAGATTTCTTTAGAGAAGTTTGCAATCGTTCGTTCCCAAGCCGACAAGATGCGTCGTGCGTTTGATAAGGATGGTTATAACTGTCCCGCATATCTCAAAGCGCAGGAAGCAATTCGTGCTGAACTGCTTGGTTTCCGCTTAACTGCCAAGAGTGTTGAGAAGTTATGCGACACCATGCGCTCACAAGTAGATCAAGTATGGAAACTAGAGCGCGGTATCGTTAGCTTGCTAGTAGATAAAGTAGGCGTTAATCGCGGTGAGGTATTAAAAGACTTCCCTAAGATGTCTATGAATTTGACTTGGACCGAAAAGTTGCTCAAAGAGAACAAGCCTTACAGCGCACTCTTGCAGCGTAACGTTCCAGCAATTCAAGAATTGCAACAGAAGTTGATTGATATTCAAAAGAATGTCGTTATTCCACTTCCAGAGCTAAAAGAAGTAAATAAACAGATGATCGCTGGTGAGAAGCGTGCCCGCGAAGCAAAACGCGAGATGACTGTAGCCAACTTACGTTTGGTAATCTCGATTGCTAAGAAATACACCAACCGTGGTTTGCAATTCTTGGATCTGATTCAAGAAGGCAATATCGGTTTGATGAAAGCGGTAGACAAGTTTGAATACCGTCGTGGCTATAAGTTCTCCACCTATGCAACATGGTGGATTCGTCAGGCGATCACTCGCTCTATCGCTGACCAGGCGCGTACGATCCGTATCCCTGTTCACATGATCGAGACCATCAATAAGATGAACCGTATCAGCCGTCAAATCTTGCAAGAAACTGGTCATGAGCCAGATGCTGCAACTTTGGCTCTGAAGATGGAGATTCCTGAAGACAAGATTCGCAAGATTATGAAGATTGCTAAAGAGCCTATCTCCATGGAGACACCAATTGGTGACGATGAAGATTCTCATTTAGGTGATTTCATTGAGGATGGCAATACTTTGGCTCCAGCTGAGGCTGCATTGCATGACTCTATGCGTGATGTGGTGAAAGATGTTTTAGACTCATTGACACCACGTGAAGCAAAAGTATTGCGTATGCGTTTCGGTGTTGAGATGAGCACAGACCACACCCTTGAGGAAGTTGGTAAGCAGTTTGACGTAACGCGTGAGCGTATTCGTCAGATTGAAGCCAAGGCTCTGCGCAAGATGCGTCATCCAAGCCGTAGCGACAAACTCAAGACCTTCCTCGAAGAAGATTGATCCAAGACTAACGGGCCCATAGCTCAGTTGGTTAGAGCAGAGGACTCATAATCCTTTGGTCCCAGGTTCAAGTCCTGGTGGGCCCACCAGAAAAAACCCTCATCAGCAATGGTGAGGGTTTAGTCTTTTCAGTTCAGTTGAAGTTTTTCTTAAGAACGTTGATTGCCTTGCTTGTTGTTTGTTATATGAGTGGTTGGCATTAACCCATTAGTAATTTGAATGGCATAATAATTCACAATGTTAATACCTCTTATTCTTATAGCCGCTTTGGTAGTTTGTATTTTGGTTTCGGTGCATTTTGCTGAGGTAATTGCATTAAGGGTTGGTCAGCCCTATGGCTCCCTTTTATTGGCCCTTGCTGTAACAATTATTGAGGTCGCCTTAATTTCAAGTATTTTGCTTTCCAAATCCCCAGGAAGCGAAGCAATTGTTCGAGATTCAATTTTTGCAACCATCATGATTGTTTGTAATGGTTTGGTTGGGGTTTGTTTAATTATTGGCGCACTCAAATATAACGAGACAATTTTTAAGGTCGACGGAACAAATATCACTCTCGGAATGTTGATCACTACTTCGGTTTTGGTTTTCGTTTTGCCAATGTATACAACCTCCATGCCTGGCCCGCATTACAATGCTGACCAGATGCGCGGAGCCGCAATAGCTTGCTTTGTTCTGTATGCTGTTTATGTTTACGCGCAAACCATCAAACATAGAGATCTTTTTTTACCGCCTAGAATATTTGGCACCGCCTTGGAGCGAAGTAATCATGAGAAGCCTACCTTAAAGGCAGCAATTTATAGTGGCATTGCGATTATTTTTTCATTGACCGCCGTCGTTCTGCTTTCTAAAGCATTGGCTCCTTATATCGAGAATTTTGTCGATAAAATTGGCGCACCAAAGGAATTTGTTGGCGTCATGATTGCCGGCCTTGTTCTTTTGCCAGAATCTATTTCGGCCATTCGCCAAGCATCCAACAATAAGATGCAGAACAGTTTTAATTTGGCTTTAGGGTCAGGCTTAGCAAGTGTCGGACTAACAATCCCTGTAGCCGCCCTTATTTCAATATTGACCGGCATCACGTTAACGCTGGGTCTGGATGCAAAATCTCAAGTATTTTTGTTGTTAACTTTTATTATCAGCATCATGACTATCTCAACCGGAAGAGCTACTTTTTCTCAGGGGATGATGCATATTGTGATTTTTTTAGCCTATATAAGGCTAACTATTACCCCTTAATTTTTTAGCAAACGGTTTTTACCGTGCCAGGTTCAAGTCCTGGTGGGCCCACCAGAAAAGCAAACCCTCATCAGAAATGGTGAGGGTTTTGTCTTTTGAGTGTTGCTTTAAGTAACACTTGTCTACTATGGTGAAATTATAAGAAAATCAATATACCCAATTTTAGGGTTGCTCAACTTTTGTAGAGATTTCAGTTATTCTGATTGCTTAATTTTTCCTAAGGGAGATGCGCATGACTAATCGACGTCAGTTCATTGGGGCCACAGCCTCTTTGCTGCTTCCTTTGCCTTCATGGGCACAGTCATTCCCCACAAAACCAATACGCTACATTGTCCCGGTAGCCGCTGGTGGTGGTAATGACATGATTGCGCGGGTGGTTACTGAGCGTTGGGGTCGTTTTCTTGGACAAACTTTTGTAGTCGAGAACCAAAGTGGTGGTGGCGGAGTGATTGCCTCTCAGTCCACTATGAGGGCCGCGCCAGATGGATACACTCTAATGCAGGGGTATGTCGCTACGCATGGTACGAATCCAGCAACCAGAAAAGTTCCCTATGACCCCATTAAAGACTTCACGCCAATTGGAATGATTGGCGCTACCCCGAATGTTTTGGTTGTGAATAGCCAAGTTCCCGTTAAAAACATGAAGGAATTTATAGACTATGCACGAAAGAACCCTGGCAAGTTAAGTTATGGAACTGCTGGTCAGGGGTCTCTGACCCATATGACAATGGAATTATTTAAACAAGAAACTGGCCTCTTCATTCTTCATATCCCTTATCGAGGTATCGCTCCTGCATTTAATGATTTACTTGGGGGGCAGACTCAAACTATGTTTCCTGGTTTAGCGGCTGCACTTCAGTATATTCAGTCTGGTAGGATGCGTGCATTGGCAGTGACTGGACCTAAACGTAGCCCTGTATTGAAAGATGTGCCGACGATGGAGGAGTTGGGTTTTAAGGGCTTTGATGCTATGCAGTGGTATGGCACCGTTGGTCCCGCAGGAATTCCTGTAGATATCGTTAAACGTTTAAATGAAACTCAGGTTGCTACACTGAAGCTACCTGAGATGCGTGAGAAATTATCGATTGAAGCAGTTGAACCAATGCCAATGTCTCCTGAACAATTTAGCCAATTTATTAAGAATGAAGTGAAGCGGTGGACTGCATTAGCCAAAGCAAGAAATATACAACTGGAAGATTAGGGTATGAAAAAAAAATTACGTGTAGGAATTCTGGAGGGTGATGATATTGGTCACGAGATTGTGCCAGTTGCGGTAGAGGTTGCTAAAGCAGCAGCGAAGATTCACCAGGTTGATATTGAGTGGGTACCATTACCAGTCGGGCGTCGTGCACTTGATACCCATGGCCATACTCTGCCACCAGAAACTTTAGAAACATTGCATACTTTAGATGGCTGGATCTTGGGTCCCATTGGACATCGCGCTTATCCAAAGCAAGCGAATGCAATTAATCCCCATCCTATTTTGCGTAAGCAATTTAATTTATTTGCAAACGTAAGGCCAACACGCTCGTATCCAGATATAGGCTGTCTTCGTGATGATATTGATTTGATTATTGTTCGTGAAAACAATGAGGGCTTTCAGCCAGACCGGAATATGCTAGTTGGAAATGCAGAGTTTCGTCCTAGCGATGAAATGACGCTGTCCATGCGTGTGATTACAAGAACGGGGAGTCGTCGAGTAGCGCAAGCAGCATATGAGTTAGCGCGTCAACGCAAGAAGCATTTAACTTATGTACATAAAGATACCGTCTTTAAGTTGGGTTGCGGGATGTTTGTTGAGGAATGCAAAAAATTAGCACCCGAATATCCGGATGTGCTGGTTGATGATGTAATTGTTGACACGATGGCAATGCGCTTAGTACGTGACCCGCAAAACTTTGACGTGATTGTTACTACGAATATGTTTGGCGATATCTTGTCAGATGAGGCTGCTGGCCTTGTTGGGGGTTTAGGAATGGCTCCTGGGTTGTGTATTGGCGATGGCGATGTAGTCATGGCGCAAGCTACTCATGGATCGGCCCCAGATATTGCTGGTAAGGGTATTGCTAACCCATACTCTATGATTGAATCAACCCGCATGATGTTCGATTGGCTCGGACATAGTAGAAATATCCCTGAGGCTGTGGCGATGGCAAGATCAATGTCAGAGGCAACCACAATAGCCCTAAAAAATCCGAATGCTAGAACCGGTGATATTAATGGCAAAGGCAATACTGCCTCAATGGCAAAAGCAGTCTTAGAGGCTTTGAAGTAATGCAATAAAGTGCTTGGAATTCATCTGGCTTAAAAAGATAAAAATGAAGGAGACGTGAGTAATAGTTAAGACCGGGATGAACAACGCAGGCAACTTTTAACTTGGCTGGCGGCCGGCCCATAGCTCAGTTGGTTAGAGCAGGGCACTCACAATCCTTTGGATCCGCCAGCAATAAAAATGCCAACCTTCGGGTTGGCATTTTTATTATTTCTAAGGAGTTCTTATTTAGATCGATTTATGGGAGGCTGCTAGTCCTTCAAGCGCTAATCCGTAACCAAGTAGGTTGTGCATTTTTTGTTTGAGTTCTTGAGTTAGAAGCGTTCTTGCATATCTTCTAAGTAGGGGAGAGCGTTGCATTAAAAAGTGGGCATGTTCATAAGCTCGATCCATTAATTTATCTGCTGGTAATATTTCGCTAATTAAGCCAACATCTTTTGCTTCTTGCGCATTAAGAGTTTGACCAGTTAGAAGAAAATATCTACCGCGATTAGCCCCCATTAGATGCGGAAAAACAATATGTACGCCATCACCAGGAACTAATCCGCCGGCAAAATGCGCAGAATCTTGAATCGTGGTGTTATCGCTAGCAATCACAATATCGGAGAGCAGTGGAATTTCTGAATGACGCAACGCTGGACCATTAATGGCTCCGATAATCGGGATCTCTATATTCAAAAGATTCATTAGTAGATGCTTTCCCTCCCAATATATTTTGTCCCACTCCATTGCGGTGACTGGATGGCTGACATGGTTGTGGCCATTTGGTGGGCAGGGAGGACCGCTAAAAGCATCGCCCGAACCAGTAAGGATCATTACCTCGTTTTCTGGATCATGACCAATTTCATAAAAAGCTTTTTCAAGTTCTCCATGAGGCAATAGACTCCAATGCAGGGGGCCATCATTTGTATGTAATTTAACCTCAATAATTCCATCCTTACGCTTCATTTTGATGGTTTGATATTTATCAGCGTACTCACTTAATTTAGTCATGGTTTCTTTCTGTCTTTCTATTGGTGGTTATGGCTTAATTCCAGTTGATTTGATGATTTCGCCCCATCGCGCTGTATCTGCTTTCATTAGCGCACTAAACTCAGCTCTTGAGTCGCCGCCTGGTATTAAAGCTTGAGGTGTTAACACTTCACTAATAAATGTATTATTTTTTAGGATTTCAGCTACGTCCTGATAAATTCTATTGAGCACTGGGGTTGGTGTTCCTGCAGTTGCAACCATTCCAAACCAAACACTAACTGAAAACCCGGGAATACCTGATTCTGATACGGTTACCAGCTCTGGTCTAAATGGCAAACGCTTTTCTGTAGCAGTTGCAAGTATTTTCACTTTGCCACTTTTCTCATGTTGCTCAAATGCGCCAAGAGTTCCCACATAAAGATCTACCTGACCCCCAATCATGTCGGTAATGATTTGCGCAGTTCCTTTGTAAGGAACATGCAGCAGCTTTGTGCCAGTTTGACTTTGAAATTCTTCCATTGCTACATGAGGATAAGATCCATTACCCAAAGAGGCATATGGAGTATCCGGATGGGACTTTAAATAGGCAATCAGCTCTTTAATATTGTTTGCTGGAATTTTATTGGATATAACAATAATAGGAGCTTGACGAGCAATTACAGTGATAGGGGCAAAGTCTTTTAGCGGGGCGTAATTCAAGTTAGGATAAAAGTTCGGCAGGATAACGTATGGCGCACTGTCTGAGATCATGAGCGTATATCCATCTGGCGGTGCTTTTGCTACAAACTCAGCGCCAATCATTCCTGAAGCACCACCGCGGTTATCAACAAGCACAGGCTTATTCCATTTCGTGCTTAACTGATTTGCAATGCTTCTGGCTAAAGTATCAGTTGCTCCCCCTGGGGTATAGGGCACTACTATTTTTACTGGCTTATCTGGAAATGTTTGGGCAGTAGCGTAGTTCAGGGAAATTAAATGCCAAACAATAATCACAAGAATTTTTTTCATCATTTCCCCTGCATAAAAGATTGGGTTTTAGTGGGTCTAGCCGAGAAATTCAGGTTCGGGCAATCCTTGAATACCAGGATTCACTGCTAATACACATCCTGCTAAAGGTTGTTGAGCTAATTCTTTATCTTGCATTCTTCGGCGTGCTGTAGTGATAAAGAGCGTATCCAAATTCGGTCCGCCGAAACACAGGCTTGAAACCCTTCTAGTGGGTAGATTAATGACGGTATCAATACGCCCGCGCGGGTCATAGCGAGTTACGCACCAACCATCCATATTAGCGCTCCAAAAACATCCATCAGCATCTACCGTTGAGCCGTCACAAATTCCCCTACCTAGGGGTACATCTGCGAAATGACGTCTGTTATAAATAGCGCCATCAGTAGAGTCATAATCAAAAACCTCAATGCGACAGCTGAATGAGTCAGTAAAGTACATCAAGCGATTATCTGGACTAAAGCTAATTCCATTGATGCAGGTAATACCCTCCATAATGAGGTTTGCCTTTAAGTCAGCGTCTAGCCTCCAGAGTCTGCCGCGTGGTGTGTAGGCGCTTGCTTGAACAGTACCGGTCCAAAAACGTCCATGGCGATCTACTTTGCCGTCGTTGAATCGGTTGCCTGTTCGATCAGAGTCTGGTTTAGTAATCTCGCTGAGTTGTCCGTTGTCAGGATTGAAAAAATATAAGCCTGATCTCATACCCACCACAAGGCCGCCTTTTTGCCTTAGTCCAATCGAGCCAATCTCTTCATCCAATTTCCAGCTTTGTTTTTGACCTGTACTTGGATCAAGACGATAGATGAACATTCCGATTCCATCTACCCACCACAGGAGGCCTTTATCTTTATCCCAGATAATTGACTCTCCGAGGATGTCGTGATTTGAATCAACCACATCAATCACTGACCCGACCATATCAATAGGTCGTGTCATCGAATTTACTGTCATTTTGCGTCTCCGAATTATTGCTATTATTTTTTTACTGTATATTAAAAACTTATTAAAAACAACTTTCTAGCTAAAGCTTTGTTAATAGATTTAGGGGTGATGAATGTTCTTAAAAGCGAATCTACAGAAATATTTAATTTGCTTGTGCGTATATCTTGTTGGTACAAGTTTGGCGATTGCACAAGCAGATAATTTCCCCTCTAAAAGCATTCGTTTAGTTGTTCCTTATCCTCCAGGCGGAGGGACAGATACCCTCATGCGTATTATTGTTCCGCCTCTAACTGAGATTTGGAAGCAATCCATCGTCATTGAAAATCGACCAGGTGCCTCTGGAGCTGTTGGAGCGGATGCAGTGATTCGATCACCTGCTGATGGTTATACCTGGTTAATTGCGACTCCAGCATTGCCGGATCAATTCGTCAATCAATTAGTACCAGTCAGTTTGGTATCCGCATCTCCTTATGTATTAACTGTAAGCCCATCTTTAAAAGTGAATACGGTGCAGCAACTAATCGCAGCCGCAAAATCAAATCCCCAGTTAATTCGTTTTGGTTCCTCTGGTTCAGGATCTGTATCGCATTTATCAGGGGAATTATTTAAATCGATGGCCGGCGTGGAGATGCTCCATGTTCCCTATAAGGGCTCAGGTCCAGCCCTGTCTGATTTATTGGGTGGACATATCAATGTAATGTTTTCCCCTGCTCAAACAGTAATGCCACAAATTCAGGCGGGAAATTTAAAGGCTCTAGCCGTTACCAGCCCCAAAAGATCGCAATCTGTTCCAGGGTTGCCAACCATCTCTGAGTCTGGCATACCTGGGTATAGCGCAGTTGGTTGGTTTGGTATTTTTGCGCCATCAAAGACTCCAAGTAATATTGTTTCAAAGATCAGCGCTGATATAGATAGAGTTTTAAAAACTCCCCAGGTACGCAAGGAAATGTTAGATCGTGGAATAGAGCCATCTGGCGGGACATCAGAAGAGTTTGCAGAGCTAATTAAGGCTGATCAACAGAAATGGTCAAAGCTAATACAAGATAAAAATATTAAGATCGATTAATAACAATGACGAGCCATCATAATCCCCAATCTTTGTAAGAGTGAGGGCATAGTCCAGGATGTAATGAAAACTACATAAACTGAAATCCATTGGTCCCAGACTCAAGTTCTGGTGGACCGCCCAGAAAAGCAAACCCTCATCAGAATTGGTGAGGGTTTTTTAATTGGGCTAGTAGCTGTCGTAAACCCTAATAAATCTTGCTTAAAAAGATATATGCATTGATGAGGCCCATAAAAAAATACCTCTGGTAATTATTTATACTAATATCGCATTGATCACTACTTATAAACTTTAAAAAATAATGGGGGCTTAGTGAAGCATCAATTCTTTATCAGAGTGCTGGGATTACTTGTCTTATTGGGAAGTCCTTTAGTTGCACTGGCAGCTTATCCGGATAGGCCAGTAACTATCATCATAGGCTTCCCTCCAGGCACAGGAACAGATACAGTCACGCGCATTATGGCTGATCGACTTTCTCAGAGAATGGGACAGCAATTTTTAGTGGACAACAAAGTTGGTGTCGCAGGGAGTATCGGAGCTGGAATTGCTGCTAAAGCTAAGCCTGATGGATATACCTTGTTGGTGAGTGCCTCTGCACCGATGTCTATTAATCCACATATTTATAAAGGACTTAGTTACAACCCATTGACGGATTTCACGCCAATTGGAATGCTTGTATTTCTACCCTATTTAATGGTGGTCAATACCAACGACCCAGCCAATACTTTGCAACAATTTCTTGCAAATGCACAAAAGAGCCCAACCCCAATTAGCTATGGATCTACTGGTAATGGCGCGACCAGCAACTTAGTGATGTCGGTGTTGGCTAAGCGTGCCAATATAGAAATGACCCAGATTCCATACAAGGGTAGCAGTCAGGCTCAGGCAGATGTGATTGGCGGGCAATTACCAGTCACTTTTGATACGTTATCGTCAAGTATTGCTATGGTGCGCGCAGGGAAGTTAAAGCCTTTGGCAGTTGCTACACTAAAGAGAACTGAGCTTGCGCCAGAAATCCCGACTGTAGTTGAGCAAGGTTTTCCTGGTTTTGAAATTGGAGCTTGGCTGGGATTTTTTGGGCCACTTGGGTTACCTCCAGCTATTCAGAAAACCTTATTTAATGAAATTAATCTGATATTACAAGAGCCAGAAACACGTGCAAAGTTGGCAAAGGTTGGGGCTGAGGTTCGCGCCTCCTCCTCTTCAGGTGAATTTATAGTGTTCTTAAAAAATGATTACGAGAATACCGGCAAGTTGATTCGTGATTTCAACATTAAGCCAATGGAATAAAAAGCTAATGGATAAAACCAATTATGTTGTAAGCGCTGCAGAGCGCCAAGCTCGCATTGATTTGGCAGCCTGTTATAGGCTAGTTGCCCATTTCGGAATGAGTGATTTGATTTACAACCATATTACCGCCAGAGTTCCTGAAGCCAAGGATGAGCTCATCCTAATTAATCCTTATGGCTTAATGTATAACGAAGTAACAGCTTCTAATCTCATCACCATTAATCTGGATGGTGAGATTGTCTATAACCCCAACCCAGATTTTGGAATTAATCAGGCTGGGTACGTTATTCATAGTGCGGTACATCGGGCCAGGGAGGATGTTGGCTGTGTGATTCATACTCATACGCGTGCTGGTATGGCTGTTTCTGCGATGGAATGCGGTCTATTACCAATTACACAAACCGCCATGAGATTTCATGGCATTAGTTATCACGCGTACGAAAGCGTTGCAATTGACTTGGATGAGCAATCACGTTTAGTTGCGGATTTGGGTAATGAGACTGCGATGATTTTAAGAAATCATGGCCTGCTTGCAGTAGGTCCAAGCGTGGCTCAGGCTTTTAATACATTGTATTGGTTGGAAATGGCATGCAAGGCTCAGGTAGATGCATTATCTTCTGGTGTGAAATTAACGATGCCGCCTGATGATGTGATTCAGAAGACCCATCACCTATATCAGCCTCATGTCAGAAGACCCTTTGGGGAAATGGAGTGGCCCTCAATGCTTCGTATTGTAGAAAAGCTTGACCCAACGTATAAAAATTAATTGATCAGTTTAATGAAGTTATTTATAAACAACTTCATCCAAAGGTTTTTGATTGATGAAGTTTTGTATATTTTTCACAACTGACTCGATTCGTCTTTTATCTAGTTGATCGGTCCAACTGGCTGTATGTGGGGTCATGATCACATTGTCTAGCTCATGGAATGGAAGCGCTGAAGGTCGCATTTCTAAATTATCAGTGCTTGCATATTGATACCAAACATCCAGAAGCGCTCCTCCAATCTCACGGTTTTTGAGAGCTTGATAGATTGCTACCTCGTTAATTATTGGACCTCTGGCTACATTAATAATGACGCCAGTCGACTTCATTTTCTTAAGTGAAGATTCATTAATTAAATCCCTGGTACTTTCGCTGAGTGGCGCAGTAATCAGAACGTAATCACTTTCAGCCAATAGCTCATCTAGATGTGAGCTGTCTTTCCACCATTTAAGTTTGGCATCCACTTTTGGATTTCGACTAATAGCTACAAAATCCATTCCAAAGGGGGTGGCAAGTTGGGTGACTCTCTTGGCTATATGACCAAAGCCAATGAAACCAATAGTTTTATGTTGAACCTCGCTGTGTTTTAACCCTCGCACGATGGATCCGCCATAAGTCCATTTCCCTTGGCGGAGTTCTCGGTCCATGTGGCGCATGCTAATAGCAAACTCTAGTATGCCTAGCATGACGTATTCAGCGATAGGTTCAGAGTGCTGATTCGTATTGCAAACGATGCAGCCAGTCGGTAACCATTCCTCTTGAAGCCAGTCCATTCCAGAAAAAGGCACTTGGATTAGTTGAAGTTGCTTGCCTGCTTTAATGAGGTCTTCTACAAGTTTTGGATCTTTTGAATAAGCTAGCTCAGCCGATACAACCAGAATGTCAGCCTTGGAGACAAGCTCTAGCAATTCGGACTTAGGCTGCTCAATAATGCAGTGTTGGACGGCCCAGGATTTTCCAAGGGCCTGAATCAGTGGAGTCAGAAATATTTTTCCATATTCCCCAACAACCAGAATGCTGTTCGCCATAATTTTCCTATGTGATTGATGGCCTAAATATACAGCTAATTTGGACCTGATCATCCTTTGGTTTAAGGTTCAAGTCCTGTTAGCCCCGCCAGAAATGAAGATACTAACCATAGGCCAGTATTTTTTGAGCTTAATTATTATTGGCCCGCATTCTTGTATACACTATGAATAATCAATCTATTAAAGATTGTCTATAACTATATTAGTGTTTACAGGAGACAGCCATGGATCATAAAAGACGCAAGTTATTGCAATATTCTCTTTACGCAACATCACTCCCGATTATTGGTGGGATTGGATCAAGTTTGGCCCAACAAGGGCTATCGGCCCCGGGTGGATATGATTTATTGGTGACTGGTGCAAGGGTGATAGATCCATCGCAAAACCTAGACGCAATTATGGATATTGGAATTCGTAATGGACGTATTGTTGATTTGCAAAGAGACCTGCCTAGAGATAAGGCTGCCCAGCAAATTAATGCCAGCGGAAAAATCATTACACCGGGATTGATTGATTTACATGCACACACCTATCCTCAAGCTTCTGCTATTGGTTTGCCTGCTGATGAGCTGGTGCCATTCACTGCCACAACCACCTATGTAAGCGCTGGCGATGCTGGTGGAAATAACTTTTCTGCTTTTAAGCATTACATACAAGCGCAAGCAAGAAGCCGTATGTTCGCATTTGTACACATATCCTCGATTGGACTGGCTGGTTACCCAGTTGGCGAAATGAAAAATATTGATTATGCAAATATCGATTTAGCAGCGCGAGTGGTCAATGAAAATCCTGATTTAGTTCTCGGAGTAAAGGTCAGGGAGACACTTGAAGTCGTTGGGGAGAATGGATTGGAACCTTTGCGAAGGGCAAGATTAGCTGCAGAGCGTTCGGGAGTAAAAGGCGCGCGTGTAATGTGTCACATCGGCAATGCCCCTGGTGATCTTGGAGTCTTATTAGACTTACTCAGGCCTGGAGATATCCTGACGCATGCATATAGTGGTGCAGGAAATAATACGGTTCAAAATGGGAAATTGATTGCCGCAGCATTAGAGGCTAAGAAACGCGGAGTCATTATTGATGTTGGACATGGTGGCGGAAGCTTTGATTTCACAATCGCAGAGCCTGCAATTCAGCAAGGACTGATTCCAGACACTATCTCTAGTGATTTACACGCGTATAGCGGTAACTCCCCAAGTATTCCATTTCTGCCAAATGTCATGAGTAAGTTTCTGACTTTAGGTTTTAGTCTTAATCAAGTTGTCGCAATGACAACCAATAGGCCTGGCACTATTATTAACAGAGATCCTTTGCTGGGAACCCTAAAGAAAAATGCTATTGCAGATATTTCGATATTAGACTTAGTTGAGAAGCCCGTTGAATGGTTGGATACACGTGGCAATAAACGGCCTGGTATGTATAGCCTCGTTCCTGTGCAAACAATACGTGCTGGACGTCCTTTTGGTAGGCCATTTGTGGCGCCATTTAGTTATTAATATTATTGGATGTAATCCTTAAATACAAAACATGGGCTCAACTCCCGGTGGCATGCCAAAAAACTAAACCCTCACCAAAAAAGTGGGGGTTTAGTTTTTTGAGGCGTTATTTAAGAACATTTGCAGCCAGCATTTTGGCTATTTGATCCTCGCTGATGCCAATGCTTTTTAGTAACTCATGGGTATGCTGCCCCAGCGTTGGGGTGATATTAGTTACTAATTGGATGCCGTTATCGAGAGTGAATCCTAGTCCAGCCGTTCGTATGGTTTTATTAGCCTGCTTAAAGCTCATAAAAGAGGTCATAATATTTTTCTCTTCTAAAAGCTCATCCAGGAACTCGGGAAGAGTTCGAACCTTGGCTGCAGGAACGCCCGCCTCATTCAGTTGAATCTCTAGCTCAACAGCAGAAGTTTTCTCAAATACCTTTTGAATTTTTTGCCTAACAAGATCGGGCTGTCTTGCTATAACAAAACCCTCGTTAATCGCATTAAATGCATCGAGATCTAGGAGATCTGGGTCAGTGCAAATTTCATCTAAATTAAGAAGATGCATCATTTTTTTAAATTGCGTTGGAGTATTCGCAGCTGTTGATATCCAGCCATCAATACACTGAAAAGTATCCGAAGCAGGGCTGCCACTATAGCCTTTGTTTCCAAGTCGTTTGGCTATTTTTTTATCGGTCAAATAGTCGGTAGTAAATGGATACATTAACATCAGAGCCGCCTGAATAAGAGACGTTTCAATGTATTGACCCACACCATATTTTTCTTGTCGATAGATGGCGGATGTAATTGAGAGAGCCCCCAACATTCCGACTGCAACATCAACTACTGGAAATCCTACTTTTGTCGGGCTTGAGTCGTGCTCGGGGCCAGACATCATCATCATGCCACTCAGCGCCTGAATAACTTGATCATACCCACCTCTGTTAGCCCAGCTTCCCTGTTGTCCATATCCCGAAATGGAACAATATACTATTTGAGGGTTAATTTTTTTAATAGACTCATAGTCTAGCCCATACTTTTTTACCACCCCAGGGCGAAAATTTTCAATGAATATGTTGGAATCTTTTGCAAGACTGCGAATAGCATCTGCGCCCTCAGCAGTTCGTATGTCAACAGCTAATGATTTCTTTCCAGCATTAAGACTTGAAAAGGCTGTAGGAGTATCTGTGGGCGTAGATTCTTTATTGGCCCTCATGACATCGCCAGATCCTGGCTTTTCTACTTTGATGACTTCCGCCCCTAACTGCGCTAGGTAATAGGAGGTTAATGGACCCGCTATGACATGGGATATATCAATAACTCGAATACCCTTTAATGATGCTGTCATGACTGTATTTATTCTCCGCTAATACCAGTTAGACGAATGATCTCAGCCCATTTTTTATTTTCAGTGGCCATGTAGGCAGCAAAGGCCTGGGGGCTCTGACTAGGAGTAACAATATTGCCTGCGTCTTCATATGCAGTTTTTAAGGCTGGGTTTGATAGTGCTTTGGTAATGCCTTGGAAAAGAATATTAATTCTATCTTGAGGTGTTTTGATTGGAGCCCAAATACCAAACCATGACTCTTGAATAGTGAGTTCGTTTTTCATGATTTCATTTAGAGTGGGCACTTCTGGAAACTGAGCTAATCGATTTTTGCTCGTGACGGCTAGAGCGCGAAATTTGCCCCCCTTTACTAAAGGAACCCCTGTTCCGGCAATTGGGAATGCAAATTGGGTGTCACCACGTAGTAGTGATGCTGCAATTTCAACGGATCCTTTTAAAGGGATATGTGAAACTTTTAAATTATTGAGCGATACAAAAGTAGCTCCTGCAATATGAGCCGAAGTTCCAATGCCTCCTGAGCTGTAATTCATCACTCCTGGATTTGCTTTTGCAGCATTAATGACGTCCTCTACTTTTTTGTAAGGGGAATCATGGGCAACTACCATCACGGTTGGTGAGGAGTACATGTTGCTGACGGGCGCAAAATCTTGCAACGGATTAATGGAAAGATCTGGCTTCATAATTTTCTGTACTAATTGAATATTTGATCCAAGAAGAACTGTATATCCATCAGGGGCCGACTGGGCAACAAATTGAGTTGCAAGTACGCCCCCAGCACCAACCTTATTTTCAACAATAATTGTTTGTTTTAATGCCTCCCCTAAATATGGAGATACTTGTCGCAATTGAACATCTGGACCACCACCAGCTGCGTAAGCAGAGATAGTTTTAATTGGTTTGTCGGGGAAGTTTGATTGAGCAAAGGCAGATAACGATACTGTGCTAAGTAAGAGTGCAATCTTCCAGAAGATTTTACGATCCATGTTTCCCCCATAGGTGTTCTCAAATATCATTCAAGTTTTATTGAATGCTCCATTAAGACAGATGCTGACCTTAAGATACATCAAAATCTTGCCAGCGAAGTTATGCTCCCTCTTTTTTGCTCAATTCAGTACGCAAATGCTCACACACTGATAAACAGGCGACGTAAGCCCTTGAAATTATTGTAGTTTTCTTTGGGTTTCTGAACTCATGACCCTTTGACCTCAGCTTCAAGTGCTAGTGGCCCACCAGGGATGAAATGGCTAACCTTCGGGTTGGTAATTTGTTTGACAAATTAACTTTTGTAAGTTTTAGTTAAAAGAGCGATCAATATTTAGGGTGCATACAATAAAAATTCGGCTTAAGTTAAGATTAGGCGAAGGACGAATCTCGGTCTTATACTCAAATTTAAATTTCATTTCTTCAGGGGTACTCTTGCATGCATCCAATGCTTAGCGAAAATTTTTTGGTCGGTATTACTGGAGAAGTAAATAAAAATCGACTTATTGCCTTGGAGAAGTTAGGGGGACTCAATGCAAAAATGGATATTTCTCAATTGCCATTTTGTCTTAGGGTTGTTTTAGAAAGTAATCTTCGCCACTGCAAAAGCGAGCAAGAGTTAAGATCTACTATTGATCTATTTGCTAATTGGCAGGAAGCTAGTAAACAAAGCTCCTCAATAAATATTTATGCCACTCGTGTTTTGATGCAAGACTACACGGGCATACCGGTCTTGGTGGATCTTTGTGCGTTGCGCCAAGCTGCAATCAATAAGGGCGTTGATCCCGAGACAGTTAATCCGAAAATTCCAGTAGATCTCGTGGTCGACCACTCCATTGTTGTCAATAGCTCAGGAAACTCTTTAGCTGCGACTGAGAATTCAAGACAACAGTATGAGCAAAATATTGAGAGATTTTCATTTTTAAAATGGGTATCTCATGCTTTTAAAAATTTAAGAATTATTCCGCCTGACTCGGGGATTTGTCATCAGGTTAATTTAGAGTCTTTGGCGACTGCATATGTATTGGAGCAAGGTGATGAGGTTATCAACCTTTTCCCTGAATTGGTTATAGGTGCAGATAGCCATACAACAACAATCAATTCTTTGGGTGTACTCGGCTGGGGGGTCGGCGGGATTGAGGCCTTAGGGGCATCTCTAGGGGAGTCATTGAATATTCCTATGCCAGAGGTGATTGGTGTTCGATTATCTGGGCAATTAGGGGCTGGTGTAACAGCCACAGACTGTGTCCTTACTGTTACTTCATTGTTGAGGTCAGTTGGAGTGGTAAATAAATTCGTAGAATTTTTTGGACCTGGAGCTGCAAGTCTTCCGATACCTGACCGTGCAACCATAGCAAATATGGCTCCAGAATACGGCGCTACTTGCGCTTTTTTCCCATGGGATGAGCGGACACTTGAGTATTTATTGGGAACGGGCCGGGATCAAGAAGGTCTTTTTAAGCAATATGCTCAAGCAGCCTCTTTGTGGTGTGACGGTAATGTCGAACCTAAATACTCTCAAGTGATTGAATTTAATCTTTCTGAGGTTGAGCCTCGCATTTCTGGCCCCAAAAAGCCTGAAGAAAAGAGATCATTATCTGAAGTTCCAAGTTCATTTCCTAATCATGATGTTTTGAATTCCGATCCAAATAAGTCGGGCATCCCAAACGGGGCTGTATTGCTTGCCGCAATTACTAGTTGTACAAATACATCGAATCCACATCTAATGATTGCCGCTGGGCTATTGGCAAAAAAAGCTGTTCTTCTTGGCTTAACTGTTCCACCTTGGGTTAAGACGCTCTTCGCGCCTGGAAGCCTTGTTGTGGGTGAGTATCTTGAGCGAAGTGGCCTGCAAAATTTCCTAGATCAGCTTGGTTTCCAGTTATGTGGCTTTGGCTGTACTGCCTGTATCGGAAATTCAGGTCCACTTTTACCGGCAGCTCAAGATGCTATTGAGAGTGATGGCTTGGTTGGTTGTGCAGTGCTATCGGGCAATCGTAATTTTAGTGGTCGTGTTCAACAGCAATTACAGTTCAATTATTTAGCCTCACCTCCGCTTGTTATTGCCTATGCCTTAGCTGGCAAGATTACAACTGATTTGAAAAATGAGCCAATAACTAAGATTGGTGGATCCGAGATCTTCTTGGCTGATGTTTGGCCAAGCAATCAAGAGATTAATGAGGTCTTATCAAAGTGCCTGAAACCGGAATTATTTAATTCTAGAAGGGTCGCTTTAAAAAACGGATCAGACTTATGGGAAGCGTTGAAGATTTCTAACTCTAAGATTTATGATTGGGGTGATATTTCTGGCTTTGTTAAGCAGCCCCCATTTTTTGCTAAAGGTTCAGCATCATCTTCGCCAAAAATGCTAATTGAAAAGGCGCGAATTTTATTGTTACTCGGGGATGGAGTTACGACTGATGATATTTCTCCTGCTGGAAGAATCCAGCCAAGCAGTGTTGCTGGGCAATATTTGCAAAAATTGGGCGTTTCTTTGGAGCGACTCCATACCTTTGGAGCTAGAAGGGGCCATTGGGATGTGATGCTTAGGGGTGCTTTTACAAATCCAAATTTATTGAATGAGTTAGCCCCTGAAAAGAAGGGTGGGTTTACAAAGGTCTTTCCTGGCGGGGAAATAACAGAAATCTTAAAGGCTTCTGTCGATTATCAACAATGTGGCACCCCACTGATTATTATTGCAGGTAAAAATTACGGCACAGGGTCATCCCGAGATGATGCGGCTCGAAGCACAAGATTGCTAGGTGTTGCCGCAGTGATTGCTGAGAGTTATGAGCGTATTCATCGGTCTAACCTAGCTGCTTTTGGCGTTATGCCATTACTTTTCAAGCAGGGTGAATCGCGTAAGTCTCTGAATTTGGATGGCTCTGAAACGATTACCATTTCTATGGGTGATACGCCTCCATTAACCGGTGAGTTGGTCAAAGCTTCAATCGAGAGGGTTAATGGTGAAATATTCGAATGTCATTTTATAAGCGCGCTCAGGCTTGAGGAGCTTGCTTACTTTCAGAGTGGCGGCATTCTCCCGTTTTTGGCCTACAAATTAACTGCTTCAAATTCTTTTTAGGATGAGCCTGTGAAACGAATTTTTTACTCTTATTTTTTCTTACTACTAATTTTGAGCGCTAATGTTTTTGCGCAACCAAAGCAGATCACCATTTATGTGCCGTTTTCCGCGGGTGGCTCTGTTGATATAGTGGCACGAATAATGGCCGCTCAGATATCCCAAAAAATAGGCATGCCCGTCTTGGTGGACAATAAGCTAGGTGCCGGTGGAAATATAGCGACTACCCTTGTGGCGCAGTCCAAGCCCAATGGATTGACATTGTTAGCTCATCATCAGGGAGTTGTGTATAGCTCTGCGCTATCTGATAACTTAGCTTTTAATATACAGAAAGATTTCGCACCAATTGCAACAGTTGGCGTTACCCCCAATGTGCTAGTGATTCCAGCAGGCTCGAAATTTAAAAATCTTCAAGAGTTCGTTGAATTTGCGAAAGCAAACCCTGGGAAACTAAATTATGGCTCTGCCGGCATAGGTAGTAATGGGCACTTGGCAATGGAGCTATTTCAGTCTGCCGCGGGTATAAAACTGACGCATATTCCTTATAAAGGAATGCCGCAAGCAGTAGCTGATGTAGCAGGAGGGCAAATTCAGGCTGTCCTAACAACCATTCCTGCAGCTTTGCCTTTTATTCAGGGTGGAACAGTAAGGGCGCTGGGCACATCCGGTCAAAGGCGATCCCCTGTTTTATCGGATGTGCCAACTATTCAAGAGGCTGGCATTAAAAATTTTTATTATGAGCCGTGGTATGGATTCTTGGCTCCCGCTGGAACCCCAGAGGCCGATCTTGATAGGTTAAGTGCGATTATTGTTGAGTCATCAACATCTCCAGAAATTTCTAAAAAATTTACCATGGATGGGATTGATGTAAAACCGCTTGGTAGGCAAAAATTTACCCCGCTCTTTATTGCTGATATTAAAAAGTGGGGCGACATAATTAAAGGCCTAGGTTTGAAGGGGGCCGATTAATTCGTCATATCCCTGTAAACTTTGAATTGCGCTTAGAGCTCAGCTTTCCACCAAAAATAGATATAAGAAATTGGCATGAAAATTGATTTTGATGGCATTCAAGCATTTGTAGTGATAGCAGAGCTCGGTGGCTTTAATAAAGCCGCAGATCAACTGCACATTACGCAAACAGCCCTAACACGCCGAATTCAAAAGCTTGAGTCTTATCTTGGACTCAAGCTAATTGACAGGACAACTCGTCATGTTGAGCTTACTGCAGTGGGTCGCGAGTTTTTGCCACAAGCTCGTGCGATCGTAGGTGAGATGACATCTGCGATTAGTCATCTTAAAGATATGTCGCTGCATGCAAAAGGTAGCTTTAGTCTTGCGTGTATACCAAGCCTAACAGTGAGCATGGTTCCTAAGCTTATCCAGCAATATGCCAATGCTTATCCTGATAATCGTATACGCATACTTGATGCAACCTCTAGCGAAGTCCGAAAAGCAGTTCTCAATCATCAGGCAGAAATTGGGCTTGCTTTACAGGGCGAAAAACATCCCGATTTAATAGAGACATCTTTATTTGACGATCCTCTCGTCTTTATATGCCAGGATACCCATCCGCTCAGGAGTAGGAAATTGCTTACTTGGTCGGATATGCGTGATGCGGACTTAATTGTGGTCAGTAGCCTTACTTCTACTAGAGTGCTAATGGACTATCAGCTTGCGAAGCATGGCATTCATCTCAACGGAAACTATGAAGTCCGGCATCATGCCACCGCTATCAATTTAGTGGCTGCTGGAGTAGGTTGTGCAATATTGCCTTCTTCAACACTAAATGATGGTGAGCGCCCTCATATTCACAAGATTCCATTAAAAGATCCCGCCGTTAAGCGCAAGGTTACTTTGCTGCGCCATAAAAATACCAGTCTTTCTCCGGCGGCTGAAGCTTTCTTCAAATTGATTCAAAAGAGCGTCTGAGAAGGGGGGGTAGTAGGATATTATTATTGCTTAATACGCAATAATTAGATTAAATATTGCACTTATCAATATAAAAGTTATATTGGATACTGCCAGCATGAGCTCCCAAAATAAACAAAATCAACTCGATGTACTGGTCATTGGTGGCGGTAATGCCGCTCTTTGCGCCGCTCTCACGGCTATTGAGGCTGGGGCCTCCGTACTAGTTTTGGAGGCCGCCCCAAAAGAATGGCGAGGT
The DNA here is from genome assembly GCF_018687355.1 of Polynucleobacter sp. VK25. Lineage (NCBI taxonomy): Bacteria > Pseudomonadati > Pseudomonadota > Betaproteobacteria > Burkholderiales > Burkholderiaceae > Polynucleobacter > Polynucleobacter sp. VK25. The sequence continues at coordinate 1,593,958 of NZ_CP061288.1, read as the reverse complement.
GGTAATTCAGGGCATACCCGTAATATCCGAGCAATGCATGATCAACCAGAAGACGTCATGCTCGAATCCTATCCTGAAGAAGAATATTGGCAGGATGTGCTCAAGGTAACTAGCGGCAAGACGGATGAACAATTGGCAAGATTTGTAATACGCGCCTCTTCTCAATGTCGCGAATGGATGAAGCATCATGGAGTACATTTTCAGCCTCCTCTATCTGGGACGCTCAATCTATCCCGAACTAATGCATTTTTTATGGGCGGTGGTAAAGCGTTAGTAAATGCGTATTACCGAAGTGCTGAGAAGTTGGGCGTAGAAATTCGCTACAACTCACCAGTAGACTCAGTAGAAATCCAGGATGGAAAGTTTATCGCTGCCTATGTAGGCGATGAACGAATTGAGGCAAAGACTTGCGTGTTAGCAGCGGGGGGTTTTGAGTCCAATCGCGAGTGGCTAAAAGAGGCCTGGGGTGTCAATGAATATGGCGAATCTCCGGCCGACAACTTTTTAATACGCGGTACGCAATATAACAAGGGCGTTCTGCTCAAGCAATTAATAGCACTAGGCGCAGATTCCGTCAGCGACCCAACCCAGGCGCACATGGTTGCGATTGATGCACGAGCGCCTTTATATGATGGTGGTATTTGCACTCGTATCGATGCGGTTTCATTTGGAATTGTGGTTAATAAAAATGCCCGGCGTTTTTCAGATGAAGGTGAAGACTTCTGGCCTAAGCGTTATGCTTTCTGGGGAAGATTAGTCGCTCAGCAACCAGGCCAAATTGGGTATTCCATTATTGACTCAAAAGTTTTAGGTCGTTTTATGCCGCCAGTATTCCCTGGGGAGAAAGCCGATACTTTGGAGGAGTTGGCCCAAAAGCTCGGATTAGATCCAAACTCCTTAGTAAAAACAATAGGCGACTATAACGCAGCGTGCCGAGTGGGAACTTTTGATCATACGATCATGGACGACTGTCACACCGAAGGTCTAGAGCCACCTAAAACGCATTGGGCCTTGCCGATAGATAAAGGTCCTTTTTATGGCTTTGCAGTTCGACCCGGCGTTACATTTACCTACTTGGGTTTAAAGACTGATGAAACTGCAGCCGTTCGGTTTGGCGATAAACCCAGCGAGAATTTATTTGTAGCCGGAGAAATGATGGCTGGAAATGTATTAGGCAAAGGATACGCCGCAGGAATTGGTATGACGATTGGCACAGTATTTGGGCGCGTAGCCGGAAGCGAAGCTGCAAAAGCAGCATTACATCAAAAAGGTAATTCTCATGCAGCAACTTAATGCCTTAATTTTGGAAGCTAGTGCTTTAGGTTCAAATGCGCCAGAAGTGGAAGCGGCGCGTATGCTGACCATCTGTAATTCTTGTCGATATTGCGAGGGCTTTTGTGCGGTCTTTCCTGCAATGACAAGAAGGATAGAGTTTTTGCCTGCTGACGTGAACTTTATGGCCAATCTTTGCCATAACTGTGGAGCTTGCCTGCATGCTTGCCAATATGCTCCACCACATGAATTTGCAGTGAATATTCCGAAGGTAATGGCGCAAGTTCGCAAAGATACATACATTGCTTATGCATGGCCAAGAGCTTTGGGTTCTCTATATAAAACAAATGGGGTGACTGTCTCAATGGCAGCATCCCTTTCACTCATTTTATTTTTACTCCTAACACTAGCGGTAAATGGCTCCTTAACTGCCGGACCCCTGAAGGGAAATTTTTACGCTATCTTCTCTCACAACACTTTGGCAATCATGTTTGGCGCAGTTTTTGGTTTTTCTATTTTGGCTTTATTGATTGGGCTGCACAATTTCTGGCGCGGTATTTCACCAGGCATTGCCTCCGGCGCTGCAGTAGCTGAGGCGACACATGACGCTTTGACTTTAAAGTATCTTGGTGGAGGTCATGGCGAGGGTTGTAACAACGAAGATGATGCATTTACTTTGTGGCGTAAGCGGTTCCATCACTTTACCTTCTACGGCTTTATGCTTTGCTTTGCAGCCACTAGCGTAGCTACTTTGTATCACTATTTGCTAGATTTACATGCCCCATATGCGCTCAATAGTTTGCCCGTTATATTGGGTACACTTGGTGGTATTGGTTTGTTAATTGGACCTGCAGGTTTGCTATATTTAAATTTCAAACGAAATTCCGAGCATGGCGATGCCTCGCAAAAGCCAATGGATAGGGCATTTATTGTGCTGCTATTTTTAATTAGTGCCTCTGGTTTGGCTTTATTGGCTTATCGGGATACGAGTGCGATGCCCGCATTACTAGCGATCCATTTGGGATTTGTGATGGGTTTCTTTTTAACCATGCCCTATGGGAAATTTGCCCATGGATTCTATAGACTTGCAGCGCTTTTAAAGAATGCAATTGAAAAACGCCAACCCAATAAGCTTGGCTTAAGTGGAGAATAGTAAAAATGATTGCTATGAAACAGAAAAATATCTTTAATGTATTGCTTAGTCTTGCATTTGGCTTGCTAAGCTATTCGGCAAATTCTCAAGAGTTCCCGCCTAAAAAGACGATCACTATGGTTGTCGGATTTGCGGCAGGTGGAGCTGCAGATACGGCAGCCCGGATCATCTCAAAAAAACTTGGTGAGAACATTGGTGCAAACGTGGTTGTAGATAACCGGGGTGGTGCAGGCGGAAATATTGCTCATCAGTTTGCAGCAACTGGGCCTACAGATGGCAGCACAATCTTATTTGGCTCTGTTGGCCCACTCACGATTGCGCCGCATATGATGAAGCTGCCATATGATCCTTTTAAAGATCTCTCGCCTATTTCGATGGGGGTTAACTTTCCCAATATTCTTGTAGTGAATGCAGGTACTGGCATCAAGACATTCGCAGAGTACATTGCTTATGCTAAGAAAAATCCAAAAAAATTAGATTACGCTTCCACGGGACCAGGATCTGCCTCTCACCTGGCTGGAGAGTTGTTAGATGAAATGGCTGGCATTGAAACTGTGCACGTCCCTTACAAGGGTGGAGCTCCAGCCATGCAGGATTTACTCGGCGAAAGAGTGGCTGCTTATTTTTCAACCTACAGTACGGCAAAAGCTTATATTGAAAATGGCAAACTCATTCCTCTGGCGGTAACTGGCCCACAGAGACTGAAGTCACTCCCAAAAGTTCCTACTATTGCTGAATCTGGATTCCCTGGATTTAATGCAACAAATTGGTATGCATTTGTTGCATCCTCTAAAGTTCCAGCTCCGATAATGGATCGCTGGAATGTCGAGATTGTGAAGGTATTGAAGTCTCCTGATGTTGTGAGTCAGTTAAATGATCATGGCCTAACGCCAATGCCAACTTCGCGTGAAGAGCTCGCCAAATATATGACCAAAGAATCTGCCACTTGGGGTAGGTTAATTAGAGAGAAGAAGATAACAGGCGAGTAATCCCATAGCGTTGATAAATAAAGCCACCCAAGGGTGGTTTTATTTTTTTAGGGGGCAGACTTTGTAACTGTGCTGTAAGATATTTCCATAACAAAAAGGAGGCTTATGAAAATCAAATTACATTTTCTTAGCGCATGTTTAGCGCTGGCATGTTGCTCTACCAGTGTATTTGCCCATAAAGATACGGATCCGGTTCATCAATCTTATACAGAGGGAAACTTTCCTCTTGAAAATGGCTCCACAATCGAAAATTTTAAAATTTCCTACACAACGCAGGGAACTCTGAATGCAGATAAATCAAACGCTATTTTGATGGTGACAGCGATTGGTGGGAATCATCACCGAATTGATTACCTCATTGGCCCGGGCAAAGCATTGGATACCGATAAGTACTTTGTCATTTGTACTGACGCAATAGGCAATGGATTAACAACCTCTCCTTCAAATAGTCAAACACAGGCAAATGTAAATTTTCCTGAATTCAATATCCGGGACATGGTCAATAGTCAATACCGCTTAGTAAGAGAGCACTTTGGAATTACTAAATTGGTGACAGTGGTAGGCGCCTCCATGGGGGGTATGCAGGCTTTGCAATGGGCCGTTTCTTATCCTGATGCAATGCAGTCGGTTGTTCCCATTATTCCGCTGGCAAAAACACATGCTTGGACTACCGGAGTACTTGAGATGCTTAGACAGAGCATCATGACTGACCCAGCATACCAGGGCGGGAAATATGACAAGCCAGTTGAGAAGGGAATGCGCTTGTGGGCAGGATGGTTGAGTGGAGTGATTGTCAGAACACCGGCTTATCAGAATCAACAATTCAATACGCCTGAGGCAGAAATAGGATTTCTGAATAAGCTTCAGGATGCTTCTTGGAAGCGCATGGATGCAAACGATTGGATTTGGCAGTCACGTGCTTATGACCGTCATGACATTGGACAAACAAAAGGTTTCAATGGAGATACGATTGCTGCTTTGAAATCTATTAAAGCAAGGACGCTTATTCTCGCGGGTACCGGGGACTTATTAAATCCAGAATCTGATGCTAAAGAATCTGCAAAATATATTCCTAATGTGAAGTATGTTGCCATTAATGATGTGATGCCTATGGGCCATTTATCAGGAGCAGGTGCAACACCAAATGAAAATGAAGTTCAAAACAAATCAATCAAGCAGTTTTTATCGACGCTTAAAAAATAATATCAAGTAGGTTTTTGTTGAAGGGCTAAGTCCAGATGGGCCCACTAATGAAATAAACGGCTTAGGAAGAAATTCCTAAGCCGTTTTTCTACCAAGGCAGCTTTTCTCCTGAGTAAGTCAGAAAGCTTCCCGAATCTTCTTTCTCTACATTTGCAAGAACACTAAACATATCAGTTACAGCTTCTAAAGGATCTCTGCCGATTTGCTGACCGCGAAAAGGTTGAGACAATCCAGAGTTCACAGTGCCGGGGTGAAGGGCAATCAAAGCGATATTGGGTTTTGTTCTTGCAAATTCGATAGAAGCCGTTTTGATGATCATATTGAGTGCGGCCTTAGAAGCTCTATAGCTATACCATCCACCCAATCGATTATCTTCAATACTGCCTACCTTAGCGGATAGTGTTGCCATGACCCCATGCTTTGGATCCAAGAGTTTTGAGAAGTACTTTATTGTTAAAGCTGGGCCAATGGTATTGGTGTTAAACATTTCGCTGAGTTGAGCTTGGTTTAAATCATCCAATTTCTTTTCAGGCATCCATTGTTCTGAGTGCAGTACACCAATGGTATTGATGATTAGTTGAAATGGCCCCAAGTCTGCCAGGCTGCTGGCAGATATTTCAATGGTCTCGGGGTGATGGTAGTCGATAGCATGAGCCGAGTTTCGGTGAATACCAATCACTCTTGAGCATGACGGATTACTCTCGAGTAGTTTTACGAAATGTGACCCTATAGTCCCTGAGGATCCAATAACAAGGGCGTTAAATGGTTTTGGAAGCAAGCTCATAAAGCCTTTGTGCAAGCGTTAAATAAATTCGATATATCTGGACTTTAGCTCAGATCACGTAAGAATGTGCGCGGTTTATTTGATTGTTCAGCATTTATCTATTTTGCTTGCTATGCTTAGGTATATTTTTACATTTGAAACGCAATAAATGAACATCAATGCTGATTACAGCCAACGGGTCGTTATAAATCATCATGACTTGCCATGGGCTCCCAGTCCCGAGCCAGGTGTCGCAAGACGCATGCTCGATCGCATGGGTGATGAGGTGGCAAAGGCGACCTCTATCGTGCGCTATGAACCTGGAGCCCAATTTAAAACCCATACTCATGAATTTGGTGAGGAGATCTTGGTATTAGATGGGGTCTTTGGCGATGAGACTGGCGAATATCCTGCTGGCACGTACCTGATGAATCCACCGGGATCTTCCCATGCGCCATTCAGTAAAGCTGGATGTACTCTTTTTGTAAAGTTACGCCATCTTGGTCCAGATCAAGTGGCACGAGAAGTAATTGACACCAAAACTGCTCCTTGGTACCAAGGTATGGTTCCGGGTCTTCATGTGATGCCACTAATGCAGCAGGGTAGCGGCTCAACCTTAGTTCGATGGGCGCCTCAAACGTATTTCAATCCCCACAAGCATTACGGAGGTGAGGAAATTTTTGTAGTTGATGGTGTTTTTGAAGATGAGCATGGGCGCTATCCCGCCGGCTCTTGGATCAGAAGCCCCCATATGAGCCTGCATCAGCCTTTTAGCAAAGAGGGCTGCACCATCTTTGTAAAAACAGGGCACCTACATGTGGATGGTGATTCAAGCGATACCAAGCAGGCTGCTTACTATCGTTAGGGGCTAGGGTATATCTGGTGAGATAAATGCTGCCCATTCTGATTGACCTTTACTAACACCATATCGCCTACGTTCACCACCTTGCCTGTATAGGCTTGTATATTGACGTGGTGGGTTACCAAAATCAGTGGCACCTTGTTATTGCTATTGAGTTTGGATTGAATAAGTTTTTCCAACTCTTTTGTTTGCTTTTTTTCAAGACTCATGTCGTCGAAGAATGAACCAAGAGCTGGTGAGATCTGAACAGGCCCCTTATTTAATAGTTTGGCTGTATCCATACAACGACACCACTGACTGCTAATGACGTTTGCGGAAGTAATCCCCTGACTTTTTAGCCAATCTCCTATGATGACGGCTTGTTTCTTTCCATAGTCACCTAGATTTCTTTGGGTGGCACATTTATCTAGTTGGTAGCCAGTAGGATCCCCATAGCCCGGGGCATCTGCATGTCGCATGAGAAGAACGTGCTGCCCATCATTTAAATCACTCGCTAAATTAGCGTTTGCTAGCAGGGGAAAAAGACTAAACGTAATACTCGCTAGTGTTGAGATCAAGATGTTGCTGAAATTCATGGCTAATGTCTCGCTGATTTAGTGCATTGAGTAAGGTCTAGCTTCTTAACTTTGATAGCGCTTCCTGGTCCAGGTTTAGTCTAACGCCAAGTGAGCCCGAGCTATTGTGAACGGGTGATTTTCTAAGGCCAATTTCTAGGGATTGGATTTGAGGGTAGCTTGCACAAGCCTCAATGATTCTGCTCATTAATCTTTCCTGAGTTTCATAATGACAATCACTAGCTAGCCTCGTAATATCAACAATAAGAGGATCGTAATCAAAAACATTGCCCATATTGTCCTCAGAAATGAATACGAGATTCGAGTCAATCCAAAGGGTGAGGTCCAATAAATGACTGTCAGGGATAATGTCACCAGTTTTGTATGTGCCAATCTGAGTTTGCAGCTTGAGATCTCGTAATTCGATAGATGCTTTGCGGGACATAATCTAGGCCTTATGGGTTAAATGTTGCTGAAATATGAATTGCGCTTGCTAATTGATAGCCGCTAAGCCATGCTCCTTCAACTCTGCCACCATTGAGCCAATCTCCACAGAGACCAAGATTGGTATCTTTATTCAGAATACATCCCATTTCTGTATTGATTGCGCCGCTTGCGTAACGCCAGCGATGGATAGAAATTTCAGCATTCTGGCAATTTAGACCGAGCTTCTTTGCGGATTCCAGAATTAGCCTGCTTGCTTCATCTTGATCTAGCTCGATCCATTGCTGACTCCATTGAGGGTTTGCATGTATTGTCCAGGTTTCTTGGCCAGTACGTCCAGGCTTAGAATTATTTCGAGAGATCCAGCTGATGATTTCATTATTAATGAAGGCAGCATCAAAAGGCATGGAAATTTTTTCTGAGAAACGTGCCATCACCGTCCAACAGCCTTGCATATTTACGCTAGAGCAAGTTGCTTCAGTAGAGTGATCTACTAATTTGGCTAGAGCGGAACTCTGAGGGGTAGGAATTGCTAATACTAAGTAATCAAATGATTGGGTAATATCGCCATTCTCTAGGCTGTGAAGCAACCATTTCCCATTTTGCTGATAAATCTTATCGATAGTCTGATTAAATTCAATGGATATATTTTTAGCTAAAAATTGACCAGGTGAGTTCATGGCAGGCACGCCCACATAACGGCGCTCACTGGAATTGCTCTCTCGCCACTGGCCACCTTCATATACAGATAAGCGTGGCTGCCATTTAGCTACGACACCTGCCTCAATCCAGGTATTCAGGATTTCAATGAATGCTGGATCTCGCGCCGTGAAATATTGAGCTCCATGATCCACTGACCAACTCTCACCATGGCGAGTACTCATCCGACCACTTGGCCCGCGACTCTTTTCATAGACCTGAACTTGAAAGCCAAGCGTTTGCAATCTATTGGCACAACTAAGGCCTGCTAAGCCTGCGCCAATGATAGCCACGGCAGCTTTGGGTTTGACCTCATTTTGCATGAGTATTGATTTTTCTAAATGTTAAATTCATGCGAATGTCCGGCACAGTTTTGGTTTTCGGTAAAGTGTGCTGCCAATACTCTTGGGTAGGCGGATGCATGATGAGGGCGCTACCGTTCTCCAAAAAAAGCGAAATTGTTTCTTGATCCTTTTTGTGGCGAAAGGCAAACTTACGTTTTGCCCCAAGACTAAGTGAGGCGATCGGAGATGTGGGATCGAGTTCTTTTTCATCATCACTATGCCAACCCATACCATCGCCTCCATCATGGTAGAGGTTTAATAAGCAAGAATTAAACTTGGCTCGTGATATTTCTTCTAGTTGAGCCTTGATGAGTAAAAGCTCAGATGTCCAGTTTTGCGGATTCTTTTTTACCCCAGAATATGTATAGCTACACTTTGGATCACCAACCCAGGCAACTTTACGGCGAGTGGTCACCAATTTTCCAAACATCATGAGTTGATCAGGCTCCCATGTAAGTGATGCCTGAAGCTGGTTCATGAATTGGGCGGCACTTTGTTCGGCAAAGACCTTGGGGAAGTAATGAGTGCTCCCATCCTTTGACAAAATATTCAAAGCAGAGTCGCCAAGTGGGGTTTCAAATAATGTACTTTGCATCATGTGCCCATTGCAAGATCAAGCGCTAGTTTCATAAAAACCCTAGAATAGTCTTAATTTCCATTTCTTGATTAGGCTAATGTATGAAGACCCCAGACAAGCGTTGCTGTGGTTCAGGCGTATGCATTATTAATGATGCAGGTGAATGTTGGTGTGGCCAAGTTTGGGATGGCGAAAAAATGGCAGCTCCTAGCCTGAATTTACCTATCAAACAAGATAAGGTTCAAGAGTCAGATCCAAATAAGGTGAAGCCTGGATCTTAGCCATCCGTCTATTGATGATTATTTGACTAGAAGATAGATAAAAGTAATTAACTGAAATAAGTTGATAACAACGCTTACGCCATGCAGTAGATGAAAACGACGACTTTGCCCTTGATCCTTGGCCTCATTAATTTTTCCAGTTAGATAAGAGAGGGTAAAGGCAAAGAGCAGTGCACAAATCGCTAATAAGATCTTGCTAACTCCATCAGTCGCAGTAAAAATGCAGGCAGTAGTAATTAAGCCCAGGCAAGCATAGTACTTGGGAAAAAAGTTCCGAACATACTTGCTTGACCATTCGACGGGGAGCACCTTAAAAACAGTCGGGGCGACAACTATAGTGAAGAAAAGCATGATGCCAACCATGCCTGATATTAGGTAATTAGTGATCATGCTGTCTTTCCAAATAAATTATCCATAAACTCTACGGAGTGAGTGGGCGGCCACCCCATCCTTAAGGGCCTCGCGAATGGGTACTGCAATTAAATCAACACTCTTTTTTACTGCTAAGCGCTCAATCAGATTGGGGGTTGGTCTCTTGATGAATGGATAGACCCAATCTGGAAGATTGAGATAGCCTGCGCGAGTAATGAGTTTAATGAAGGGTTTGGCTGCAAGCTTACTAGGGAAGTTCTCGAGCAAATCGAGAATGCTTTTTGCACGCTCTCCAAAGTAAAGTTCAGGGATATAGCCTTGAATTGCACTGCCTGTTTTGGCATAGGTGCTAGGTAAAGAATGGGCGCCCATTCTTTCACCAAGGGATTTCATTTCAAGAAAGTATTGATCCTTTTCCTGCGGGCTTAATTTCTCTTTTCGATAATCCTCGAAAGACTGCATAAAGCTGTGTGTTTCCGTGAGATGGACCCAAGACAGTAGATGTGGATCGGTAGCTGAATATGGTTTTCCGAATTCATCAAAGCCGCTAATCTTTGCATGAATCTGGTTAACCCTTTCAATCACTTTGTCTGCCATCTCAGTTGATCCATAGGTGGTAGCGGCAATAAAGAAGGCTGTTCTTCCCAATCTGCCTTTGAGATCCTCCCTAAAGCTAGAGTGGTCCCATACTCCTGCTAAGGCTTGTGGATGAAGTGCTTGCATGATCAGCGAGCTAATGCCACCGATCATCATCGAGATAAAGTCCGCATGCACTTTCCAGGCAATCGATTCTGGGCCAAAGAGACCACGATCACCTGATGGCGTTAGAAATGCTACCGGTGGCCCGCCACCACCCACCATTTCACGAATCGTTTTACGAATCAGCTCATCAAGCATGGATTTAGTGCAGCATGAGATTACTTAAGCCATCATCTTCGATAATTTCCGTCACCAGATCGAGTCTGATTCGGGGATTGGTTTGGGCTAGCAAATGGTTCTTTTGAGCTAGAGAGATAGGCAAAAGTTCTGCAAGGCGATTGGACACCCACCCGCAGTCATCTATTTTGAAAGGCTTCTTGAAAGGGGATTCACCCAATAAATCTTCACTTTGAATGACTGAAATAATTTCATTCAATAATTTCACTACCTTTTGATGCTCTTCAGGGATAGGTGTCACGGGATCATTTGCTAGAAGCTCTATCTCACCGATCCACAGTCCATTTGACTCTTGTTGACTATTCAGAAGCTTAAAGCGCTGTGTTCCAGATGACTTGGTCATATACAAGGCAGGTTGAACAGGGTCAAAGTCTTCAATTAGGGCCAGGGTTCCGATTTGAGAAAAGACTGGGGGCGAATCTTCTTTGGCGCCCTGATCCTTCATGATGCTAACAACGCCAAACTCTGTTTTTTCACGTAAGCATGTCTTCATCATGTCGAGGTAGCGTGCCTCAAAGATCTTGAGGGCGATTACGCCGTCCGGAAACAGTACGGTGCCCAGTGGGAATAGCGGTATTTTTCGAAGGGAGGAGTCTGAATTAGTCATGTAATCAATGTAATGGATTTGAATAATTTCTGCTGATGCCGTGTGCATCTTAAAACCCCCCGTATTTTGATCTAGGCTCAGCAATAAATGCCATTTCCGTTTACATTTGAGGTTCACTTATGAGAGATAAACATGATCCAAAAACTTCGCATTAAGCTCGCACGCTGGATTCTGGGGAAGCATTGCCCTTGCTACCAAATGGGATATCACTCCATGGTCGATTTTCAACAAAGAAGTGCTGACCAGTTAGCGAAATCCCAAGAGCGCAGTAAAAGCCAATAAGCGCTCACTAGCCTTTTCCAGAATTGCATCGAGATGAAGCGCTGGCAAATGCGCAGAAACTGCGCGCTCACTCCCAAGCAGCTCCTCAAGTTCTATATTGCCCTGGTTTGTCTCTCGCTGATAGTTGCAACTGGGTTCTTTGTAGCGGGGGTTTGGGTTATTCCCATTTTTACTGCTTTAGAGCTTAGTGCGGTAACGCTCGGATTTTTAATCTACTGTAGACACGCATTAGATTGTGAAACGATTGAAATTGACGGTAAATGTCTTTTGGTCAAAAAATTCATTGGCTACAAAGAGACTGTGTATGAATTTAATACACAGTGGGCCAAAATTGAGCTGCCATTGGAGGGATCGAAAATCTTTCATATAAGCCAATCAAACCTACGCATAGAGCTAGGGCAGTTTCTAAGGCCAGAGCAGCAGATACCCTTGATTGCTGCGGTGCGGGCTCATCTAGGTTGATTCTGAGTCAACCAGGCGCCATGCCACCAAGGCGCTAGAAATAATCTGCGTTAATAGCAATAACATCACCAAGACATTCAAAATCTGGAAGTAATTTGCAAACGGCGAGAGCATGACCGGCATACCGTCTATCAACGCCGTATCTCGCAAGTAATCCATGCGGGGTATCAGCAGAAAGCTCACCACCGCAACTGCCATCATCAATATTAGCAAGGGAAGGCGGATATTTTTAAGCGGGCTCGAACCTCTTCTGATAAGGATATTAGCAATGCTTAAGATTGCGAATGCGCAGCCTAAAAAATAATATGAAAGCTGTTGTACAACTATGTTCGCTACCATACCTGCCGCCTGAGAATCATTGATTAATAAATACGTTACGAGGCAAGCATAGATTTGAGCAATCATTCCGCCAGCCAGAATGCAGGCGAGAAAACGGAGTAGCCTATAGGCGAGAGGGTGCTGGAGTCTAATTATTTCAACCATAAGTTAGATAGGGTTAATTAATGCGCTGCAGCACATTTTTGGGATCGGTTTCATACTAGCCTCAATCTAACTTTTATGCCGAAAGCTCCAATGGAAGTCACCAAAGCAGTCAGAGTAGCGCTCAATACACTCGTTGATATTGCAAGCCATTCAACGAATGGGCAGCTTGTCCCTGCTCCCGATATAGCAAAAAGACAGAAAATTTCTATCAGCCGTATCGAGCTGCTATTGCGCCCGCTAAGAGAGTCGGGTCTTGTTGTTGCAGTGAAAGGCCGCACGGGTGGATATCAGCTTTCAAAAGACCCTAGAATTATTACTATCAAAGATATTGTTCTAGCAATGAACCAAATTAAGAAGAGAAAAGTGGAGGTGTCGGATATTGCGAAAGAGCTTTATCAATCACTTGAAGCTTATATGATGAGCTGCATCTCTAATGTGACTCTAGCCTCTGCAATTAAAGATTACATTCCCCGTTTTAGTGATGTGCAGACTGCTCCAGAGCGCAAGCCTTACTTTCACTTGGAAAAGCAGGTTACTCCTAGTCAAGAAAAAAAGAAAAAAGGGGAAACTCAGAAAGTGGTTAAAACAGCCTTCAAAAAAGTTGAGGATGTACCTCGCGGCCCCAATTCTATTTTTAGTTTTGCAGATTATCTAAATAGAGGTCCGTCCGTAAACTAAATGGAATTGATGCTTCTAGCGTGAATAGTAAGCTTAGCCCTTACCCAGATTTAGCTTTTGTTGATATTGAAACCACTGGGTCTCATTTCGATCGTGATCGCATTACTGAAATTGGTATTAAAACCCTAGCGGGTAATGATCTTCAAGTATGGGGAAGGTTGATTGACCCGCAAACCTATATCCCGCAAAACATTCAAAGGCTGACAGGTATTTCGCCAGCAATGGTACAGGGGCAGCCTTGTTTTTCTGAGCTTGCGGAAGAGTTAAAAAAAGAGCTCGAGGGCAAAATCTTTGTCGCTCATAACGCCCGTTTTGATTATGGCTTTATCAAAGCATCCTTTAAGAGGATTGGCATTGACTTTAAGCCGAAAGTTTTATGCACTGTCAAGCTGTCTCGATTACTGTTTCCAGATCAGCCGCGTCATAATCTCGACACCATTATTAGCTCGCATGGTCTACAGGTTAGCGCCAGACATCGTGCACTAGGGGATGCCGACTTATTACTTCAATTTTGGCGTGTATGTGAGTCAAAGTTTGGGCAAGAAAAGTTAAATGAAGCGATCAATCAACTCATTGGCAATGCTAGTCTCCCCTCAAACATCGACCAGCATGTCATTGACTCCATACCCGATGGCCCTGGTTGCTATATCTTTTATGGAGATAATAAGACTCCTCTTTATATTGGCAAGAGCATTTCCTTACGGAGCAGGGTGATGGGGCACTTCCAGGGTGCTTTAACGCAACGTAAAGAAATGAAGCTCTCTTTACAGGTTCGTGATATTGATTGGATTGAAACCAGCGGAGAGTTGGGCGCCTTAATCCTCGAGTCAAGATTAATTAAAGAGCGTATGCCCTCTATGAACATCAAACTTCGGAGATCTAAAGATCTTTGTGCTTGGAGCTTGGAAGAGGATTCTGTGGGTGTGCTCACTCCGTCTTTAATCACCCACCATCATTTGGCCCCTGGGTTACAAGATAATTTATATGGTTTGTTTTATAGCAAGCGAGAGGCGCACTCGTATTTAAAGGCGGTAGCAAAAAAATACCATCTATGTGAAGCATTGCTTGGTCTGGAGAAGCGCATTGAAGGTAAATCTTGCTTTGGCTTTCAAGTAAAGCAATGTAGCGGTACCTGCATTAATCTCACTCCCATTGCCTTGCATAATTTACAGTTAAAAACCGCTATGGAACTTTTTAAGGTGCAGGTTTGGCCATACTCTGGTGCTATTGCCATTCAAGAAGGTGGCGAGATGATTGTGGTCGACAAGTGGTGCTATCTAGGCACTGCGATTAATCAGGAAGAGCTTTACGAATTGGCGGATTCTGGTGAGGCAGAGTTTGATCTCGACATTTATAAGATAGTGAAAAAAGCACTATCAGGAGCCTACAAGAATCAAGTGATTCAGATCGGTGCAATATAGATGACGACTGCAATCTATTGGTTTAGAAATGATCTCCGCCTCGAAGATAATCCATCGTTTTTACAGGCATGTAAGGCGGCAGATTCTCTTCTACCGGTCTACATGCATCAGCCTAACTTAGAGCAAGAGACTGCATGGGGATTTCCGAGAATAGGAGAGTATCGTCAGGTATTTTTGGACCAATCTCTTCAGGACTTGCGGAGTCAGCTTAGGAAATTGGGATCAGACTTATATGAGGTGGCTGGTGATGTCTTGGATGTGTTTGAGAAATTAAAATCCCAGATTGATATAGGCACTATCTATTGCGAGCAAATTCAAGCACCAGAAGAGTTAGAGCAAGTGGCGCTATTAAGGGGTGCTGGTTTCCGGATTAACGCGCTCTGGCAATCTAGCATGTTGGATGCTCAGTCCCTGCCATTTCCATTGGAGGATATGCCAGATATCTTTACCCAATTTCGTCAGCAAGTAGAAAAAAAGAAATTAAAGTTTTTCAATCCTATAGAGGCTCCTAAGAGTATTCCTCCGTTGCCGACTATCCAGATCCCCCCGATCACAGTTGCGAACCAAAGCACTTTATCTAATGGCAGTAAGTTTTGTGGAGGGGAGCGCAGTGCCGATGCCTACATCGAACACTATTTTGAGAGACGTCTGCCTGATACTTACAAACAAACACGTAATGAGCTGATCGGCATGGACTATTCCAGCAAATTCTCTCCATGGTTAGCGCAGGGTTGTTGTTCTGCAGGATCTATTGCAAAGAAATTGTCAGATTATGAAATTTGCTATGGGGCAAATGATGGGGCCTACTGGCTTTGGTTTGAATTACTTTGGAGGGACTACTTCCGGTTTCTGCACTTTAAGTATGGCAAAAGGCTCTACTACTCCAAAGGCTTAAGTAAGGCGCCTAGCAATCAGTTTGATAGTGAAAAATTCTTGAAGTGGTCATCTGGCCATACAGGAGAATCGCTGATTGATGCCGGTATGCGTGAATTAAAGAATACGGGCTATCTATCCAATCGTATGCGTCAAATTGTGGCAAGTTATTGGATTTATGACATGCAGGGCGATTGGCAAGCTGGTTCCGCTTGGTTTGAATGTCAATTGATTGACTATGACGTTTATAGCAATCAAGGTAATTGGTTATATATTGCCGGCAAAGGCACGGATCCTAGGGGAGGCAGGCCTTTTAATGTGGCTAAGCAAACCCAAGATCATGATCCGGATGGCGTATATCGCCAAATGTGGCTAGCTTAAGCTTTAAAGACATTCTATAGATTGAAGATGCGATGGATAATGGTGTCCACATCATTATTTGCGCTATTTTGGAACTATCTCCATGGAAATTAAGGTCAACTTTCTCGATAAGCTTCGTTTAGAAGCAAAGTTTGATGACTTCACAGTTATTGCTGACCAACCAATCCGATATAAAGGTGATGGTTCAGCGCCTGGACCATTCGATTATTTCTTAGCTTCGTCTGCTTTATGCGCCGCCTATTTTGTGAAGTTGTATTGCGAGACTCGAAATATCTCCACTGAAAATATTCGCCTCTCGCAAAATAATATCGTTGATCCAGAGAATCGTTACAAACAAATATTTAAGATTCAGGTGGAATTGCCGGCAGATATCTCTGCTGTTGATCGCCAAGGTATCTTGCGGTCTATTGAGCGTTGCACTGTCAAAAAGGTCGTACAGGAAGGCCCTGAGTTTCTTATTGAGGAAGTCGCTAATCTTGACGCTGATGCACAAAGTCTACTCACTTTAAAGCCAGATGTCGGATCCAGTACTCATATTATTGGCAAGGATCTCCCTTTGGAGCAAACGATCGCCAATATGTCTGCCTTGCTGGCAAACCTGGGTATCAAGATTGAGATTGCTTCATGGCGCAACCTAATTCCAAACGTTTGGTCCCTACATATTCGTGATGCACATTCACCAATGTGCTTTACCAACGGCAAGGGCGCTACAAAAGAAAGCGCTTTAGCTTCTGCGCTGGGCGAATATATTGAACGCCTGAGTAATAACCATTTTTATGCCGGCTCTTATTGGGGTGAGGACATTGCCAATGCAGAGTTTGTACATTATCCAAATGAACGTTGGTTTAAGCCTGGCAAGAAAGATGCTTTGCCGACAGATATCTTGGATGAGTACTGTCTGAATATTTATAACCCCGATGGAGAGCTGCGTGCATCGCATCTGGTAGATACGAATTCTGGAAATGTAGAACGTGGCATCTGCTCCTTGCCTTATGTTCGTCAGTCCGATAGAGAGACAGTTTATTTTCCATCTAACCTCATTGAAAATCTATTCGTTAGTAATGGAATGAGTGCTGGTAACACGTTAGCTGAAGCTCAAGTGCAATGTTTATCAGAGATTTTTGAGCGGGCAGTCAAGCGTGAAATTCTGGAAAGTGAAATTGCGTTACCTGACGTTCCTAAAGAGGTGTTAGCAAGATTTCCTGGCATTCTAGCGGGCATTCAGAGTCTAGAGGAGCAGGGCTTCCCAGTATTGGTTAAGGACGCTTCACTCGGCGGCATTTATCCAGTGATGTGTGTCACATTAATGAACCCAAGAACAGGCGGCGTCTTTGCTTCCTTTGGTGCGCATCCAAGTCTTGAGGTTGCGCTGGAAAGAGGTTTGACTGAGTTATTACAGGGTCGTAGCTTAGAGGGTCTAAATGATCTACCCCCGCCTACCTTTGCCAGCGAAGCAGTAACCGAGCCCAATAACTTTGTTGAGCACTTTATTGACTCTAGTGGCATTGTGTCATGGCGTTTCTTTAGTGCTAAATCCGATTATGAATTCGTAGATTGGGATTTCTCGAGTAAGGGTGAGGACTCCAATACCAAAGAGGCGGAGACTTTATTTGGCATCCTGAAAGAGTTGGGTAAAGAAGTTTATGTAGCCACATATGATCAGTTGGGCGCAACCGCCTGCCGAATTCTGGTGCCAGGATATTCTGAGGTTTACCCGGTTGAAGATCTTATTTGGGACAACACCAACAAGGCATTGCTATTCCGTAGTGATATCTTGAATTTATCTCAGCTCAATGATGTAAGTCTAGCTGCGCTCTTGGAGCGTTTGGAGAATAACGAGCTAGATGAGTATGGCGACATTGCGACACTGATTGGCATCGAGTTTGATGAGAACACAGTCTGGGGTCAACTTACCGTACTCGAATTGAAGTTATTAATTCAATTGGCTCTTAAGCAATTTGAAGAAGCGCATGAGTTAGTTGGTGCTTTTCTTCAGTACAACGACAACACAGTCGAGCGAAAATTGTTTTATCAAGCTCTAGATGCTGCCCTTGAGGTTCTGCTCGATGACGAGCTAGAGATCTCAGCCTATGAGGCTAACTTTCGTCGTATGTATGGTGACGTCAGGATGGATGCCGTATTGGATTCAATCGAAGGAAGTGTTCGTTTCTTTGGTTTAACGCCAACGAGCATGAAGTTAGAGGGTCTAGATAGGCACCATCGCCTAATTGATAGCTATCGGAAGCTACATCAGGCACGAGCTAACAGCGTTAAATCTTAATAAAACTCAACAGAGCCAGAGGATACTAATGAAGGCATTAACTCCAGCTGAAGCCATCACTTCTCGCATGTCAGTGCGCGCATTTACTAAAGAGGCTGTCTCAAAAGAGGTCATCCTGAAGTTGCTTGATATCTCTGCGCGAGCACCTTCTGGTACAAATACTCAACCATGGAAAGCATATGTTGTAGAGGGTGTGGCGCTTGACACCTTATGCGAAAAAGTGTGCGCTGCTTATGACAGTATTGCGATCAATCCCGAGTTAGCAAAAGAATATCAACCAGCATATGACTATTACCCAACCAAATGGTTTAGTCCTTATATTGATAGACGTCGAGAAAATGGTTGGGGTTTGTATGGCTTATTAGGAATTACAAAGGGCGATAAAGATAAGATGCATGCACAGCATCGCAAAAATTTCCAAGCCTTTGGTGCGCCAGTGTCTATATTTTTCACAATAGATAAAGAGCTTGGTAGAGGCTCCATGCTCGACTACGGTATGTTCTTGCAGAACATGATGGTTGCCGCCAGAGGTGAAGGTTTGGATACTTGTCCACAGGCCGCTTGGAACGACTACGCAAAAATCATTCTGCCATCCATTGGCGCCAAAGAGAATGAGATGCTTGTGTGCGGTATGGCACTCGGGTATGCCAACAAAAACGACATAGTGAACAGTTTTCATACCCCCAGAGTGAGAGCAGAAGAATTTACTACTTGGGTAAGGTAGCGGCTCCAACACTGTTATTACTTTTGATTTGTGGAAGCTTCTCCATAATTACCCTAAAAACTTTAGGGGAAAAATAGAATTGAATTACCCAATAACCCTCATTTCAGGGCTTTAAATGAGGGTTTAGATAATATATGTTGCTTTGCAACAAAAATATCTTGCTTTTGGAAAATGGGGCTCTTAAAATGGTGCATCGCAATAAAAAACCCATATTTACTTAAAGTTAGGATAAATCATGTTTCAAACTCAATTAAACGACCAACTCGCTTCTGCACAAGCTAAAGCAATCGAAACCGCTAAACATTTGGCACAAGTTGCTGTTGAAAGCGCTCAAGAATTAGCTGAAATCAATCAAGCTGCCGCTAAAGATGCTTTAGCTGCTGCTCAAGATTCAAGCGCACAATTGTTGGCAATCAAGGATCCACAACAATTAGCTAAATTGGCTCAGCCAGAAGCTGCCCAAGAAGCCGCTAAATATGCTGCTGCTTACCAAGCTAAGGTAAACCAAGTAGTTCGTAACGGCAACAAAGAAGTGGCTCAAGTAGTTGACGCTTCTATTGATGACGCACGCGCTGATTTGGTTAAGTTTGTTAAAGAAGCTACTAAGACAGCTCCTGCTGGTTCTGAGGCTTTTGTTTCTGCATTCAAAACTGCATTTGATTCTTCACTCCAACAATTCGACCAAGTTCGTGCAACTGCAACTGATGCATTTGCTAACTTCGAGAAGAGTGTTGATGCTGCTTTGGCAAACATTCAAGGTCAATACGCTGTTGCTAAGCCAGCAGCTAAAAGCCGCAAAGCTGCTTAATACAGCTGCTTAATACAACTGCTTAGTTAACTGAATAGTTAATTTTGCTGTAAAAAAAGCCACCTTCGGGTGGCTTTTGCTTTTGTAGAGCCCTTACCTATTACTTAATCCAGGTAATGAATTCTTCCTTGGGCTTTCTAACTTTTTTCATGTTTGCTAACCAGTCTTCATCAGCCTTTCTGTATCCGAGAGGCATCATAACCACGCTACGTAAACCTTTTGCTTTGAGGTTGAGGATTTCATCGAGAGCTGCGGCATCAAAGCCTTCCATTGGCGTAGAGTCCACCTGCTCATATGCTGCAGCAATTAGAGCAGTACCTAGTCCAATATAGGCTTGCTTTGCGGCATGTGTGTAATTGGTTTCAGCATCTCTTGCGGTGTAACCGGATAGCAATTTTTGACGATAGATGTCACCAGCCTCACTTTTAAAGTTGCGCAGCTTCTCGGTCATATCGAAAGCATGATTGATACGATCGGCCGTATAGGTATCCCAAGCTGCAAAAACAAGTAAATGAGAAGAGTCGACCACTTGCGTTTGGTCCCATGAAATTGCTTTAATCTTTTCGCGAATGGCCTTATTGGTGATCACGAGGACTTCGTATGGCTGAAGTCCACTCGAGCTAGCGCTTAACCGAATAGCTTCCAAGATTTGCTCTACCTTGTCTTGGGGTACAGATTTTGTTGCATCCATTTTCTTAGTAGCATAGCGCCACTGGAGTTTGTCAATTAAGCTCATTCTGATTTCCTTTGGTCTAATAAAGCAGTAAATAATCCAGTGTAATTTATAACGGGGACTAGTGCTAAACGAGCTAATATATAGGCATTCAACCTCAAAAGACTACAACATGAATCAAATAGAAATCATTCGAAATGTCAGTGATGTGATGGATGCCCTAGGGGTTGCGGTTGTATCCATTGGCGTTTTATGGGGCCTCTTCTCTTTTGCAAAAGGCTTGGTGACGCAGACTGCCGATATTGCCTATAAAACTTTTCGCATACAAATCGTGCGCTCCCTCATTTTGGGACTCGAGGTCTTGGTTGCAGGGGATGTGATCCGTACTGTAGCCATTAGCCCAACCTTAACTAGTGTTGCCGTATTGGGTGCCATTGTTTTAATCCGCTGCTTCTTAAGTTGGTCTCTGACCTTGGAGATTGATGGTCGTTGGCCTTGGCAAGCCCCTAGACCGGGGCAGACTGAATAAGCTGTATTTATTTCAACGAGAAAAAAGGGAGTCGAATGACTCCCTTTTGTTTTGCTGCAGAAAACTAGCTTCTTATGCAGCAACCGCCTCTTGTGGTTCTGCAACAGATGAGCGAATGAGGTAATCAAACGCTCCGAGCGAGGCCTTGGCACCTTCTCCCATCGCAATAATGATTTGTTTATATGGAACTGTGGTGCAATCACCGGCCGCAAATACACCTGGCAGAGAAGTTTCACCCTTGGCATCGACGATGACTTCACCATGCTTCGATAGATCAATCGTACCTTTGAGCCAGTCGGTGTTTGGTAATAAGCCGATTTGCACAAAGATGCCTTCCAAATCAATCATGTGCTCAGTATTGTTAACGCGATTAAGGTAGCGTAAGCCATTTACTTTTCCGCCTTCACCTAATACTTCTTTGGTGAGCGCACTCATAATGACGGTCACGTTTGGCATGCTAGCCATCTTCTTTTGCAAGATTGCATCTGCACGCAACTTACTATCAAACTCAATTAAGGTAACGTGGCTAACAATACCTGCTAAATCAATCGCAGCCTCAACACCGGAATTGCCCCCACCAATTACAGCAACACGCTTACCTTTGAATAGAGGGCCATCACAGTGAGGGCAATACGCTACACCCTTGCCACGATATTCTTGTTCGCCAGGAACATTCATCTCTCTCCAGCGAGCACCAGTGCTAATGATCACAGACTTGCTCGCCAGGACTGCACCATTAGCTAATTCCACTTCAATACCGTTGTCTGTTTTGCGCAAAGCATTGGCACGCTGTAAATTCATAATATCTACTTCATAACTTTTCACATGCTGCTCAAGCGCCTGAACTAACTTAGGCCCTTCGGTCTCCTTAACGGAGATAAAGTTTTCAATACCCATGGTGTCCATGACTTGACCGCCAAATTTCTCAGCAACGATGCCGGTGCGGATACCCTTACGTGCAGCATAAATTGCAGCAGCTGCACCAGCAGGCCCGCCACCAATGACTAAGACGTCAAATGGATCTTTAGCGGAGAGTTTTGCGGCCTCTTCTTTAGGGCTGGAGGTATCCAGTTTGGCGACAATCTCTTCAACACTCATGCGGCCTTGCCCAAATGCTTCGCCATTCAAGATCACGGTTGGTACAGCCATGATTTGGTATTGATCGACCAAGCCTTGGTAAAGCGCACCGTCAATCATTTCATGGGTGACGTTTGGATTGAGTGCGGCCATTAAATTTAAAGCCTGCACAACGTCTGGGCAGTTGTGGCATGACAAAGAGATAAATGTTTGGAAGCTGAGTTTTGCATCAAGCTTGATGATACGGTCAATTACATCCTGCTCAACTTTTGCTGGGTAACCGCTAGCTTGCAAAATTGCCAAGATGAAGGAGGTCATCTCGTGACCCATTGGTAGGCCAGCAAAAGTGATGCGCGCCTCTTGGTCCACCTTACTCACAGTAAAGCTGGGCTTATGCTCAGCTTTGCCATCAGTTTTGACGGTGATCTTATCGGACTGCTCAGCTACTTCATTTAAGAGTTCGAGCATTTGCTGGGAGCTATCGCTTCCGTCGACGCTAGCCACCAATACGATTGGGCTAACAATCTTTTCAAAATATACCTTTAACTGGGATTTGATATTGGTATCGAGCATGATATTTTCCTTGGGAATTTTTTAGGTGAGTCTATTGGGCAGGATCCTATCCTCTCCAATAGACTCTCTTAAAGAGAGTCTATGGATTAACTAATTAACTTAGCAACTTAGATCTTGCCTACGAGATCCAAAGATGGAGTCAATGTTGCTGCGCCTTCTTTCCACTTAGCTGGGCAAACTTCACCTGGGTGAGCTGCTGTGTATTGAGCGGCCTTCAACTTACGTAAAGTTTCAGAAATATCGCGAGCGATTTCATTTGAATGAATCTCTGCTGTCTTAATGATGCCTTCTGGGTTGATGATGAATGTGCCACGCAATGCTAAGCCTGCTTCAGGAATATGAACGCCAAATGCATTTGTCAAAGTGTGTGTTGGGTCACCAACGAGCGGGAACTTTGCTTTACCAACAGCTGGTGAAGTCTCGTGCCAAACTTTGTGTGAGAAATGAGTATCGGTTGTTACGATGTAAACCTCAGCACCCATTTTTTGGAATTCAGCATAGTTCTCAGCTGCATCTTCAATCTCTGTAGGGCAGTTAAAGGTAAATGCTGCTGGCATGAAAATCAAAACTGACCAATGACCTTTGAGGGTTTCGTCAGTAACCGTTACGAACTTGCCGTTGTGGAAAGCTTCGGTTTTGAATGGTTGTACTGCTGTATTAATAATGGACATACTGTGCTCCTAGTGTTGGTTAATCAATTTCTTTAGTAACTACTGCAACTGGATGAATTTTGAACCTCAGTTGTTTATTTGTCTAATGAATAAATTTGATATTTATGATCGATTTTATAGATAATTACTCTTTAGCCCATACACGCTGCTGACAGGGCGTTCGGGCACATTCTTCGACCTAATTATTGGATTTTTTATAGGTTTTGGAAGGTTTTAGTGCGCCTTTGGGCTTATAGTGCTCTTAAGGGCCTTCAAGGCTTACTTTGACTGAATTTTGAGAAATTACATGAGATATATCAAACCAGGATTGCTGGCCTTATCTATTGCGGCATTTGCACTATTAAGTGCTTGCGTCACTGACAGTAAATACAACCAATTAGACCAGGCGTATAGCCAGCTTCAACAGGCCTATCAAGGCGACGAAGTAGAAATTCGTCAGTTACAGGGTGAATTGCGCATTACTATTCGTGACAAAATTTTGTTTCCTGAGGGCGGTTATCGTTTGAATGCGAAAGCTGACCAGGTATTAGCAAAAATGGCGCCAACACTATCAGGCTTTAAAAACACTAAGGTAGTAGTTCGGGGATATACAGACAACATTGCCATCGGTGCTGAGTTACGCAGGGAAGGAATCACAACTAATCTTGACCTGTCTTCCAAGCGTGCTGATAACGTAGTTGATTATTTGATTCGCAAGGGCGTAAGTCAGAGCCTCATTTCTGCACAAGGCATGGGGGAGTCCAATCCGATTGCTTCTAATGCGACTCCAGAAGGCCGTGCCCAGAATCGTCGTATTGAAGTTACCTTAGTTGGCCCAGGTAATTAATTCATAGCCCATTTAAAGGATAAAGAATGAAACATTTATTAAAGCTTTGTGCAGCAGCAATTGTTGCTATGACATTGGCGGCTTGTGGCGCTCCTGATGTAAAAATGTCTTCAGCAGATTTTGTAAAGGTAAGTAATGGTATTTTGACCAGCAGTTACGGTAAGACCATCTATACCTTTGATAAAGATCAAGCTGGTTCAGGTAAATCTGAGTGCGTTTTAACGTGTGCCGATAATTGGCCGCCAGTCTACATAGAGCCAGGAGTGATGCTCTCTGGAAATTTTGCTTCTATCACCCGTAACAATGGTCAGAAGCAACTAACTTACAAAGGCAAGCCACTCTATTTCTTTATTAAGGATAAAAATCCTGGCGATAAGACTGGTGATAACGTCAATAATGTATGGCATGTAGTCACACCATAAAGTATTAAAAGAGACGAATGTAAAAATGCCACCTTAGGGTGGCATCGCCTTTTATGAAATTGTTTTTATCAATTCTCGTATGTCTTTTTGTTTCAGCAAGCTATGCTGAAGAACTATTAGTCCCCATCTCAAAATTCGACAATGACTCTCAGCGTTTAACAAACAGTAGGGTTCTGGAGTTTTGGGGTTATCACAATTACGATAGCAGCGATAACTATCAAAATATTCTGAAGTTGCGGTACTACAACCCCTTGGAAGCAGGTGATTGGCGCGGACGTATACGTCTGGATACTTCTTACGCATCAAATTACAACTCTATTTCCTCCGCCAATAATTCAGGTCAGTACAGCGCAGGTAACACCATGGTGACGGTGTGGGGACAAGACCGCACTTTTCTAAAACCCTTGGGCGCTTTGGTTGGTGGACGCGTTGTATTTCCATTTGGCAATAATGGCCAATGGGCGGTTGGCCCACAACTAGGGTGGTCGTTTATTCCTGAGGTCGATAGCTTGTTGGGTGTAACTGATTTCTCACCCTTATTACGTTATATGTATGGATTCGATACCAAAAACAATAGCCTGAGCACTAATCCCAATCAACCGGCACTTGTTAGAAATCTGCAGGTATTCCCAACCATCGGCTTCCAGCTATCCCCAAACACGATGCTACGTTTTTGGGATGAAAACGGGGCAGTCTATAACTCTGCTGGCGGAGGCTGGTTTGTGCCGATAGATGCTATGGTGACCCATCGCTTTGCTAAGCAATGGGTATTTGCAGTAGGAGCCAGCAAACAGGTAGTGCAAAGCTATCGTCAATATGACTGGTCAAGCTATGCAAAGATCTCATTCAATTTCTAGTGCGTAAGCCCAGTCTGATTACCCCTACAGCCTATAATGACTCCCAAAATTAGCATTAACACCTCACCTCTTCACCTCACCCCAAATAGAGCTTTTATGAACAAGAAAATCTTTGCGTCTTTAGTGATCACATCTTCAATCTTGATGTCTGCAGGCATTGCTCATGCAGCTGAGAACCTTTCGCCGCTGCCAAAAATTTCTGATGAGTGGCGTTTTGAAGTAACTCCTTATATTTGGGGGTCCGGAGTTTCATCTACGCTGTTCTACAACGATCGTTACCTGAATACAGCAAAGCTTTCTACAAGTAATGTACTTGGAGATCTCAAATCTGGCGGAATGATTTCTGCAGAAGCGCATTACGGTAACTGGGGCATCATGGGCGACCTAGTCTCTGCAACTTTGCAAACTACAGGTAGTAATACTGTTGTGGTTCCAACACGAAGTTTTGGGGGTGTTCCCGCTCGTGCTGCGGACAAGGTCACGCTACAGCAAAATATTATTACTGGCGCAGCCACTTACACTGTACTTAATAACCAGAGCATATATTTGGATGGCTTGGCGGGTGTGCGTGGAATTATGGCGACAGCTACACTTTCATTGAATCTGTCTGCGGATGGTGTGTCTGCTGGCGTTGTTGACTCTAAATCTGTGTCTACTGCCGATCCAATTGTGGGCTTCAAAGGCCGCTACCGTATTGCTGACTCTACTTGGTATGTCCCTTTCTATGCTGACATCGGCGGCGGTGGCGGCACAACCAATATGACTTGGCAGGGCATGATCGGCGTAGGCAAAACCTTTGAGAAGTGGGTAGATGCTTCTCTTGCTTATCGCACCTTGTACTACGACATGAAGGGTGATGGTCTTTTACAGAAAACCACTTTTAAGGGCCCGCAGTTAGCTGTGACCTTTAAGTTCTAATTTCCATTCTCACTTCTTAAGAAGCCTTCTATGAACATCACCTTAAAAATAGTATCTGCTTTAGCTGTTTCTGCAGTCTTTGCAGGTTCAACTTTTGCACAGGAAATTCCTGCACGTGCAGGTACGGTAGCCGCTGAGAAATCTGGTTCGGTGAGTGTTGCTGCTAAGCCAGAAGTAAATAGCGTTGATATTGCTAAAAAATTGGCAAACCCTATTGCGAACATGATCTCCGTTCCGCTGCAATATGAATTTAGTCGTGGCGTGGGTAAAAACCAAGGCGGCTCAGAGCAATCGCTTTTATTTCAGCCGGTAGCCCCATTTAATTTAGGCGGCGGCGATGTTTTTATTGTGCGCCCAATCATTGCGGGCGTAAGGGAAGTTAGCGTTCAGGATGCTTCAGGCAAAGCATTCTCTGGTTATGGCATTGCCAGCGTGACACTCGAATCTTTTTATGCGCCTAATACCAACTCTTCCTGGATTTGGGGTATTGGTCCTTATGCGCAATCCCCTTCGGGTAATAGCGGTAAGTTCGGCTCACAGCAAACAGGTGCTGGGGTAACTGCTGTTGTATTGAACCGTGATGGCCCATGGACTTATGGACTCTTAGGTTATCAATCATGGAATGTGGGTGGTAACCCAACCTTTGGCACGCAAAATAATTTATACGGACAACCCTTTGTTGCTTACACCGATAAACAGGCTTTGACATATACAGTCAATATGGAGGCTCTGTATAACTACGATACTCACCGCACCTCCAATCCTCTTTATGCGGGCGTTTCTAAGTTAGTGGTACTTGATGGTGTGCCTTTCTCCTTTGGGGCGGGTCCTATGTATTACGTTAGCAATACTCCAGGCGGACCATCCGGTTGGGGTGCTCGCGCTACGGCAACCCTCGTTATTCTGAAATAATTTGTTGTAGAAGTACTCACTTATTCAAGATCGGAAGTCAAACATGAAACAAAAGATATTCAAGAAAGTATTAGCTGCATCAGTTTCAGCAACCCTGGCATTCTCCCCGCTGGTAAGTGAAGCCTGCACTAGTTTTCTATTGAAGGGAAGTGATGGCGGCTATGTCTACGGACGTACGATGGAGTTTGGCTTGCCCTTGAATTCGCAGCTCACCACCATTCCAAGAGCTTATGCCCACAAGGGAATTGGTGTTGATGGTAAATACGGCTCTGGCCTGAGTTGGAATTCGAAATATGCAGTAGCTGGCATGAATGCGCTTGGTTTGCCTGAGCTTGTGGATGGCATGAATGAAAAAGGACTCATCGGAGGTGTGCTCAACTTCCCGAATAGCGCCGCTTACCAAGCAGTCTCTCAAGCAGAGTCAGCTACCAGCATCAATTCTGTTCAAGTACTGACTTATATATTGACGAATTTTGCTACTGTTGATGAAGTGAAGGCGGGCCTACCAAAAATTAAAGTGAATGGCGCCAAGTTGGCTGTTTATGGAAATCAAACACCACCAGTGCACTATACATTGCACGATAGCAATGGGAAAAGCATTGTGGTGGAGTACTCCAAAAATGGCTTGGCTACCCTCGATAATCCAACCACAGTATTGACAAATGATCCTCCGTTTCAGGATCACCTCAATAGCATTGGCAATTATGCCAATCTCTCTAAGGTAGAAAAGCCACCCCTCGTCATTAATGGCGCTACTTATGCCGCCCCTAGTTCTGGCAACGGATTGCATGGCCTTCCGGGTGATTTCCTGAGTCCTAGCCGTTTCATTCGCGCATTATTTTTATCCAACTCTGTGCCAACAACCTTTACCAATGCTCAGATGGACAGCGCTGCTTGGCACATTCTAGGAAGCTTTGATATTCCTCCTGGATCAGTAACATTGCCAGCAAGCAATCCCTACGGTGGCGGCACTGGTGGCTATGAAGTAACTGAATGGAGCATTGTGGCGAATAATAAAACCATGGTCTACAACGTCAAGATGTTTGAAAATAATAATATCTATGCATTCGATCTGAAGAAAATGGATGTGAATGCAAAAGATATTAAGTATGTCAAATTGGCGCAGCCAAAAATCTTGGTTCCAGTAAATTAGATGATTTAAGTTAAGGCATCTAGTATTAAAAAGAGGCTCGCTTGTCGAGCTTCTTTTTTTATAACTCAATGATTTCTAGTCAAGACTTAAGAAAGCGCCACTACTCCTGAAATCAAGTTAATGGCTAAAGCTAGTAGCGAGGCATTAAACACAAAAGCAGCCATCCCTTGAAGCATGACTAAGAATCGAATTCTGGAGCTAGCAATATTGACGTCAGCAGTTTGACAGGTCATACCAATGACTAGTGAGAAGTATAGAAAGTCCACATAGGTGGGCCTTAACTTAGAGGCAAATAGCAAAGGGGCCTCTTTGGTTTTTTCAAGCTCTTGATAGTAAGCATGAGCGTAGTGCAGAGCAAATGCGGTATGTACAAACAACCAAGAAATGATGTAGGTTGCCAAAACTAATCCCACATGACGAATGGCAAGATTGGTAGGTAGCACCTTGATGCCTGAAAGGATGATCACAATCGTTACTAAGCTAGCTGTTGCTGCAAGCACGATGATGAATAAGATCATCGCTGCGCCATCGTCCTCTTTCTTTGAGAGTCCCTGAATATTTTCTTGGTTAGAAAAATACATCATGATGTAAGTCAGGATGAGGTAGAGTCCCCCGGCAAGGACCCATGAAAGCGCTAAACGAACGATTGCGCTTTGATCAGCTGGAATTAAGAAGTAGGATGCAAACCCTACGAACGTAACAATGAGTAGTCTTTGAGTGGCGCTTATCTGGTGCCAGTATTGAGTCCAAGGCGATGCTTTCATAGTAGCTCTAGTATGCCTTTAAAATAGATACAACAAACATAAAGAAGAGGATACGAGATTGAGGTCAAACATCAGAACTTGGAGTCTAGTGGGTGGCGCACTCATTATTTTGGCTGCTTGCATTTTTTCCTATATATTGACCAAGCCCGCCGAGGCCGATGTATCGTTCTTGAATAAGGTTTTGATGTCGGCTGCTATTCAAGTTGCATAAACCTTACCCATTCATTTAATCGAATGCTTTCACTATGATCAACCCAATCAATACTCTTGCTAAGGCTATTTCTATCGCCTTGTTCACATCGATATTTTTGGTGGGCTGCCAATCTACCGGTCAGGATGGTAAGCCGCTTACTCCTGCAGAAATCATACAAAAGCGTGATGCCACCTTGAAGATGTCTAAGACTGGTCTTGATGCTTTGATTAGGCAAAAGCCAGAAGTTCAAAAAGAAATTGACGCTGCAGCGGGCTATGCAGTTTTTACCACCACCAACGTGAATATTGTTTTGATAGTAGTGGCTCGTGGCGAAGGCGTCTTGTTCGACAAGCGACGTAAAGATCCTATTTTTATGCAGGCACTCAAAACAGGTGAGGGCCTAGGAGCTGGTTATCAAGATCAATATCAAGTGGCAATCTTTAAGACTCCGAGTGCTATTGATCAGTTTTTATTAACTTCAATTGACGGCAGGCGCGGCGGTATCGATGTGGATGCTAATTTCTCTGCGGGATCCGGTGGAACCATTCGCTCGTTTAATCCTGAAATTACCTTTTATACGGTGGGTCTGTCCGGCTATGATTTGCAAGCAAACTACGGTGGAACCCTCTATTTAGTAGACCAGCAGCTCAATGATGCGGCTACCTTAAATAGCCTGCCCAAAAAGAAGTAGTCTGTTACAAATTGTTTTAGAGCCCCGGCTGGCAACACCCGGGGCTTTTTTATTTGGGTAGATTCGATCATCTACTGGTATTTCTCTATAGAAACCCACCTTAAGCGGAGTAGATTAGTGAATGACTTAACCCATCTGAAAGGCTGATATGAGCAAGAAACCATTGGATATGAATGCGATGCCGGGACAACAAAGGGCAGTCGATGCGACCAAGGCTGCTGGGCGTGTAGCTATTGAAAGCGCTCAGGCGATTGCACAGATCAATCAACAAGCCAGCCAAGAATTGGCTGAAATGATTCAGAAGCGGGTTTCTGAGCTCATGAAAACTCAGGATCCAAAGGCTGCTTTTGAGTATATCCATGCTGAAGTATTGCAAGATGCCGCCAAGGAAATTTCTCAGTATCACAATCAATTGTTGCAAGTACTCAAGAGTGGCAATAAAGAGTTGGTTGATATAGCTGAAACCATGATCCAAGAATCAAAGGCAGACCTTATTCACTTTGTGAATGATGCAACTGACAATGCTCCTCTGGGTAGCGAGGCTTATGTATCGGTATTTAAGACATCCTTCAATAATGCGCTGCAGAATTTTGAATTGATTCGCGCTGCAATGGCTGACTCATTCACTAATTTTGAGAAGAGTGTAGAGAATGTTGGTAATCTCGCTAGCCCAAAAGGCGCATCAAAAAAGAAAAGTTAACGTGTTAAGGAAATAAGTACTGCTTTTGAAATTGCAGGGCGGTTTTGATGGTCTGAAAATGAATATTCACAGTAGATTCAATTTCTTTTCCATAGCCGCCCGCCATTGAGAATGCAATGGGCAGTTGTCGATTCAGAGCGTACTGAAATACCATTTGATCTCGTAAGCGCATTCCCTCTCGGCTTACTTTTAGCCTCCCCAATCGATCTCCTTCATGGGGATCGGCCCCAGCTAAGAAGATGAGGCAGTTTGCCTTGAAGCGCGCATCGAGTTGATCAAGGCATTCTCCCAGAGAGTGTAGATAGACTTCATCGTTGCAGCCATCAGGTAAACCTACATCAAGATCGCTCTCTTCTTTCTTAAATGGAAAGTTATTTTCTCCATGAATCGAGAGGGTAAAAATAGATTCATCATGTTGCAAAATCGATGCCGTGCCATTGCCCTGATGGACATCTAAATCAATCACAGCAATTTTGAGTGATGCGCTCACCTCTTTTTGTAAAGTGCGCGCCGCTATCGCTGAATCATTAAATACGCAAAAGCCACTGCCGGTATCTCGATAGGCATGATGTGTGCCACCAGCTAAATTGGCAGCAATGCCTTCGCGTAAGGCTGTCTTAGCGGCAGCTACCGTTGCACCCGCAGAGCGGCGTGAGCGCTCTACCATTTGTTCACTCCAGGGAAATCCAATCTCTCTTTGTTCTTGTGGGGAAAGTTTTCCTTCGATTACTTTTATAAGGTAACTAGGGTCATGGGCATAAAGGATTTGGGTATCCGTTGCTGGAGGCGCTTCTACAAGCTCTATATTTTCTTGCGTACCTACTAAATCCCGTAAGCGGGAGTACTTTTCCATTGGGAAGCGATGGCCCTCTGGCAAAGGTAATACAAAATGATCTGTATAAAAAGCTTTCACACTTATTTACACTTCTCTCGCATATTCTTTCAGAATATTGAGAGGTACTGTTTCCAATGCTTTGATATGGGTACTTTCTAATTTGATGAATGGCGCGCAATTCGCATTCAACGCTTCAACCCAGCGATTGATGCACAAACACCATTGGTCACCCGCAACTAATCCTGGGAAGCGATACTCTGGCCTTGGTGTGATCAGATCATTGCCCTTTTGTAGGCTAAATTGTAAAAATTCATCGGTCACGATTGCGCAGACTAAGTGACTGCCCACATCCTCTTCGTTGGTTTTGCAGCATCCATCTCTAAAGAACCCTGTTAAAGGATTAAATGAGCACGGAATGAGCGGCTCTCCAAATACATTTAGCGCAATTTCTTTTTGCATATCAACCTTGAAATATCTGTATCAGCCAGTTTATTGAATAAGTCGTAAACTTGCTCAATCATGACTCAACTAGAGAAACTCACCCTGTTTTACGATGGCGCTTGTCCTTTGTGCCAGGCAGAGATTCTTTTTTTATCTGGCCGCAATCAGGGCAATCTATTGGATTTTGTTGACATTAATTCCGATCAGTTTGATCCGCAAAAAGTAGGCGTCTCCTGTGAAGCTGCATTGGCAGCTATGTATGGGCAATTTGCTAGTGGTCAATTGATTCAAGGCGTTTCCGTTTTTCCTGAAGCCTATCGTCGGGCAAATCTACCGCGGATGGCGTGGCTCTTTTCAAGAAGGCCTCTACAACCATTTTTAAGATTAGCCTATCTCTTTTTTGCTAAGAACAGACATGCCATTTCTAGCCTCTTGGGTCCCGCTGCATTGCGTCTAGTGAAGTCAAAATCGGCAACCAAATGAAGACTATTCGAATTGTATTTATCACTGCGTTATTAGGTTTTCTAATGCCGACTAGCTTTGCTCGTGATCCTTTGGAGCTACCGGTACAGTTAAGCGCAGCAAAACTACAAGGCAGTGGTCGACTGACTTGGTGGGGTCTACATATTTATGACGCCTCTTTTTATCGAGTGGGTTCGTTATCTTCTTCTGAGTTTGCGTTGGAAATGCGGTATCAAAAATCTTTTTCTGGTGCAGCTATCGCCAATCGCAGTGTCGAGGAGATGAAGCGCATTGGCGTTTCAGATGCGCAGGCAGCGCTTTGGGGGAGGGAGTTAACTGCTTTCTTGCCCAATGTAGAGTCTGGCCACACCTTGATAGCGATCTACTCCCCTAAACAAGGGACTACTTTCTATCACGATGGCAAACAGATTGCCCAAATTCCGGGTACTGAATTCCCTAAGGCGTTTTTTGGTATTTGGTTGGATCCCAAAACCAGCGCGCCTAAGCTTCGCTCAGAATTGCTCGGACAGACTTGTCCACCACCACTTTTCAATGAGGCTTGCTAAGTTATGAAATCTATTTTGACTCGTTTTATATTCACAGCCTTTTGTACGGCGCTTTTAGTTTCATGTACATCACCTCAGGTATCTCAATATGCTTCAGAAAAACCTGCCCTAGATTTAAGTGAATATTTTTCAGGAACCATCGATGCCTATGGCATCTTTACAGATCGCAGTGGCGAGGTGAAAAAACGTTTTACCGTTTTAATCAAAGCCAATTGGAGTGTTGTTAATGGTAAAAAAGTCGGCACTTTAGATGAAAGTTTTGAATATTCTGATGGCACAAAGCAAAAGCGCATCTGGACTTTAACTGAACAGTCACCAGGCCAATATATTGGTAGGGCAGATGATGTGGTTGGGGATGCGCAGGGCCAATTAGCTGGAAATGCCCTGAATTGGACATATACCCTTGCGTTGCCGGTAGATGGCACTATTTATAACGTGCAATTTAATGACTGGATGTACCTAGTCACCCCCAAGGTGATGCTCAATAAGGCCAAGATGAGCAAGTTTGGGATTGATTTGGGTGAGGTTACTTTGAGCTTCTATAAGCGCTAAGCAAAAGCTCTCGATTTGTGTCACACTTTCTTGGAGGGCGCCCGTGAGCACCCAATCCAAGGAGATCTAAATGAATATGAAATTAAAACAAGTTTCTATTGCGTTAGCGGTGATGGGAATTTTGTCATTGGTAGCCTGTCAATCGATGGAACAAGGTACTGGGCAAAAGG
This sequence comes from Polynucleobacter sp. VK25, assembly GCF_018687355.1. Classification (NCBI taxonomy): domain Bacteria; kingdom Pseudomonadati; phylum Pseudomonadota; class Betaproteobacteria; order Burkholderiales; family Burkholderiaceae; genus Polynucleobacter; species Polynucleobacter sp. VK25. The sequence continues at coordinate 1,560,524 of NZ_CP061288.1, read as the reverse complement.
CTAGCGCAAGTTTAGATTCAAGATCAGGATCTCAGGCCAAGGGTGAAGTGATGTTCACTTGGCAAGGAAATGATGTTCTCATCAACGGTAAATTCTCTGGCTTGAAGCCAAATTCAGAGCAAGGATTTCATGTTCATGAAAAAGGAGACTGTTCCGCTCCAGATGCAATGAGCGCAGGTGGTCACTTTAATCCTGAGACAAAATCTCATGGCATGCCAAATAGCGGCATGAATCATGCAGGTGATTTACCAAACATTAAATCAGATGCGAGTGGTAACGCCACTTACACTGCTAAGTTGCATGGGTTTGCTGTGAACACTGGACCAACTGGCATTGTTGGCCGCTCAGTAGTAGTGCATCGTGATCCAGATGATTACAAATCTCAGCCAGCTGGAAATTCCGGTCCACGGATTGCTTGTGGCTTGATTAAGTAATTCCTATATTCATTAAATTAGTACATACAGGGCATTCATGAGAATCGAAGATACCGATCCAGCGCGCCACGCAGCGATTGAATATCCAATGGAAGTGGGTGCCCCTGTATTTGCGCCTATCAAGGTCACAGAAGAAAAAGATAAGGCTGTAAATGTAGCGCGCCAAAATGCCAAGCTTGAGTACGACCGCATTATGGAGCAGGCTGAAGTGCTGATGAAGCAAGCTAAAGCTTTGCAAGCAAGGTTGGATGCCACTGAAATGGTGCACAGTGCTAAATTTGGTTTTAATCCTATTCACGGAAAAATTTATCACCTCTACTATGACAGTAGAAATAGCGTGAACGTCCTTATTCAGAATGGTCCAAGTGGCTGGAGTTGTGGTATTCCGGACGGCTGGACATATTCAATGGCGGTAAAGAAGTTGGGCGATAGCACTTGGGCGGTCGTTGAAGAGGATTCTACGGGCGCCCTTACTGTATTATGATTTTCAATAAAAAATAAATAGGTGACATGTGACAAAAGCAAGAGTAGTGAGTCTTACTGAACTCGGAAGCGCAGATGTAATCAAGGTAATCGATAAAGAGCTACCTCCGCCTGCAAAAGGTGAAGTGCAGATTCGTCAAACTGCGATTGGATTTAATTTCATCGACGTATATCAGCGCTCTGGCGTCTATCCACTAGAAATGCCTACTGGCCTGGGTCATGAGGCTGCCGGTGTAGTTGAGGTTGTGGGTGAGGGTGTCACGGACTTTAAAGTAGGCGATCATGTCGTTTATATGAATGCCGGTATTGGTGCTTACGCAAGTGCGCGTAACGTAGCGGCAGAAAAATTGGTTCAGATACCTAGCAACATTTCTGATGAAGTGGCTGCAGCTGTTTTCTTTAAGGCGATGACGGCGCAATATCTGGTGCAAAAAACTTATAAAGTTAAAGCAGGCGATATCGTTCTGGTACACGCAGCAGCTGGTGGTGTTGGTCAAATTCTGGCTGGCTGGGCAAAAGCATTGGGCGCATTTGTTGTGGGTACTGTGGGATCACCTGCAAAATTTGCCGCTGCTAAGGAGGCGGGTTGTGATGCAGTAGTTGACTATTCTCAGCCTCATTGGGTTGAGGATGTTCTTAAGGCCACTGGTGGTAAAAAAGCCAATGTCGTTTATGACTCTGTCGCCAAAACTACCTTCTTGGGATCTTTGGATTGCACTGCTCCATTTGGTACGGTTGCTTTGTTTGGTGCCGCATCTGGTCCAGCTCCGGAAATTCAGCCAGAAATTCTCAATAAAAAAGGCTGCCTGTTTTTAACAAGGCCTTCCGTATTTCCACATAACGCAACTTCCGCTTTATTAAAAGAAAATGCCAAAGCTGTATTTGATGCAATTGCCAAAGGGCATGTCAAGGTACAAATTGGCGCTAAGTTTTCTTTAGAGCAGGCTGCTGATGCGCATCGCGCTGCCGAAGGACGAAAAGTTTCAGGTGCTATTGTGATGACGCCTTAAGCTTAAGTGTTCTAGCGTACACAAGCCCCGTTACTTAAACAGCGGGGCTTTTTTTATGGCTGAATCGGTCGTAGTATGGATCAATGAAAACACTGCTAAAAATAATTTTTTCCACTTATCTAATTCTGATGGGCTCTTGGGCTGTGGCTCAAATTCCAGAGACGCAATATTCGCAAGGAATTTCTTATATTACTGGTGGTGTCGGAGAAGAGGAGACTCTTGCTATTCTTGCTGAAGCAAAGCAGTGGCCTCTGTTGTTGGAGATGTCTCAAATTAAAAATGGCAGAGGAGTTTGGATATTCGGTGCAACCATCCAAATCACTGACTCAAAGAGTTTGACTATTTTTGATGCACAAGCGGATGGTCCTTATATGCTGCTGAATTTAGTGCCTGGTGATTATGTAATGGAGGCGACATATCAAGGGGTAGCTCAAAAGAGGGGCGTCTCTATTAAGGCAAACTCCCCGCAAAAGATTTCTCTGTTCTGGAAGTAAGATCCCCAAAAATGATGCATTGCGTCATAAGCCTAAACAGTCAATTTGGTCTATAGTTTCTGGATTATTACGATAATCAGGAGACGCGCTAATGAAAAGCTTTTTAACTAAGGGTAGTTTGGGCCTATTACTCACAGCAGTTCTAGCTTCAGCCTCGACAATCAGTAGCGCGCAGAATGCTGCGCCCGCAGGAGCTCAAGGTAAGACCGAAGCGCTATGGCTTGGACAAGCAAGCTTTCGCATCAAATCGCCTCAGGGAAAAATGATTTTGATCGACCCCTGGATTACTGGTGGACCTAAGACGCCGCCAATCTATAAGAATGATTTAGCTGCGATTGGTCCGATTGATGTGCTGTTGGTGACTCATGCACACGTTGATCATATTGGTGATGCTCCGACTTTAGCGAAGATGAATAACATCAAGCTATATGGTCCGGCAGACATGATTACCCCCCTAACTACTTTAGGCGTGCTACCGGCAGATTTAGGTCATCGTTTTAATAAAACGGGCCGCGTTACGCCGTCTCCTGGAATTAAGGTTACAGCGGTGCAGGCTGAGCATTCATCGATATTAGTTTGGAAGAATCCTGCCACAGAAAAAATGGAGTCTCATCCCGCGGGAGAGGCCATGGGTTTCATCATAGAGTTAGAGAATGGGTTCAAGATTTGGCACATGGGTGACACCGGTTTATTTGGCGATATGAAATTTATTAGCGAGCACTACAAGCCAGATCTAGTCATGATTCCAATTGGTGGCAATTTCACAATGGCACCTGATGATGCTGCGTTTGCCTTGCGTACTTGGGTTAAACCAAAGATGGTCATACCGATGCACTACAACTCTAATCCCATGGCAAAAGGTACTTTGGCTGAGTTCCAAGCGGCTATGAAGGGTAGCAATATCAAAATCATCCCAATGACTGAAGGCGAAACTGTTCAGTTCTAATAGTTTCCACTTCATCAACATCGAAGGTTCTTTTGAATTCAATTTCTGAAGCGGTGAGGGCGCAACTCGCCCCTCACGGCGTTCTTTCTGCTGCTGTATATCTTGGCAACTTCTTATTAGTGACGGGCCGCAGTTCTTCGGGTGAGCCTACTGGAATAGCTCCAGACATTTGCCGCGCAATTGCAAAGCGCCTAGATGTGAGTTTGGAGCTAACGGGCTATGAAACTCAAGATCAGGTTGTGGATGCTGCGGCTTCTGGTAAGTGCGGCATTGTTTTGGTGGGCTCAGACCCAGCACGCGCTCAAAAGATTACTTTTACACCTGCTTATGCTGAGTTGGAGGCAACTTACTTGGTGTCTGCCGACTCACCAATTCAGGATATTACCCAGGTGGATCAACCTGGCGTGCGCATTGCCTCCTTTTTCAAGGGCGCATACGATCTTTGGTTGCAGCGTAATTTGAAATATGCCACATTAGTTCACGCTGATAGTATTCAGGCGAGCAATGAACTTTTTATCAGCGAGCGTCTAGATGCATTAGCTGGTCTTAAGATGGGCTTAGTTGCTTTTGCTAAAAAACATCCAGGCTTGCGTATATTGGATGGTCAGTTCACCGGGATTCAGCAGGGCATTGCAACTGAGAAATCTAACTTAGAGGCCATCACTTTTTTAAATGCTTGTGTTGAAGAATTCATTCGCAGTGGTTTGGTGACGGATTTAATTCGACAGTACCAAGTACAAGGTTTAGCTGCTGCACCCATACATCAAACTCTGTAGAAAAATAATATGAAAAAAATCGTTTTCACCTTGAGCGTATTGCTCGGATTATTAGTTTGTCATTTTGCAAATGCCCAAACCGGTAGTTATCCCAATCGCCAAATCAAGATCATTTCTCCATTTGCAACAGGCGGTATTGCGGATGGTTTTTCCAGAATTATTGCCCAGGGCTTAAGTGAGGCGTTTGGACAGCCGGTGATTGTAGAAAACAAGACTGGCGGCGGCGGCAATATTGGGGCAGACTTTGTCGCCAAGTCTCCGGCAGATGGTTACACCTTAATCATGGGTAGTATCGGTACGCATGCAGTGAATCCTTATTTAGTCAAAAGCATGCCCTATGACCCGCTGAAAGATTTTGTACCAGTAGTGTTTGTTCTGGATGCTGAGGGCTTATTGGCTGTTAACCCAAGTCTTCCAGCAAAGAATGTGCCTGAGTTGATTGCCTACTTAAAAGCAAATCCTGGAAAGGTGTCTTACGGCTCAGGCGGCATTGGTACCGCCAGTCATTTGGCGGGAGAACTTTTTGTGATGACTGCTAAAGTCGATATGACGCATATCCCTTACAAAGGAAATGCGCTCGCTATTACGGATTTGATTGGCGGCCAAACGCAAGTCATGTTTGCAACTATGCCAACCATTCTTCCTTATGTAAAAAGCGATAAGTTGCGAGGTCTAGCAGTTACGGGCGCAACGAGAGATCCATCGATGCCAGACTTGCCAAGCATTAGCGAAACCTTACCGGGCTTTGATGTGAAGAATTGGATTGGTCTATTTGCTCCAGTAGGCACAGCACCTGCAATCGTTAAAAAGTTACATGATGAAGTTAGTAAAATCATGCAGCAGACTGCAGTACAAAAGAAGTTGGAGTCAGAGGGCGCAAAGTTTTACGCAATGACGCCAGAGGCATTTGGGGCATTTCAGAAGAAAGAGTCTGCGCGCTGGGGCAAGATCATCAAAAGTGCCGGCATTAAGCCGGAATAAACTCTCGAAAACACTTCCGCACCCTGACCGCCAGGCAACCCCACCAATAAGGTGGGGTTTTTTTATTGCCTAATCTTGCATATAGTCTGTATTAGTACTAAAATAGTTCTAATAAGTACTTTATGTGATGCCAATGAACTTTTTACCTACCTTACGTAACCTGGTTTCCGCATATCAATCATTTGAGCGGTATTCAGCGCCCGATCTTAAGGCGATGGGAATGACCACCACCCAGTTTGATGTGATTGCCACCCTGGGAAATCAGCTGCCTATGACATGCAAGGAGCTTGGTAAAAAGACTTTAGTGACCAAGGGAACACTCACGGGCGTACTTGAGCGCCTTGAAGCAAAGGGGGTTTTGGAGCGCAAATTAAATCCAGAGGACGCACGTAGTCAAATGATTGGCTTAACAAAAGAAGGACAGACTTTATTTGAAAAAGTATTTCCAGCGCATCTTCAGCACTTAGAAAAAGCATTTTCCAAATTGAATAAAAGTGAATTAGAAGAGATAACAAAATCTTTGCAATTAATGAATCAAATTTTTACAAGTTAATTTATCAATAGGAGCGGGTATGAACACAACAAATCAATATTTGGTATTAGTCGCCAGAATCTTGATGTCAGCCATATTTATCTCAGCAGGCTTTTCCAAACTCTTGGGATTTGATGGTGTGACTGCCTATATTGCATCCAAGGGACTACCAATGCCGATGGTGATTGCTGGGTTCACTGTTGCCTTAGAAATCCTTGGCGGTTTAGCCATCATTGTTGGCTATAAAGCCCGTATTGCTGGCCTACTATTAGCTTTATTCACCATTCTGGCGGCCTTTATATTCCATAACTTCTGGGCCTTTCCTCCAGAGCAGGTCTACCTCCAGAACATCATGTTTATGAAGAACCTCAGTATGGCTGGTGGACTATTTTTATTAACCGTATTTGGTGCGGGTGGATATTCCATTGATGCAAGATGTGAAGTAAAGAAGTAAATAATTCAAATATTTAAAAACTCATTTTTAAGGAAAAAGAGATGACAAAAATTGCGGTGGTATTTCATAGTGGCTATGGTCACACAGTGAAACAAGCGGAAGCAGTTGCAAAAGGTGCTAACGCTACATTAGTGGCAATTGACGCCGAAGGGAATTTAACTGACGCACAGTGGGAAACCATCAATGCAGCAGATGCGATTGTTTTTGGTTCACCAACCTATATGGGTACAGTGAGCTGGCAATTTAAAAAGTTTGCTGACGCGAGTTCTAAGCAATGGTTCTCTCAGCAGTGGAAAGATAAAGTTTTTGGTGGCTTTACTAATTCAGCCACCATGAATGGCGATAAGCATTCCACGCTGCACTATTTCTTTACCTTGGCCATGCAACATTCTGGTTTGTGGGTTGGAACAGGCTTAATGCCTTCCAATTCCAAAGCTGCTAAGCGTGATGACGTTAACTATGTTGGCTCATCAGCTGGCGCGATGATGCAAACCCCTTCAGATGCAAGTGCCGATGAGGTAAATGCGGGTGACTTAGAGACCGCAAGACTCTACGGACAGCGTATTGCGGAAATTACTAAGCGTCTAAAGTGATCTTGACGTGAGCTAAGTAATTGATTTGATAGCGAAAACCACCCTTGGGTGGTTTTTTCTTTCTGGCTTAACTCAGTTTATAATTTCATAAGTAATTGAATTGAAAGGGAATATTTCCTTAATTCACCTTTTGCTGGTTTGACAGTCCCCAGGGGCTCTTGGACAATGCCTGGGGTGCTTGATTCAAGCCGCAAACCCTCATGACAGTCGATACCTTCTCCTCCCCCAGTAAGCCGTATTTCAAGCTCGAAGCGCGCACGCTTTGTTGTGTGCGCGGAGAAAGACGCTTATTTCAGGATCTCAACTTAACAGTCTCTAGTGGTGAGTGTTTGCACGTGCGTGGTGAGAACGGTGTTGGCAAAACGAGTCTATTAAGGCTGCTGACAGGTTTATCTACGCCAGAGGTTGGAGAGATTCTGTGGAATGGCCAGCTCATTACCAAGGACGTTTCTTCCTATCATCGTGAACTATTATTTTTGGGGCATCGGGATGCCTTAAAGGAGGATCTCACTGCACTAGAAAATCTGGAGCTCTATGCCGCACTTGATGACGTTCTTTTACCAGGCGACAAAGCTTTAGCTGCTCTCTGGCGTTTTGGTTTGCGTGGGCGTGAGCACTTGCCGGTCAATTGTTTATCAGCTGGACAAAAGCGTCGCGTCCTAATGGCTCGAATGTTGACACGCCAAGCCAAGTTATGGATTTTAGATGAGCCATTCAATGCGCTTGATACCCATGCGATCAAAGCCTTGCAGGGACTTATCGCTGAGCATGTAGAGCAAGGCGGCTTAGTAGTGTTCACTAGCCATCAAGAGGTGAGTCTTCCTCATATGAGGGTGCTAGACCTATGAAAGCCTTGTTCGCCATCATCCACCGTGATTTGCTCTTAGTGATGCGTCGCAAGAGTGAGGTGCTCACAGCCCTGTTTTTTTTCGTCGTGGTGACTAGCTTGTTTCCGCTAGGCATCGGCGCAGATGCAGCCTTACTCCGAAAAATTGCACCAGGTGTGCTCTGGGTTGCAGCCTTGTTATCGACTTTGTTGGGCTTACATCGTATGTTTGCGGCTGACTATCAAGATGGCACATTAGAGCAGCTTGCTTTATCGCCCCAGCCGATGGTGCTGCTAGTAACCGGAAAAATAATTGCTCACTGGATTGTATGTGGCCTACCGCTCGTGCTTTTGGCTCCTGTTATTGGCATTCAGTTTGATCTGGATGCTAGCTCTTTATATGTACTGATGGGCACTCTCTTATTGGGTACGCCAGTGCTATCCTTGATAGGCTCCATAGGCGCAGCACTGACCTTGGGGGTAAGAGGAGGCAGCGTGTTATTGAGCTTATTGATTCTGCCTTTATATATTCCTGTGCTTATTTTTGGTGCTGGCGCTGTTTATGCAACTAGCGTTGGCTTAGATGTATCAGGTCATTTTTCGTTGCTAGGCGCGTTATTGATTTTGGCTTTAGCATTTGTTCCTTGGGTCAGTAGTGCAGCTGTAAAGATTGCGATTGAATGAGTCAAGTAAATAATTTTTCTAATCACCGCTTGGTTAACTGGTTTAAGTTATCTAGCCCCAGCACCTTTTACCCGGTGGCGGGTAAGCTCATCCCATTCTTTTGGGTACTGGCTTTTTTATTTGGTGCCGCGGGTTTGTGGGTTAGCTTTTTCGTTGCACCGGTAGATGCTGTTCAGGGGCAGGGCTATCGCATCATCTTTATCCATGTACCTGCCTCATGGATGTCAATGTTCATTTATTTAGTGATGGCCGCATGGGCGGGTCTAGGTCTAGTTTTTAATACCCGCTTATCTGCCATGATGGCTCAAGCACTGGCTCCAATAGGTGCATGGATGGCATTCCTATCTTTGTGGACTGGTGCTTTTTGGGGTAAGCCTATGTGGGGTGCTTGGTGGGTCTGGGATGCACGCCTCACCTCAGAGCTTATTCTCTTGTTTCTTTACCTAGGCTTTATTGCTTTGCGAGCATCCATCGACGATCCTCGTCGTGCTGATAAGGCAAGCGCTATTTTGGCATTGGTAGGCGTTGTGAACGTACCTATTATTTATTTCTCTGTGAAATGGTGGAATACCTTGCATCAGGGTGCTTCTGTTTCCTTGACTAAAGCACCTGCAATGGCTCAAACCATGCTGTGGGGAATGCTTTTGATGGCTTTGTGCTTTTGGATGCACTCCATTGCAGTCGCCTTAATGCGAGTAAGGGCAATCATCTTGGAGCGCGAGGCCCATGCTGATTGGGTGAGACAATTAAATGAGGTGAAAAGCTGATGTGGAATAGCCCTTCCGAGTTTTTTGCTATGGGTGGCTACGCACTGTACGTGTGGAGTAGTTTTGGTGTTTGTGCACTTGTGTTGGTATTGGAGCCCCTGCTTGTACGTGCTCGATTTAAAGCGATTGTTCGCAGACTAAAGCAAGAGCAATTAGCAGAACAGTTTGATAAAGAGATTGGTCAGTGAAGCCTAGACATAAACGTGCATTGATGATTGTTGCAGCCCTGATTGCTATCGGTGTGGCTGCATTATTAATATTGAATGCGCTCAATAGCAATATTGCTTTGTATGTAACCCCGAGTGAAGTTGCTTCAGGTAAGGCCCCTCAAGGCCAAGCATTTCGAATTGGCGGTATGGTCAAAGACGGCTCATTGAAGCGTGATGGCCTAACAGTGCATTTTGTGATCACTGATCTAGTCAAAGCTATTCCAGTTGCTTATACGGGCATTCTTCCGGATTTATTTAAAGAAGGTAAGGGCGCAGTGATTCAAGGCCGCATGAATGCAAATGGTGAATTTATTGCTAGTGAAGTCTTGGCTAAGCACGACGAGAATTACATGCCCCCAGAAGCTAAGCACGCCTTAGATCAAGCCCAAAAAAATAGCAGTAACAATGGAAGCGCTAAATGATTCCTGAGTTTGGGCATTACGCATTAGTTCTGGCGCTTTGTATTGGCCTCATTCAAGGGGTATTGCCTTTGTTGGGCGCGCACTTTGGTCGTCGTGACTGGTTGGTCTTGGCGCGGCCTGCTGCCCAAACAGTTTTCTTATTGCTTGCAATTGCCTTTGGAATATTGGCTTGGAGTTTTTATGTCAATGATTTCTCTGTACTCTATGTTGCTGAGCATTCCAATTCACAACTACCAGTTATATATCGATTAGGTGCAGTTTGGGGTGGTCATGAAGGCTCGCTCTTGTTGTGGATTTTTTTGCTTGCCACCTGGACCATCTTGGTTGCCCAGCTGTCTAAGGCCTTAGATGATTTTATGGTGGCGCGAGTCATCGGCGTATTGGGCTTGGTTACCAGTGGTTTATTGTTATTTGTTTTAACCACCTCAAATCCGTTTGAACGTTTATTGCCGGCAGCTCAAGATGGCCGCTCTTTAAATCCGCTCCTGCAAGATCCTGGTTTGGTATTTCATCCGCCAATGCTCTACATGGGTTATGTTGGTTTCTCGGTAGCCTTTGCATTTGCCATTGCTTCTTTGTTATCAGGCAGATTAGATGCTGCATGGGCACGTTGGTCACGTCCATGGACTACTGCCGCTTGGGTTTTTCTGACGCTCGGTATTGCTCTGGGTTCCTGGTGGGCTTATTACGAATTAGGTTGGGGCGGTTGGTGGTTCTGGGATCCGGTTGAGAACGCTTCTTTTATTCCGTGGCTTGTTGGTACTGCCTTATTGCATTCTTTAGCAGTTACTGAAAAGCGTGGCGGCTTTAAGAGTTGGACTGTGCTCTTGGCGATCACCGCATTCTCTTTATCTTTGCTGGGAACCTTCTTGGTTCGTTCTGGCGTGTTGACTTCAGTGCATGCGTTTGCGACTGATCCGCGACGCGGCATTTTTATCCTAATCTTTTTATCCCTGGTGGTTGGATCATCTCTAGTACTGTATGCATGGCGTGCGCCCAAGAGTTCAATGGGCGGTAAATTTAGCCTGAGCTCTAGAGAAACATTTATTTTGCTTGGCAATGTCTTCTTGGTAGTTTCTGCTGGATCTGTATTGCTGGGTACTTTATATCCATTGCTGATTGATGCTTTGCATTTGGGCAAGATTTCTGTAGGACCTCCTTATTTCAATAGCGTATTTGTTCCTATCATGGTCCCGTTGTTGGTATTGATGGGCATTGGCCCATGGGCTAGCTGGAAGCAAAGTAACTTGTTAACCATCATCAAGCGTTTATGGATTGCTGGGCTGGTTGCTTTAATTGCAGGCATCTCCATTCCTTTGATCATGGGTCAATTTACTTGGCTTGCAGGCATGGGCTTCATGTTGGCGTTCTGGGTGATTGCTTCAGGCTGCATGCAAATTGTTCGCCAAGCTAAAGCTGGTAAGCCCACACGTTCTTTTATTGGCATGCAAGTGGCCCATTTAGGTATTGCCGTGTTTGTCATCGGTGTCACGATGGTGGGGGCTTACCAAGAAGAAAAAGATGTGCGTATGTCAGCGGGCGATACAGTAACAGTTGGGGGTTATCAAATTCAGCTGCAGGGTGTCAATGCCGCTCGTGGACCGAACTATCAAGCAATGCGCGGCACATTCTTGCTATCAAAGAATGGCGGCAGTCAGATTAACCTTTATCCAGAGAAGAGAAGTTACTTCTCTTCAACCATGCCGATGACTGAGGCAGCAATTGATGCAGGGCTGACTCGCGATATTTATGTATCTCTTGGTGAAGAGCTGGGAGATCAGTCTTGGGCTGTACGTGTTTACTACAAGCCTTTTGTAGATTGGATTTGGGGCGGTTGCTTGTTAATGGCTTTAGGAGGTGTGTTGGCCATGTCGGATAAGCGTTATCGCCTGAAGTTAAAGAGCAAGTTTGCATGAAGGCAAAATTTTTAATTCCCCTTTTCTTGTTTGTAGGCTTAGTTGTCTTTTTGGCTATTGGCTTGAATCGCGATCCGCATGAAGTGCCTTCGCCATTTATTAACAAACCAGCGCCAGCATTTGATATTCCTCAGTTAGCCGAAGGTGGTAAAACGTTTTCACCGGCAAGCATGAAGGGTCAAGTGTGGATTCTGAATGTTTGGGCATCCTGGTGTGTGGCTTGTCGCGAGGAGCATCCGGTTTTGGTTGAGCTGGCTAAATCGCAAATGGCACCAGTCATTGGTCTGGACTATAAAGATAAGCGTGAAGATGCCTTGGCTATGTTAGCTAAGCAAGGTAATCCATATACCCTCTCTGCTTTTGATGGCAATGGCCGGGTTGGTATTGATTACGGTGTTTATGGCGTTCCAGAGACCTACATTATTGATAAGACCGGAATCATTCGCTTTAAACATATCGGCCCACTTACGATGGATTTGTTGAATCAAAAAATTTATCCTCTACTGAGTGAGCTGAAAAAATCATGAAAACGATTTTCTTAGTCGCTATTTTTGTATTTAGTCTAGGTGGCGCTATTGCTAATGAGGCTGCACCATTGGCAGATGATCCTTTAACTGAGCAACGCCTCATTAGTATTTCAGAAGAAATGCGTTGCTTGGTATGTCAAAACGAATCTTTAGCTGGCTCACGTTCTGATTTGGCAAATGATTTGCGTCGAGAAATACGGACACTCATTAAAGAAGGTAAGAGTGACGATCAAATTCGTAACTTTATGGTTGAACGTTATGGCGATTTTGTTTTGTATCGTCCACCAGTCAAGCCTGTCACCTGGCTGCTATGGATTGGACCATTCGTTATTTTGCTGATTGGTATTGCGGGCTTATTGACTTATTTACGACGCAGAAATAGCAGCGTCCCCAATATCACTCTGACCGCTGCAGATAATCAGAAGATTGATGCGATGCTCAACGCAGCTGACAAGAAAGAAGGATGAACTTAGTGACTAGTTTCTTAATTCCAGCTTTTCTGCTGCTGATATTGGTCTTGGTCTTGCTGTTGCGCCCCTTTATTTTCCCCGCGAAGAGTAAGGCGACATCACGTCGGCAGATGAACGCCACGATTTACCGAGAAGAGTTAGATAAATTAGAGGCCGAGCATGCTGCTGGCGTGATAACTGCTGTTGATTATGAGATTGCCCATGCAGAAATGCGCCAACGTCTTTTTCAAGACACGATTGAAGAGGATGATCGAGAAGTTGAGGGCTCCTCAAAGAAAACTGCCATTGGCCTATGCATCTTTATTGTCTTGCTATCTTCAGCGCTGTATTTCTCTTTAGGTGATGCTGTCCGCATAGCCCAAAGTAATTCTGAGAAGCCGGTAACTCAAGAGGGTGTTGAAAAAATGGTGGCTGAATTTGCCATCAAGATGGAAAAAGATCCAAGTAACTTAAAAGGTTGGGCGATGCTCGCTCGATCTTATCGAATTTTGGGTCGCAACGAGGATGCCGCCAAAGCATATGCACGCGCAGGCAACTTTATTGATTCTGATCCGCAGTTATTAGCAGACTATGCAGATGTCCTGGCGACTAACGCAAACGGTAGTTTTGCTGGTAAGCCTTTGCAATTGATTAATCAGGCCCTTAAGCTGGACCCCAATAATCTAATGGCGCTTTGGCTTTCTGGAACGGCAGCTTATGGCTCTGGTAATTACAAGTCCGCAGTGCAGACTTGGGAGAAGCTGGCAAAACAAATACCGCCTGATACCGATGAAGCACGTGCTATCCAAGGATCGATTGCTGAGGCTCGTTCTAAGGGTGGCTTAGCTAGTGCTGCAGCTGGTCAAGCCCCCATAGCCTCTTCCAGAAAATCTATTAGCGGCAAGATTGAACTATCGGCTGACATTAAATCCAAGATTCAGCCAGGCGATATCGTGATGGTGATTGCGCGCAAGCCTGGAGAGCGTATGCCAGTAGCTGTCTTAAAAGTAGCTGCAACAAACTTTCCATTGAGTTTTGTCTTAAATGATACTTTGGCAATGAATCCTAGTGCGCCACTCTCGCAATTATCGGAGGCGAGTATCGAAGTACGTATCTCTAAAACAGGAATGGCCAAACCTGAAGCGGGAGATTTAATCTCTACAGTGCAAACGGTTCAGGTTGGCGCTAGCAATGTTCGCCTACTAGTCGACCAAGTTCGACAGTAAACCTTACCCTCTGCCAACAAATGGCATATTGGTTGCCATAATCGTCATCGAAAGAATATTGCTTTCTAGTGGAAGTTGCGCCATGTGTAATACAGCTTCCCCTACGTGATCAACATCCATGCGTGGCTCTACTTTGATGGATTGATCGGCCTGCATAATTCCGGCAGCCATGCGCTCAGTCATTTCTGTGGCGGCATTACCGATATCGATTTGACCGCACGCAATATTGAATGGTCGCCCATCTAGGGCAATCGTTTTTGTCAGACCGCTAATGGCGTGTTTTGTAGCGGTATAGGGAGCTGACATTGGGCGTGGGGCATGCGCTGAGATTGATCCGTTATTGATAATTCTGCCGCCTTGTGGAGATTGCGCTTTCATCATGCGGATTGCTTCTTGCGAACACAGAAACGCACCGCAGAGATTGGCGTTCACCACGTTCATCCACTGTTCGTAACTCAGGTCTTCCATGGGGATAGCAGGAGCGCCCATACCAGCGTTGTTAAAAAGCACGTCAATGCGGCCAAACTGCTTCTGAAGTGCCTCAAATAGTTTTTTGACCTCATCCGGTTTACCAACATCACAGGAAACTGCAAGGCAGTTATTTGGAGTGCCGCCTATGTCAGAGATAGCTTTCTCCAGCTTATCCAAATTGCGCCCAGTGAGGACGACTTGATAGCCCCCCTTAAGAAGGGCTTTAGCTGCGGCTTTTCCGATGCCAGTTCCCGCACCTGTAACTAGGGCAACCTTGGTTTTTGCTAAATTCATAATGGTCTTTAAGGCTTCTAAAAAGCCCCATCTTATCGTGATTTATCTGTTTGGTTTTGAAAGCTTTTCCTAATGCCATGCTCGGGGCATAATGCAAAAAAACAATAGAGACTTTAATGAAATTCATCAAAAGACAAATTTACAACCCAGTAGCTTTGCTAGCAGCATTCTTTATGCTGTTAATCATCCTTTTTGGCGTGTTGTGGGTTTTGGTGCCTCCGCCACCAAAGTCAATAGAAATGGCCACTGGTTTTCCTACCGGACTTTACTACCAGTTTGGCGAGCGCCTCAAGGCGGAGTTAGCCAAAGAGGGTGTAGATCTCAATGTGCGTTCCACTGGCGGCACTCTAGATAATCTTGCGCTTTTAAATAATCCCCAGTCTGGCGTTGGTTTTGCAATGGTGCAAGGTGGTGTTGCCAATTTGGATGAGTATCCAAAATTAGTATCAGTTGCCGGCATGTTTTATGAGCCGATTTGGGTTTGGTATCGCCCGGGTGCATTTAAAAATGAAGGTAGTCAGCTAACTATATTGAGTCAACTCAAAGGCAAGCGAGTTTCGATAGGTAATGAAGGAAGCGGTACCTTAGTGCTTGCCAAAGATTTGTTGCAGGCAAGTGGTATTACTGAAAAAGAGATTGGCGCCGAGAGATTAAAGCCTGACGATGCTATTGAAAAATTAAGCAATGGTGATCTAGACGCGGTATTTGTGGTTGCGGCTGCAGAGGCCCCTATTTTGAGAAAGTTCTACTCTATTCCAGGCATTCGTTTAATGAACTTTGATCAGGCGGATGCTTATACCCGCAATCTCACCTACCTTTCCAAGGTTACCGTTCCTCGAGGCTTATTAAGTATTGTGCATGATCAGCCGCGGCAAGACATTCAAGTAATGGCTGCAACAGCCACTTTGGTTGCTAATGAGAACGTGAGCCCTGCTCTTGTATCTCTATTACTGAGCGCCTCGTATGATATTTTGAAATCGTATTCACGCTTACAAAAAGTTGGCGAGTTTCCTTCTAGTGCCGGATTAGATTTCCCATTGCATGTAGATGCGGAAATTTATTTAAAAGATGGGCCTTCTTTCTTGCATCGTCATTTACCATTTTGGACGGCGGTATGGGCAGGTCGCTTTGTGAAGATTGTGATTCCGTTGTTGGTGATTCTGATTCCATTGTTTACATACATCCCATCTGCTAAGAATTTCTTTTTGCGTTTGAAATTGGCTCAGGTGTATGAAGAGCTGAAGGTGATTGAAAGAAATGCCCAAAATCCTGCCTTAAAAGAAAAGAACTTTAAAGAATTGGCTGATATTGAAAGGCGAGTGGGTAACATTAAGGTATCCATGCTGGATGCCAAAGAGCTATATGATCTTAAGGGGCATGTGGGTGAAGTGCGCATGCGCTTAAGTTTGGTTCACTAGGGAGACGCAATGTATAAAAAAATTCATAAGCTATTTTTGATGTTGGGGGCTATCTTATCCCTAGGCGTCCAAGCGCAAGGTTATCCTATCAAGCCAATATCGATGGTGGTTCCTCAGACGGCGGGAGGTACTAATGACATTGTTGCGCGTTTAATTGCGCCTGCATTTGGAGAATCGATTGGTGCCTCTATTGTGGTTGAGAATAGGCCTGGTGCTGGAGGCAATATTGGTACACAAAGTGTTGCTCGTTCAGCAAAAGATGGTTACACCCTATTACTCACTATTAATAGTGCCCAGGCCATTAATCCTTCCTTATATAAAAATCCTGGCTTTGATCCTATAAATGATTTTGTGCCTTTGTATTACATTGGTGCCACTCCTTATGTATTGGTTTCTCCACCAAGCTCACCATATAAAACGCTGGCAGATGTGGTTGCGGCAGCTAAGAAGAAGCCCGGTGAATTGTCTTACGCCTCAGCTGGCAATGGCACCATTAGTCACTTGTTAGGCGCTATGCTAAATGCGAGTGCTGGTATTGAGATGCAGCATATCCCCTATAAGGGTGTAGCCCCAGCTATCAATGATGTCTTGGGAGGACAGGTTCCTTTGGCGTTTGCCAGTTTGCCATCCGCCTTAAATTACATCAAAGCCGGCAAGCTTCAAGCTATAGCTATTAGTTCTGCAAAGAGATCAAGCGCCGCTCCTGAAATCCCGACTATTGCTGAAACTTACCCTGATTGTGTGGGTGAGGTCTGGGTAGCAATCTTTGCGCCTACTGGTGTTAGTCCAGATGTAGTGAAGAAGGTGCAGGCAGCAATGGATAAGACGATGGCTAAAGCTGAAGTGCGTGAAAAGTTGACCGCACAGGGCTTGGATCTTGCCCCTGTTCCTGCTGCTAAGCTGAGCTCTCTACTAAAAGACGAGTTGGTAAAGTGGGCGAAGATCGTGAAGGCATCTGGCGCACAGTTGGATTAACGCAGTTGAATAAACCAAGTTCCGTCGCTTGACCTAAAATAGATCCATGACGATTGCTGGCCTTGCGCCTCCGCTGACCCCTCTTAAGCAAATTGATCAAGCTTTGCGAAATGATGGCTTTGCCATTGTTTCGGCTGAGACTGTCGCCGAGTTTAGTCATATTGCGCTATCTAAGCTTCAGGGCCTCACTCAGTTTTGGGAAAATTTGCCGCGCGACCCGTATTTAAAAGATGGTGGTCGCTATCGTTTTCGGCGTCATGCCAGCTATCAAATTGAGGGCGATGATCTTGCCTTAGTTCCACATCGTGCACATTGGCAATCACTTGATTACAACGCGCTGCATGGTGGTATTGAGCGTTGGTTTGAGCCTATTCAGGCCGAGCTATTAAGTAATCCTGCTTGGCAATCCGTATTGCTCGGATTGGCCCATATCCTCAATGGTCTAAAACCTGTAAAAACGTGGTTTGTAGAGGCCCATCAGTTTCGAATAGATACCACTGATGGGATTGGGCGACCAACGCCTGAAGGTGCACATCGTGATGGCGTTGATTTTGTGGCCGTCTTCTTGTTGGATCGCTCTGGCATTAAAGGTGGCGAGACCAGAATATTTGATGCTACTGGTTCTGCAGGCTTACGCTTTACGCTAACGCAGTCCTGGTCTTTATTATTGATGAATGATCAACGCATGATTCATGAATCTACACCGATTCAGCCTTTAGCGAATTATGGCTATCGAGATACCTTGGTCCTTACTTACCGCTCCAACGGTTTTCAGGACTCACCTAAGCATAGCCAGCAATAAGCAGCTCAGGCTTACTCTGGCTCCATGCCTGCTTCTTTGATAGCCTTTGCCCACTTCGCAGTTTCTAATTTAATTTTTTGTCCAAGTGCCTCTGGTGTACCTGGTTGTGTTTCAAAACCGTTTGCAGAAAGTCGCTCAACAAGATCTTTTGATTTAGCTGCATTGTTGATTGCTTGATTAAGTTTGAGAACGGCATCTTTTGGCATGCCTGCTGGACCAAACGCTGCAAAGAAAGCAATCAGCTCATAGCCTTTAGTGCCTAATGCTTCATTCACAGTGGGTAGTTCAGGAATCACTGGCGAGCGCTTTAATGAGGTAACAGCTAGTCCTCGGATCTTTCCTGCTTGCACCTGCGGTAAGGAGACTCCAAAGTCAGATGTGAACATATTGACTTGACCACCTATTAAATCAGTCATTGCATTAGGCCCACTCTTGTAAGACACCCCAGTCATTTTGATGTCAGCAAAGCTCGCTAACATTTCTGACGAAACACGTTGTGACGTACTCGCATAAGCAAAAGTAACTTTTCCTGGATTGGCTTTAGCTAGCGATACAAATCCATTGAGTGACTTAACAGGCACATCATTATTGACAGCAACAATGAGCGGGGCTGACCCAAAGTAACCAATGGGAGTAAAAGCAGTATCTTGGTTATAGGGCAAATTTTTGACTAAGCTTTTCAGGGCAGCATTAGTACTATTGGTGCCGATAAGAATTGTGTAGCCATCTGCAGGAGCCTTAGCCACAAAATCTGCACCAATGAGGCCATTTGCGCCAGGTCGATTTTCAATAACTACCGGCTGTCCTAATGTTTCAGACATTTTTGCTGCAAAAGCGCGGCCGATCTGGTCGGTAGTGCTTCCTGGTGCAAATGGAACAATCGCTTTAATAGGTTTGGAGGGGTAACTATCTGCAAATGCTAGGGGGCTTGCAAGGCCAATAAGGGTGCTGACCCCGATCTGCAATAAGTAGACTCTCAAAGATTTAGTTTTCATGCTGTCTCCATGGTGTTTTCAATAGTGTAGCGGGTCTCTTTCCTTCTGGGCGAGTAGAATGAGTTCACGTTTCTACTGACTATTTATGCGCTTTCGTTCAGCTGGTTATACCCCTCTTATGCTCATGGCACAAACCTGTGCTTTATTAGGCTTTGCGTGTTATGCCGTTGTATTAACGACTTTACAAGCAGAGTGGCATCTCAGCAATTTGCAGTCAGGTTTAATTGCCAGTGCCTTCTTCTTTGGCTATATGCTTGCTGTACCTTTGGCTACCGCATTAACTGACCGTGTTGATGCTCGTAAGGTCTATTTAATAGGTGGCCTCACTGCCACTTGCGGTCTTTTGGGTATGGGCTTATTGGCTTATAACTTTTGGACTGCACTCCTATTTATGGCTCTGAATGGTGCGGGTCTTGCCGGTACTTACATGCCCGGTCTCAAGATTTTGTCAGATCGCATTCAATCTGGAGAGTTAACGCGCCATATTGCGTTTTACACCGCCTTCTTCGGCATTGGCACTGGATTTTCGTATCTTTGTTCAGGTTGGATTTTGAGTGCGCTTGGTTGGCAGTATGTATTTGGCCTGATTGCCTTGGGCCCATTGAGCGCCTTTCTGATTGTCTTGTTATTGATTCCAGCCTTGCAACATGAGAAGTGGAAAGGATCTATCAATATTCGCTTGCACGATATTTTCCCGGTAGATAAGTGGAAATTGGTTTTGCAGGATAAGAATGCTTCAGGATTTATTTTTGGTTATACCGCGCATACCTTAGAGCTGTTTGCCTCTAGAAGTTGGATCGTTGCTTTCTTTGCTTTTTGTACGATTGCTTCTGGCGAAGAATTTTTTCTGGCAGCCACGACTTTAGCTGGGGTAATTAATTTCTTTGGTGTGCCCGCATCTATATTAGGAAATGAAATTGCTCTAAAAGTAGGGCGCCAAAAATGGGTGTGTATTGTGATGCTGACTAGTGCTGTATTGGGTATTGCATTTGCTTTCTCAACGGGCCATTCTTGGTGGTTAATTGTTGCTTTAGCAATTGGGCATGCTATTTTCATCATGGCAGACTCTTCAACGCTCACAGCTGGCTTAGTGATTAGCGCACAAGAAAATATCAAAGGTGCGGCGATGGGCTTGCACTCTTTAATGGGTTTTGGTGGTGGCTTATTGGGCCCCGCCATTTTTGGTTTTGTATTGGATATTTCGGGCTCCCAAACTTCGCAAGTTGCCTGGGTATGGGCTTATGCTGCCGTAGTGGTATGGGGGGTGTTGTTTGTTATTTACGAGCGTCGCAGAGGTTGGGGCAGTAAAGCGTCTGTGAGTCATTAGATGAATCAGATTAATCAGAGGCATTCTTTGACTTGCTATCACTGCGCAAGCCAGATTCTTCCGGGTGAGTTAATCGAAGCAGAGTTAGGTGGCGAGCCCCACACATTTTGCTGCCCTGGTTGCATGGCCATTGCGCAAACAATTCATGGTGAAGGCTTGGAAGTGTTTTATGCCAGACGTTCACAGTCTGGTGACAAGCCTGCGGCTTATCTTGCTAGCAATGAAATTCCTGAAAAGCTGAAGCCTTATGATGATCCATCCTTAAGAGCTCGCTTTACTCGTTTGTATGGTGAAGCAGGCGATCTTGAGACAACACTGCGCTTAGAGAAAATTCGCTGTGCCGCCTGTGTTTGGTTATGTGAGCAACACTTGCGTCGTAATGCCGGCGTTCAAGATGTACAAATTAATTACGTCACACAAAAAGTGATGGTACGTTTTTCCCCGGACAAAACAAGTCTAGCAAGATTGCTTTTTGAGATTGAGCGCATTGGATACGAGGCCTGGCCATTTGAGCCTTCTCAATCCTTAGATAGAGCAAAAAAAGAAAGACGCAGCCTGCTTCTACGTCTTGGAGTGGCAATGCTGAGCATGATGCAAGTCATGATGTATGCATGGCCAACTTATGTTGGTGCTGACATCACTCCTGAGTTTGAGATTCTTTTAGGCTGGACTAGTTGGGGCTTGACTGTGCCAGTGATGGTGTACTCAGCAGGACCAATATTTCAGGCGGCTTGGCGTAGCCTTCAATCGTTCAAACAGACTCACATGTTGGGTATGGATGTGCCGATTGCTTTAGCCTTGGCCTTAGCATTTATAGCGGGCACAATTAATTTAATTACTGGCGCAGGCCAGAGTTATTTTGATTCCATCACCATGTTTGTCGCGTTCATTTTGGCCGCAAGATATGTAGAGTTATTAGCAAGGCAAGATGCGCAAGGTGGGGCGGAAGCTTTAGCAAAACAATTGCCTGCAACTTGCGAGCGCGCATTGAATTACCCTGTATCACAGGAGATTGAGCTTGTTCCAGTGGTTAATTGCAATCCTGGTGAAGTACTACGCGTTTCTCCTGGTGAAGTGGTGCCAGCTGATGGCGTATTAATTGAGAATGCCAGCTCTCTAGATGAATCTTTGTTGACTGGTGAATCCAAGCCTGTTGAGAAAAAAGTTGGGGATCTTGTGTATGCAGGTACACATAACATTCTTAATCCATTTTTCATGAGAATTGAGGCGGTAGGACAATCAACTCGCATTGCAGGAATTGCCTCTCTGTTAGATCAAGCATTGCTTGCCAAACCAGTGATGGTGAGTCTCGCAGAAAAATGGACAGCGTATTTTGTCGCTTTCTTATTATTGGGCGCACTTGTTTCTTCGGCGATTTGGTTGTTCTTTGACCCTAGCCGTTCCTGGACTGTTTTGGTTTCTGTTCTGGTCGCCAGTTGTCCTTGTGCATTGTCTCTAGCAGTTCCTACTGCAATGGCGGCTGCCCAAGGTGCTGTTACTAAATTAGGTCTACTGATCGTGCGTGGCCACGTGATGGAGGGCTTGGCAAAGTCAACCGACTTAGTGCTTGATAAAACAGGCACTTTAACGATGGGCCAACCTGAGTTGCAAGAAATTATTAATTTACGTACAGACTATCGTCGCGAAGATGCTTTAGCTCTTGCTACAGCTTTGGAGGCAGGGCAAAAGCATCCGCTTGCACTTTCTTTAATGCGTGCTGCCGAAGTTGAGAATATTTCTTTGCTTTCATTGAATGAGCCAGTCATTAATCACTTAGGCAAAGGTTTAAGTTCAGGCGACTATCGACTGGGTAGCGCTCTGTGGATAGGTGTAGAGCAGGGTACTCAGCTGGGGCAATACGGCCAAGTACATTTAGCGGATGCACAAGGGTTAATAGCCAGCTTTATTTTTTTAGATACTCCGAGACCAGGGTTAGAGCAGTTTTTAAAAGCAGTGAAGGCAAGAAACATTGCTCTACATTTAGTTTCTGGCGATGATCATGCCACGGTTTCCTGGTGGGCTAATCATGTTGGCATTGATCACTATCAAGGCGGATGTGCGCCTGAAGATAAATATGACTACATTGAACGTTTGCAAAAAGCAGACTGTTTTGTCTGGGCCATTGGGGATGGTGTGAACGATGCTCCCTTACTTGCACGTGCAGATATTTCCATTGCCGTTGGCGCGGGCGCGCCATTGGCAGCAGCAGGGGCTGACGCAATTCTGACGGCAGTCTCACTAGAGCCTCTAGCCAAAACTTTACGCTTGGCAGATAAGACTCGGACCATCATTAAAGAAAATTTATGGTGGGCCTTGGCATATAACGTGTTGGCCATTCCTGCTGCAATGATGGGTTTGGTTAACCCATGGGTTGCTGGCATTGGGATGTCACTTTCTTCGTTGGCAGTGACTTTAAATGCCTGGCGTTTGCGAAAAGCTTAGACTGTAGGGATGGAAAGCCTATTTCTCCTCATCCCCTTATCGCTAGTTCTGGTTGGTCTCTTGGTCTGGATTTTGCGTTGGTCCATTAAAAGTGGGCAATTTGATGATTTAGATGGTCCAGGACATGCCATTTTGATGGATGATGACACGCCAGAGTCTAAATAAGTTAGTAATCACTATCTTATATATCTATATAAAACAATGACTTAATAATTCTTAATCCTGTCTTTTGGGGTCAGCCTGAATATGACCCACCCTTTTTGATATAGATCAAAACCCCTCCGTAACCTTACTTTGATAATCAATCCAGTCTATTTGGATTATGTCGTTGTTTGGCCACAAAAAAGGAGAAACCATGGGACTTACCGTGGGGAGTAATCAAGATACCTTCAATTACAAGGTTGTCAGCCAATTTGCCATCGTTACTGTGCTTTGGGGGATTGTTGGCATGCTCGTGGGGGTTATCCTCGCAGCCCAGCTCATCTGGCCTGAAATCACTTTTAATATTCCTTGGTTGAGCTACGGGCGTTTGCGTCCACTGCACACTAACGCGGTGATTTTTGCCTTTGGGGGCTCTGCACTATTCGCAACGTCCTATTACATCGTGCAACGCACATGTCAGGTACGACTCTTTTGTGACAAGTTGGCGGCGTTTACCTTCTGGGGTTGGCAGGCAGTGATTGTTTCCGCTGCCATCACTTTGCCATTGGGAATCACCACTTCTAAAGAATACGCTGAACTCGAATGGCCAATTGATTTGTTAATCACAGTCGTTTGGGTTGCTTATGCAGTGGTGTTCTTCGGTACCGTGATTAAGCGCAAAACAAAACATATTTATGTTTCTAACTGGTTCTTCGGCGCATACATTTTGACGATTGCCGTCTTGCATATTGTTAACAATATGGAAATGCCAGCAAGCCTCTTCAAGTCTTACTCGGCCTATTCTGGTGCACAAGATGCAATGATTCAGTGGTGGTACGGACACAATGCAGTGGGCTTCTTCTTGACAACCAGCTTCTTAGGCATGATGTACTACTTCATTCCAAAGCAGGCTGAGCGCCCAATTTACTCATATCGCTTATCTATCGTTCACTTCTGGGCTTTGAACTTTACTTATATGTGGGCAGGTCCTCACCACTTACAACACACTTCATTGCCAGACTGGACCCAGTCCTTGGGAATGGTTTTCTCATTAATCCTGTTGGCGCCATCATGGGGCGGCATGATCAACGGCATTATGACTTTGTCAGGTGCTTGGTATAAATTACGTCGTGATCCAATCTTGAAATTCTTGGTAGTTGCATTGTCGTTCTACGGTATGTCTACCTTCGAAGGTTCGATGATGTCTATCAAGACAGTGAACAGCTTGTCTCACTACACTGACTGGACCATCGGTCACGTTCACTCTGGCGCTTTAGGCTGGGTTGCCATGATTACTATTGGCTCCTTGTACTACCTCATTCCACGCTTAGTTGGTCAAAGAGATATGTACAGCACGAAGTTAATCGAATTTCATTTCTGGATTGCAACAATCGGAGTGGTGATTTACATCGCTGCAATGTGGATTGCTGGGGTAATGCAAGGTTTGATGTGGAGAGCATTTGAGCCGGATGGAACTTTGACCTATAGCTTTGTTGAATCCGTTAAAGCAACTTACCCCTTCTATGTTATTCGTTTGATAGGCGGCCTATGCTACTTGAGTGGCATGTTTGTAATGGCTTACAACGTCTATAAAACAGTGATCGGTAAAAAATTCATTGACGCTGCCATTCCACAAGCGTCTGTAGCAGCTCATTAAGGATAAGAACATGTCAGAACAACGTCGATTTTTCTCCCACGAAACGCTTGAGCGTAATGTTGGTTGGTTGATCATCGCTACCATTGCGGCAATCTCGATTGCGGGCTTGGTGCAGATCGTGCCTTTGTTTTTCCAACACTCAACCACTGAGCCAAGCCCAGGTGTTGAGCCGTATTCGGCTTTGCGTTTAGCCGGTCGCGATATCTATCAACGCGAAGGTTGTATGGGCTGCCATTCACAGCAGATTCGTACCCTGCGTTCGGAAGTAGAACGCTACGGTCCTTATTCTTTGGCTGGAGAATCAGTATTTGATCATCCATTCTTATGGGGTAGTAAGCGTACTGGTCCAGATTTAGCTAGGGTAGGTGGTCGCTATTCAGATGATTGGCATCGTATTCACTTGCGCAATCCGCGCGATGTAGTGCCTGAGTCTAATATGCCAGCGTATCCATATTTGCAAACACCAGCTGCTGCAGACACCATCTCCTCACATATGACTGCAATGCGTCGCTTGGGTGTTCCATACACTGATGAGCAAATCGCAAATGCACCTAAAGAGTTAGAGGGCAAAACTGAAGAGGATGCATTAATCGCTTACCTCCAAGGTCTTGGCGTCAATCGTAGATACATCATTGTGGATGAGGTGGTTGCTAAGTAATCCTTAGCGACAGAGAACTATGCAAAATATTGCCCCTTATCTCTCAGCAATTTCTACCGTGCTTGGCTTGGTATTTTTTATTGGAATCGTTTGGTGGGCTTGGTCTGCAAAAAGACAGCCTGCCAATCAAGAGTCCGCCGAACTTCCGTTCGATCTTCCCGATGAATTCAGTAAGGATAAATCATGAGTGACTTTCTTGGTGCTGGTTGGAGCGCCTATATCGCCTTAGTAACATTGGTCGGTATTTTTTGGTGCATCTGGCTATTATTTTCTCAACGCAAGACCAAGGTAACCCTAAAGCCGGATGGTCAGGTGGACGATACCGGTCATGTATGGGATGGTGATCTACGTGAGTTGAACAATCCATTGCCTCGTTGGTGGATGTGGATGTTCTTGCTCTCATGCATCTTTGCTTTGGTTTATTTGGTTCTCTATCCAGGGCTTGGTTCCTATCCTGGTGTTTTGGGATACAGCACAGACGGCGCCTTGATGAATTCAATGACTACCGCTAATGATGAGCTCAAGCCTGTTTATGCTAAGTACGTCAAGATGGATATTGAGCAAGTCGCAGCCGATCCAAAGGCGCGCGAAATGGGGCAACGCCTCTTCTTGAATTCCTGTGCACAGTGTCATGGTTCTGACGCTGGTGGTGCTAAAGGCTTCCCAAATCTGACTGATGGCGACTGGCTCTATGGCGGTTCACCAGAAAATATCAAAGCTTCTATCGTTAATGGTCGTGGCGGAGTAATGCCTCCATTCCCACAATTAGATAGTAAGCAAATTGTGGATGTTGCTAACTATGTTCGTAGCCTTTCTGGCTTACCAAATGATGAGCAAAAATCAGCTCGTGGAGCAGAAGTTTTTAATGCAAACTGCGTAGCCTGTCACGGCCCTGATGGTAAAGGCAATATTGCCTTAGGTGCACCGAATTTGACGGATAAGACTTGGTTATATGGCAGTTCAGAAGCAACTATTGTCGAGACGGTTACCAAAGGTCGTATGGCAATGATGCCCGCTCAAGACAAAGTGTTGAGTCCAGAGAAAATTCAGTTGTTAACTGCCTATGTTTGGGGTTTATCTAACAATAAACCTGCAGCAGCAAAGTAAGCAAAGTAATTAGTGTCAAATAATTCGCCGGGTGGGAAACCAGTTCCGATAGAAGTTATTGAGGAGTCTCTTTACGAGGTCCGGCGAAAGATTTACCCGCGTTCAGTATCAGGACTCTTTGCTCGTTGGCGCTTTATATTGGTTTTTGCAACACAACTATTGTTTTATGGTTTGCCATGGTTGAGTTGGAATGATCGTCAAGCCGTTCTCTTTGATCTAGTGCAGCGTAAGTTCTATATTTTTGGCTTAGTACTTTGGCCACAAGATGTAATCTATCTCACGCTCTTGCTCATCCTATCTGCCTTAGCCTTATTTCTCTTTACAGCAGTCGCTGGACGTTTATTTTGCGGTTATGCCTGTCCACAAACGGTTTATACCGAGATCTTTATGTGGATCGAGCGTAAGGTCGAGGGTGACCGCTTTGCGCGCATTCGTTTAGATGGTGAGGAGTGGCCTTGGGGTTTTCGCAAATGGCGCTTAAAGATCACTAAACATTTCCTTTGGCTATTAATTGCTTTCTGGACGGGCTTCACATTTATTGGTTATTTCACCCCAATAGAAACATTAGGTGCATCACTACTCCACCTTTCTCTCGGGCCATGGCAAACATTCTGGCTATGCTTTTATAGCTTCGCGACTTGGGGTAATGCTGGTTTCATGCGCGAACAGGTTTGTAAGTACATGTGTCCATATGCGCGTTTCCAAAGCGTGATGGTGGATAAAGATACCTTCTTGGTGACATATGACAAAGTGCGTGGTGAGCCAAGGGGTAGTCGCAGTAAGTCAGCTGACCACAGCTCCTTGGGATTAGGCGATTGTGTTGATTGCAGTATTTGCGTGCAGGTTTGCCCAACGGGTATCGATATTCGTGATGGCCTGCAATATATGTGTATAGGTTGCGGCGCTTGTATTGATGCCTGCAATCAGGTGATGGAGAAGGTCAACTATCCCAAGGGCTTAATTCGCTATACAACCGAGCGTGCCATTGAGGACAAGGAATCCAATCAAAGTGCAATTCGTCATATTTTGCGACCACGGGTATTGATTTATACCGCTTTTATCACGGTTCTTACGTCGGCATTTTTGATTTCTCTAGCAACACGCAACCCATTAAGAGTTGATGTGATGCGCGACCGCGGGGCATTGGCTCGTGAAGTAGAGGGCGTCCGTATCGAGAATATTTATCGCATCCAGATCATGAATGCCTCTGAACATCCAATGAAAGTGCGAGTAAAGGCGACTGGCCTGGATGATTTAAAGATTCTCAACTCTCAGGGTGGAGAAATTCAAGAGATTGATGTTGCACCTGCAAGCAATCAGTTGTTCCCAATTAAGGTCAGTACTACTATTGGTCAAAGCGAGTCTGGAAATTACCCAATTCACTTTGACGTGGTTGCCCAAGAAATATCTGGCAATCAGACAGTCATTCGAACTCGCGATGAAAAATCAACTTTTATAATTCCCCGTTAAGTGATAGCAATGAAGAGGATGCATATGATAGAAGAGCAAACTACTAAACCTTGGTTTAAACAGTTATGGCCATGGTTACTAATCAGCGGTCCTGCAGTTGCCATGATTGGCTGCATCATCACTATTTACTTGGCGATCAATTTATATGCGGATAAACCTTTGCGCGAAGGTCTTGTTAAGCAGGGTTTAAAAGTTGAGCAACTTAAAGATGTGCAATCAGATGCACAGGCAAAAAAATGAAGTCCCGCCTGCTAATCTGGATTTTGTGGCCCTCCTTTTTGGTGGCTGGTATGGCAGAGGGCCTTTTGTTCACTGTGATAAATCCACAAGATCTTTTATTTTTTGGTCATCATCCAGATATTGCTGATGAAGGCATCTACACCATTGGATTTTTTGCAATTTGGATTTTTTGCGCAATTTCTAGTGCGCTTACTGCTTATATCTTGCCTGGTATTGAAGCTTCGGATAGTAAAGAAATCGACCGCGGCTTACTTTAAGTGTGTTTTACAGGGATGTCTGCGCTGACGCAGGCTGATCTATCTGGGTTAGGGACCCCAGCAAGTTCATATAGACCATCCATATCAATCAGTTTGATATGGCGTTGCTTAATTTGAATGAGGCCTGACTCGGCGAAGCGCGACAGCATACGACTGACAGTCTCAATTTGAATGCCTAAATAGCTGCCAATATCATTGCGACTCATACGTAAATCAAATTCATTATTAAGATAGCCACGCGCTGCTAAGCGTTGTGAAAGACTCAATAAGAATGCTGCCAACCTCTCTTCTGCGCGCATCGTGCCCAGCGAAAGTAGGTGGCGCTGATCCTGAGTCAATTCACGACTCATGATTTTATGAAACTGATTTTGTAGGACTGGGATCTGGCGTGCTAGATCTTCAAAGGCCTCATAACGAATAATGCAAACTTCACTTTCTTCAAGAGCGATTGCATCAGATTGATAGTGGCCTTCGCCAATGCCATCAAGACCTAAAATCTCACCAGGAATGTGAAAGCCGATAACTTGTTGTCTACCATCTTGAAGGCAGAATTCTGTTTTGAGGGTGCCAAAGCGAACGCTATAGACTGCGCTTAGTGGGTCACCATGACGATAGAGGCTCTCGCCTTTCTGCAAGTGAACGCGCTCTTTTACTAAGGTATCGATTTTTGAAACTTCGGTGCTATTAAGACCTACCGGAAGGCAAAATTGACCCAGTACGCAGACTGAGCATTTGCTGGCTGGGCTATCGGTAGGTTTGTAATTCATATTTGAACGATTCTATAAGAGCAGTTTATTCTATTAATATGAAAATCATGGCTTTTACCTACTTTTTATTGATGTCATGCTAACGACCAGTCTGCTGTTAGCTGTGTTTCTGGGGGCCTTAGTGAGTGGCTGGCACTGCGCTTTGATGTGTGGTGGCATAGCCGCAGCCATTGAGCGACCTGTAGCCTTGGAGACCCCTATAAGAGCTAAATCCGAGCTTTTTTATCTACAGTTGATTATGCATTTGGGGCGTGTAACGACTTATGTCCTATTGGGTGCTTTAGCTGCCTCTATAGGAGTAGTGGTTTGGCAGCAAAACCTCATTCCGATACAGCGCCCTCTATTTGCTTTGACATCGCTGATCTTGATTTTGATGGGCATCCGCCTGCTAAGAATGGGTAAGTCAGAAGGCTTACTTGGGGGTAAATGGCTGAGTACCAAAATTGCAGCTTATTGGGCCAAATACTTGGGCCGTATCGCTAGCGGTCCATCCCGGTGGTTCAGCGGCATGCTGTGGGGCCTGTTACCTTGCGGATTGGTTTACAGCGTCTTACCGCTCGCATTTTTATCGGGAGATATTTTTACTGGTGCCGCATTGATGTTGGCATTTGGTTTGGGTACTTTGCCTAATCTGTTACTCATCTCTAAATTTTCAGCAGCGCTTACCCAGTTTGGACAGTATCGCTGGGTGCGCTATTTGGCTGCTTTACTTTTGCTGATTGCTGGTGGCTTTGGTTTATATCGTGCCTGGGTTTTGCCTGAAGCCCTTTTAAAAGGTGGCTTCTGTATTTCTTAAGAGCTTGCCGCCTCTATTCCGGAAGCAAGGTCTGGATATAAAGAGTCTTGCGATAGTGAAGCAATAAAGTCACTACGCTCTGCCATCTCTAAAGGTTGATGCGCCAAGCCACAAATGATCAATCGAATGTTCCGAATCTTGCATAAGTGTGCGAGTTCCATGATCGTATCCATACCGGATGTATCAATGTAGATCACATTCTTCAAGTCGAGCAAAAGTGTTTGTGACGGTAAGTTCGTCTCAATCTTTTCAAGGAGTTTTACTGCTCCAAAAAAGATAGCGCCATGAATGCGATAGGCATCAATTCTGCCTTGCTGATTGCTCAGTCCAGGGAAGTCACTGGCTAGCGCAATCTCGCAACGCGATAGGCTGGAGATACGATAAATAAAGGTGATGAAAGCAAGCAATAAACCGACCTCAACAGCAATGGTGAGATCTAAGACAACGGTCAAAATAAAAACGCTCAAAATAGTAATGCGATAAGGTAGACGAAATTGTTTGAGCTCAATAAATTTTTTCCACTCACCCATATTCCATGCCACATACATCAAGATAGCAGCCAAGCTAGCGAGGGGAATATTTTTAGCAAGGGGTGCTGCAAATAAGACGATGATCAGTAACGTGCCTGCGTGAACAAGGCCCGAGATTGGTGTGGAAGCGCCGCTTTCGACATTGGTAACGGTTCGGGCAATGGTGCCCGTTGCTGGCATCCCACCAAAGAATGGAATGGTGAAGTTGGCAATGCCCTGAGCCATGAGTTCTTGATTGGATTCATGGCGATCATGCATCAGGCCATCGGCAATCCGTGCGCAGAGTAAAGATTCAATGGATCCTAATAGAGCAAGCGTTAAGGCTGGCGCCACCATAAATTGAGCGCTATCCCAGCTTACCGGAATCCATTGAAAAGTGGGGAGTCCGGATGGAATGCCACCAAAGCGACTACCAATAGTATCAACAGGTAAGTTAAAAATACTGGCAACGATCGTCGCTACCACCATGGTGACTACAGTGCCAGGCAGGTGCGACAGCCAGCCTAGCCGCTTCTGAAATAATTTCCAGAAAATTAATAACGCAAGGCTAGCGCAGGCAAGGCCAAGCGCAGCAGGATTGAGGGTGTCGGCCGCTACGTAGAGCGCATGAACTTGTTGAAAAAATTGCGCCGGCATTTTTTCAATCCGTAGTCCAAAAAAGTCTTTTATTTGGGACAGGCCAATCAGAAAGGCGATGCCGTTAGTAAAACCAATAATGACTGCAATCGGAATAAAGCGTACCAACGTTCCAAGGCGGAATAAGCCCATCAGAAATAAAAATACTCCTGACATGGCGGTTGCTAGCAATAAATTTGGCACACCATAGCGCTCGACAATGCCGTAGACAATCACAATGAAGGCTCCAGCAGGGCCGCCGATTTGAACGCGGCTCCCACCGAGTAAGGAAATGATTCCGCCGGCAATAATGGCAGTAAAGATGCCAGCTTCAGGCTTTAATCCGCTAGCAATTGCAAAAGCCATGGCCAGAGGCAATGCAATAACACCAACGGTTAATCCCGCTAGAACGTCTTTTGTGAAGAGGGTGCTGTTATAGCCAGAAAATGAATCTAGTAGCCGGGGGCGAAAAAACATTATTGAGATGTCTTAATAATTTAAGAGATAAATATTCAGGAGATACGGTTGCCAACCCAATAAGCACAGCCTGAACATACAGCCGTCACAAAACTTCCCCAGGCAATATCAATGAAAGCCAATTGCGTTGGAAAGTTTCTCACTACCGCTAAATTGGTTAGGTCGTAAGTCATATAGCAAAATAGACCAAACAAGGCTCCATATTGCAGCGCATATATCCAAGACTGTTTTGATAGCGCTGGAACAATGACAAAAATACAGACGCCCAGTGCATAAAGAAGGTAGAACGCGAGTCCAGCCAGTAGTTTGGGTTCGCTTGCCATCAGGTCGCCCATCTCAGTGCGGTAGAGGTTTTTCGCAACCCCCAGGAGCCATACCAAATCGATTGCGATAAGGGCGATTAAAAATGAGAGGTAGATAGCAAAATTCTTGAGCAATTAAGTTACCTTTATTCTTTTATATACTAATAATAAGCATTATGATGGAAAGAGTAGAGTAGTAGTTCAATTTAAGAGGAGTTAATATGTTTAAGCATTTATTGGTGCCGGTAGACGGCTCAGATGTCAGCAAAAAATCCTTGAAGAAAGTGGCTGCACTTGCCAAGGCGGATGGTGCTGCGGTTACTTTAGTGTATGTTTCCGATCCTACGCCCCCGATGGCGTATTCAGATAGCACTATGGGCTATGGGATTTCTAAGAAACAGCATACTGAAGCTTGCGCGGCTTTTGCGCAGGATGTCCTTAAGAAGTCGACAACTGCGCTAGGCGCTGGTAGCAAAGTGAAAAGTCTTCACATTGAAAATAGTAATTTATCTGAAGGCATTTTGGCTGGCGCTAAAAAGGCGAAGGCTGATGTGATTGTCATGGCATCACATAAGCGCACAGGTATTAAAGGTATTTTGTTGGGTAGCGAGACTCACGAAGTCATCGTCCACGCAACTTTGCCAGTGCTAGTACTGGGTTAACTTACTCAGTGCTTAACAAAAGGGTCCAAGTGGACCCTTTTTTATTGCTTAGTTATGCTTGATCGGGCTACCTAACAGGAGAATTTCTCTAGTGAGTAGTCCACTTTCGTTATCTCGCATAGACCACAAATCGAGTTGAGTCTTAGAGCCATAAGGGTCAACATAAATCCCATTTTTTCTTAATTCAAAATGAAGGTGTGGTCCAGTGGATCGACCAGTTGATCCTACATAACCAATTTCTAAACCGCGCCGCACTTCATTGCCCAATTCAAGTTCTACGTTGTAATTGCTTAAGTGAGCGTAGTAGGTGTGGTAATTGCCTGGGTGCTCCAAAATGATCAAATTCCCAAATGCACCGCTGTAACCAATATGAGCCACTCTACCGTTGGCAACGCTAAAGATCGGCGTGCCGATTGGCGCGGAGTAATCAATGCCCATATGAGCGCGATAACGTTGTTTAGTTGCTGGAGCTGGAGCTGGAGTTGGGGCTGGGGCTGTAGTTTTGGCTGCTGGCGCTGTAGTTTTGCTACGTTTGCCTGAGGAGGCTCTCACCATGCCAACGCCCCTTGAAATACGGCGATAGCTCAACGGGTTGGTCCAGAAGGAGCGCTCAAGCGATTCACCAGTCCCCGTAAAGAAGCCACCGGGAATGTCGCTACGCTCCATCCAGAAGGCATTTGCAAATACTTCTTTGGTGGTGGGATCAATGATTTCAACGGCCCAAATTTGTGCCCACTTCTCTCGATCACCAAAGTCGACAATTAAACGCACAACACTATTAGTATTTTCTAGGGAATTATTTTCTTCTGGGTAAATTTGCTTGATCAGAGAGTTCAATTCCCATACCAGTTCAACCGGCAGTTGGTCGCTTACTTTGCGTGGATCATATAAAACATCTCTTAAGGGAATGCGTATTTCGGTTAGGCGCTTAGATTCATCCCTCAGGTAGTCCTGCTGAATTAAAAATCCACCAACAGCTGAAGGTGTAAATGTCCAAACTTCTGTTTTACTATCCTGGATAGGGCCGTTCATGATGCTTAATGAATCAAAACGATTTCGGCTACCAAAAGCAACTGCGTAAGGAATGCAGTCTCCACGCATGCGATCAAAAAACGTTTTAGTCTGACTTTTGAAAAATTCAGAAAACTGGCGGTTATCGATGCCAACACTTGACGGCAAATTATCTTCGTTAAAGTTGCGTCGTAAGCAGCCTTGGGCAACCCGGTAATCTAAATTAGCATCGCTATCGAGCATGAGCTCATCTGGTGATTTGCGCTGGAATAGGGATGGGTTCAGACTCATGCTACTGATCTTTGAGCCAGCACCCGCTGATTTATCTTTAAAGCCAACCTGTTTGGAAGGTTGAACAATTACCTTCTGGCGAGTTTGGTTGGCATTTTGCGCTTGAGCTGCATAAGCTAGGCCCGGAGTTGAGCTCAGAAAGGCGCAGCCAGACAAAATGATTATTCCCTTGGTGAACAGGGAGCTAATAGATGCGTTTTTATTCACCCCCCAATTATCTAATAATGTGAGGTCGAACCCGAATAAATATGTTGTGCTGCAGCAAAATCAATTCAGTCTTGATCTGGGGGCAGCCTACGGACCTCAAAGCCGGTACCTTTGGCAGTGCCAGTTTTGTTACTTTTAACTACATCTGTAGTGCTACCAGAAGCTGTGCCTATCTTGGGTGGAGAAAGATAAATGAAATTCTCGATACAATTATTTTTTGATTAAGGAGTGTAGATGCCGATTATTGAATCTATCCAAGTTGCCTCAGTGGCAGTGCCTTTAGATAAGGTCACCTCATTTTCTACGCGTACCGTATCTGAGCGTCACTATTGCCTTGTAAAAGTGCGCGGTAAAGATGGCAATGAAGGCATTGGCTTTTGTTATGTCGGTAGCGCTGGTGGAGATATCGCTAAGATTGCTGTTGAGCAACTACTTGCTCCAAAATTGATTGGTCAAAACAGTCATCGCAGTGAAGGTCTTTGGATGGAGATGTATAACGAATCCATCCTTCAGGGCCGTGCGGGCGCAGTAATGCGCGGCATCTCAATTTTGGATACGGGCTTATGGGATTTAAATGCCCGTTCAGCGGGATTACCTTTACATCAATACTTGGGCTCGGTTGTAGATGATCGTGTCCCGGCCTATGCTAGTGGTGGTTATTACTTGGATGGTAAAACTCCTGCCAAGTTAGGTGCAGAGATGGAGTCTTACGTAAAGCAGGGCTTTAAAGCGGTCAAGATGAAAGTGGGTCGCTTATCCCCTTCTGAAGAAGAAGCGCGCGTGAAGGCGGCTCGCAAAGCGGTAGGCGATGATGTATTACTGACTTTGGACGCTAACAATGCTTGGCGTGATTTGCCGACTGCACTGGAGTATGTGCGTCGCTTTGAGGCTTACAACCCTTACTGGATTGAGGAGCCGTTCTCGCCAGATGCAATTGATTTACATGCAGCATTGGCTCGTCAAACCAAGATCAACGTTGCTACTGGTGAAATGGAAGCAGGGCGCTGGCGCTTTAGAGAATTAATCGATGCTGGTGGCGCTGCCATTTTGCAATCAGATGCTGCAGTCTGTGGTGGCATTACCGAATGGCGAAGAATTTCTGCATATGCCGATTTAAAAGGCGTCATCGTTTGTCCACACTGGATGCATGATTTACATGCACCGTTAGTAGCTGCTACTCCGAATGCACGCTTTGTTGAGTTTTTCTTAGATGATCAAGTTCTGAACTTCCGCAGACTAATCAACAAACAACTCACCTTTAAGAATGGGGATTTGATTTTGCATAAAACTCCTGGATTGGGATTTGAGTTTGATGAGGCTGCTGTTAAAAAGTACGCAGGTAAGGCTGCTTGGAGCAAGATTACTTAAGTTAAGCAGTAGTCAGAAACAATAAAGCCCGCTATTGCGGGCTTTATTGTTTCGAAGATTCAATCCTCATTCAGGTATGCATCAAGAAGATCTCGGATTGAGCTTGAAGTGTGTAATGGTTTGCGTTACCAGAACCAAGCCAAACCCAATAAAGCCGATTAAGTCTGCTTCTGTAGAAGGGTAAGCTAGGGCAACACCAGAAATCACCATGATCACGCGTTCAAAGATCTTAGTCTTCTCAATGAACCAGCCTTGAAGCCCTCCTGCTAAGCAGATAATGCCAACAACTGCCGTAAAGGAAACCCAGGCAATTTGCATCCAGTCAGCTTGCTCTAAGGCGCTAGTAGATCCCATCAACAGCAAGCTCACACCGGATTTATCTAATACAAACATAAATGGAACTAGGATAGCTGGAGCTACATACTTCCAGGTTTGCAAGGTGGTCTTATAGGGATTGCCTTTACAAATTGCCGCTGCTGCAAATGGTGAAAGCGCAGTCGGAGGTGACACTTCCGAAAGAACAGCGTAATAGAAGATAAACATATGCGCAGCAAAAGCAGGTACGCCTAAATTAATTAAGGCTGGCGCTGCAATCACCGCACAAATAATGTAAGAAGCGGTAACTGGAACGGCCAGTCCAACTACCCAAACAACTAAGGCGGTAAAAATAGTCGTCAGCAAGAGTGAGCCGCCTGCGTACTGAATCACAATCGAGCTAAATTTCAGGCCAAGACCAGTCAAAGTAACGGTACCTACAATCAAGCCAGCCCCAGCGCAGGTAGCGGCAATGGCTAAAACGCCCGTTGAGCCAGAGGCAAGTGCTTTGGTTAGGTTGGAGTTGTAGAGTCCAGAGAGGATAGGCTCTTTTCCTTTAAACCATGCCCATGGAATAATGGCGGTATCTTCGCGCAACATACTTGATAGGGCTGAAACCACTGTCGCCCAAAACACCGACATGACAGGGGAGAAGCCCATCAGCATGAACACCACAATCGAGATGAGCGAGAAAAAATGGAACCAATATTTTTTGGTTAGTTGCCATGCAGTCTCAGTCGATGAAAACTGAATACTCTTCATGCCGTACTTGCGAACATCAATTTCCACCATGACAAATAAACCAAGATAGAAAAGAATGGTTGGAATAGTTGCCATGAGCAACACATCTAAATACGAAATCTTTAGGAAGTCAGCAATCAAGAAGGCTGCTGCACCGAGTACTGGTGGTGAGATGATGGCGCCAAGACCGCCGGCTGCCAAAAGTCCACCAGCAGCATTTTTTTCGTAACCCACTTTATCCAACATAGGAGCTGCGACTGAGCCAACCGTAACGGTCGTAGCTACACCTGAGCCTGATGGTCCACCCAATAAGAATGAAGACATCACAATGGTTCTGCCGACGCCTGAGGATTTGCCACCCATTGCAGCAAATGAAAAGTCGATAAAGAACTTACCCGCGCCAGTGAACTGCAAGAAGGCGCCGAAAATAGTGAAAAGAATAATGAGTGTTGCTGAGACGTCCACAGCAGTGCCATAGATACCTTCTAGTGTCATATACATATAACCCACTAAACGATCTAGACCGTAACCTTTGTGGGTCCAAGGTGCTGGCAAATAGTCACCAAACAGGGCATAAAGAAGAAACAAGACAGTGACCGTTACTAAAACCATGCCATTCGTTCTTCTAACGCTCTCGAGAATGAGCAGAATTAAGCCAATGCCAATCATGACATCGGTAGAGTTGGGGGCAGTATTTCTATCCATGAAATCATCGCCGCCAGTCAAAATGTAATAGGCGATGGCTACAGACCCTAGCGCAAACAGTGCATCCCAGAACATGAGACGGTTTTTGAAGCGAGCGGCTATTGGGAAGCTTAAGAAAACCAGGAACAGAACCAAAGCTACGTGGATCACACGCAATTGTTGCGTTGGAACAATAGAGTATGCGGCGTAAAGATGAAATAAAGACATGCCCACTGCTACCAGAGTGATGAACTTGGCTAGTAGGCCCTTGTAATCATTGGAGTCACCTTCTTCCTGTTTGATGAAGGCGTCTAATTTTTCTTGGGTTTCGTTATCTATAACGTTTTGATTCATGTCTCAACCTATTTTTTATATTGATGCGTACTTTATTTTTTGTCCGCTTTAAAACGAAAGGGGTGAGCTTGACTCACCCCTTATTGCAAAATTGAACTTAATTAACTTTGATGTTCTTTTCTTTGAAGTACTTTAAAGCGCCTGGGTGAAAATCAATCGGAGTTGATTTCACTTTTTGATTTTCCAAGCTGACATTCATGTATTCCTGATGGGTACGTACTAGATCAATCTTGTTGTCAAACATGGTTTTGACAATCTTATACGCTTGGTCATCCGGCATATTGGCATTCACCACGAGGATGTTTGCAACGGCAGCCACTTTATTGTCTTTAGCCATACCGCTATACATTGCCTTAGGAATCACTGTCGGGAAATATAAATTTCCATACTTCTTGTTCATGAGAGGTACTTCATCGGAGGTATCGACCATAACAATTTTCATGCCGGGGCTATTAGCTAAATCAGTAACAGCTGCTGTCGGTAAGCCACCAACCCAGAAGAAGGCGTCGATCTTACGGTCTTTAACAGCGTTAACAGATTCAGCAACGCTTAAGCGCTCGCGCTTTACATCTTTATCTTTATCAATACCAGCTGCTTCCAGTAAGCGAAAAGCCATTACTTCCGTTGCGCTACCAGGGGCGCCAGTGCTGATGCGCTTACCTTTTAAATCCTTCATGGATTTGATGCCAGTAGAGTCGACTGTTACTACGTGCATCAAGTTTGGATAGAGAACTACCAGGGTACGAAGATCCACTTTTTTACCAGCAAATTTACCTTCACCAATCTGAGCATCTTTTGCGGCATCGGCCATCGAAAAGCCAACATACGGTTTTCCTGTGCCAATGAGGTTCAAGTTATCTACTGAACCGCCAGTAACTTCTGCTGTGGCAGACATTCCAGGGACTTTGGTGGATAGGACAGAAGCTAAGCCACCACCCATCGGGTAGTAAACACCACCTGTACCGCCTGTTGCAATAGAAATATTTTGAGCACTAACACTTGCGCAAAGGAAGCTTAGTGATAAAGCAATTACCTTAAGTAGTTTCATGGTTGTCTCCTAATGATTTTTTAGTTTTTTAAATTACAGGCCTGGCATGCTGAAGTTAATTGCTTTTAGCTCACCAAGTAATTGGGCTTGTTGCTCAGCACTTAACTGCATGAGTGGTGGGCGCACTCTAAGCCACTCGGGATCTTTGCTGTAATGTGCAACGGCAGTCTTCATGCCGGCAATCATTTGATACTTGGCAAAAATGCCACGTACTTGATCTAAGCCTGCTTGACGTTCATCCGCATTTGATTCTGTCCAATGGGCTGCTAAATCAGCAATTGCCTTGGGGTTCACGTTAGCGGTAGCTGAGATACAGCCAACGCCACCAGCACGCAAAGCACGCATGAGGAATACTTCGCTACCTGCATAAACGCGGAATCCTGATGGAGCTAAAAGCTTAATCACTGATTCTGTATAAGCCCAATCGCCAGAGCTATCTTTCATACCCACAACAGTCTTTGGATATTCCTTCACTAAGCGCTCAAGCAAAGAGAGGCTTAAGGTCACTTTGGTGACTGGTGGAATGTTGTAAATATAAATCTGTAATGCGGCGCTACCTACTTTTTGAATCACTTCTGAAAAATAAGCAAATAAGCCATCATCAGTAACGTCTTTGTAATAGAAGGGCGGCAACATTAATACGCCTGCGCAGTGATGGTTCACTGCGTGTCGTGTCATATTGACTGTGGCATCAATCGAAGTTGCACCAGTTCCTGGCATCAAGTGCTCAGGTTTTAATCCACCTTCAATTAGGGTGGTCAATGCGCTCATCTTCTGTGGAGCGGACATGGAGTTTGCTTCTGAATTCGTACCAAAGATCGCCTGCCCAACACCATTGGCTTCTAGCCATTGGCATTGCTTTAGTAGCTTAGGCGCATCCGGGCTTCCGTCTGCCTTAAATGGTGTAAGTACAGGGGATAACACCGCAGGTAAGGTGGAAGGGTGCAGAGAAATCGTCATGCTGGCTCCGTTGTTTTAGTTATTTACTTCCGATGGAAGTGTTTGGTGTTTAAAGAAGGCTTCTAAATTATCCACAGCTAAGTTGGTCATGGC
This sequence comes from Polynucleobacter sp. VK25, assembly GCF_018687355.1. NCBI lineage: Bacteria > Pseudomonadati > Pseudomonadota > Betaproteobacteria > Burkholderiales > Burkholderiaceae > Polynucleobacter > Polynucleobacter sp. VK25. The sequence continues at coordinate 1,521,320 of NZ_CP061288.1, read as the reverse complement.
TATCCGTGTTTCCGAGGTAGCGCTCCCAATATGTGGTGCTAACAATACATTATCAAGGCTTAAAAAAGCAGCTCTTGGATTTGGCTCATTTTCGAATACATCTAAGGCAGCGCCAGCAATCTTTTTATGTTGCAGTGCATATAAAAGGGCATCCTCATCCACTACGCTTCCACGGGCTATGTTGACTAAATATCCTGAGGGCCCCAAGGCTTCCAATACCTTGGCATTAACCATCTTGTCGGTATCTGGAGTTGCAGGGCAGGCTAAAAATACGATGTCACAGGCATTTGCCAATTCATGAACGCTTGGAAAGTAGTTGTATGGCAAAGGCTTTTGAGTGGGTCCTGAGTAGGCAATTTCCACTTTAAAAGGCTCTAATCGCTTGGCTAGGTCTTGTCCAATGCGACCCATCCCAGCGATGCCTACGCGCTTGCCAGCTAGGGTGCTGGTGAGCCTAAAAGGCGCCTTTGACCAAGCGGTACTTTTGACGTGCTCCTGCGCCTGCGGTAGTTGACGAAGCAGAGCCAGCATCATGCCGATGGCAAGTTCGCACACGGCATCATTCAAAACACCAGGAGTATTGCTTGCTTTGATGCCCTTTTCTTTCAAATAAGTCAAAGGAAGGTTGTCGTAGCCAACACCACAGGTTGCCACCATACGAATACTGGGAATCTGCTCAACAAGGGCTTGCGGAAGCTTGGTATTAGAGCGAATCAAGATAGCCTGAAAGTCTCCGACTGGGGGAGGCGCATTCAGATCTAGGTGATGAATCGGGGTAAAGCGCCGATCTATCTCTGCCTGCATAATTTCAGGGAAATGGCCGACCTGCAGCACCGAATTGACGGGGATCATGTCTCACTAACTTTTTTATTGAAATAATGGTCTCATTGTAAGAGGATTTTTTAGAAAAAGTCCGCCCCCATTTAGGAGAAAGTTCATGTTATTTACCCCAGCCGAAACTAAGGTAGTGATTGTCGGTGGTGGCACGATGGGTGCCGACGTAGCAGCTGTTTGTGCGCGTGGTGGTTGCGCTGTTCAAGTTGTTGAGCCAACTACTGAACGACGAGCTCTCTTGCCTGATTATTTTGCAAATACTATGACTGAGCTTGGTTATGAGCATCGCATTCATTTGCTTTCAGTTGCCGGCACACTTGAAGAGGTGGATTGGTCTGATATCGATTTAGTGATTGAGTGCGTGCCTGAGCGTTTAGATATTAAGCGCGAGTTATTTGCCAAGTTGGAAAAATATGCAAAGCCTGAGGCAGTCTTGGCGAGTAATAGCACAAGCTTTCCGATCAGCGAAATTGCAAACGGTCTTAAAACGGCTGCCCGTATGATCGGCCTACACTTTTTTATGCCGGCGCATTTGGTGCCTTGCGTAGAGGTGGTTTATGGTGCGAAGACTTCGCCCATGGTTGGAGAAAGCCTTTCACGTTTGATGACTGCGTGCGGCATGGTGCCTGTTACTGTTAAAAAAGATCTCCCAGGTTTCTTAGCCAATCGTCTTCAACATGCTTTGTCACGTGAAGCTTTCTCGATGGTGGATGAAGGTATTTGCACTCCCGAGGATATTGATAAGGCCGTTCGTTTCGGCTTTGGCTTTCGCTACATTGCGGCAGGTCCAGCCATGCAACGAGATCATGCAGGCTTAGAGGTGCATGGTGCCGGAGGTACCACTATTTATCCAACATTAAATAATGCGCCCACGATAGCAAAGTGCTTGAGTGATCGCATTGCGAGTGGCAAGTTTGGTATGAAAACCGGTGAAGGTTTTTTTAAGTGGACTGCTGAAACGATTAAGGCTGAACGTGAGCGCTATCAAGAGGCTTTGCGTGCAGGCTTGAAGATCATTCAAAAAGATCTGCCGGAAATTAAGTAGCAATAATTTCTTGAGGCGTCTACTAAGAGATATCTTTCAGATGTAGTTTGCCAAGATGCGGGGCAAGGCGATAGGTGATGAAGACGATCGCTATTGTTGCTGCTCCGCCGAAGACGATAGACGGCACTAAGCCTATCAAGCTAGCAGCGATGCCGGATTCAAGTGCGCCTAATTCATTGGATGAGCCAATGAAGATGCCATTGATGGCACTGATTCTGCCGCGCATGTGATCGGGTGTTGTGAGCTGCATGATGCTGCCACGAATCACTACGGATATAGAGTCAAAACATCCGGAGATAAATAAGAAGAAGGCGCAGAGCCATAAATTACTAGAGATGCCAAAGGCAATAATCGCTGCACCAAACCCTGCAACCGAAATCAGCAGATATTTTCCAGAGTCCGTCAGAATGGGGTGCCTAGCCAGGTAGATGCCAGTAATCACAGCACCAGCTGCAGGGGCAGCGCGCAAAATCCCTAGAGTTTCCGGCCCTGCATTGAGTACCTCTTTGACAAAAGCGGGAAGTATGGAGACTGCGCCACCGAAGAGAACGGCAAACATATCGAGCGCCATGATGCTCAAAATGAGCTCATGCTTTCTGACGTAATGAAAGCCCTCCAAAAAACTCTTGAGGAAGTGACCAGATAAATTGCTCGACTTTTCCTGCACAGCATTGATGAAGGTAATGCCATATAAACCGACTGCTCCAGAGAAGGCGGCCAGCAAGTAGGTCCACTCAAGACCAGCAAAGCCAATCATGAGTCCACCCAAGCCTGGTCCAGTTACCACGCATATCTGAAAAGCAGAGGATGCATAAGCCGTGTAACGCGGCAATTGGTCTCGGGGAATGATTTGCCCAAAAAGCGCTTGATAGGAAGGTCTCAGTAGGGCGCGGCCAATACCAATGAAAGCTACAGCGGTGTATATCAATGGCACCGGAGGGGAAAGCCAGCCGAGTGCAATAGCAGTCAAAAATAAGCCAACGGCAATATGAATGCTGCAGGCTATCGCAGCAATCCATTTGCGAGAGTGGTGATCAACTGCATGTCCTGAATACAGCGCTAGTGCAAAGTAGGGAACCAGCTCAGCAAGACCAATAAGTCCAAGAGAAACAACGCTATTCGTGATCTCGTAAAGATGCCAGCCAACCGCTACCATCGTAATTTGATAGCTTAGTGTCGCGCCAACGCGATACAGCAGTAGGGTTCTAAAGGCTTTGCCAGGATTCATGAATTACCTCCATTTTAGAGGAGAAGAGGATTATCCTTAAGTTATGAAGAAAATCATTCGCGTATGGGACTTGCCAATCCGTGTATTTCATTGGCTCTTGGTGGTTTGTATCGCCGGCAGCTTTCTGACTATCAATTTGGGTGATCAATTCATTCAATGGCATGCCTATTTCGGTTACAGCATTTTGACTTTGTTGATCTTCAGAATCATCTGGGGGTTTGTTGGCTCAACCCATGCTCGCTTTTTATCTTTCATTCCAAGTAAACAAGCAATTTTCGATTACTTGCGTGGGCGCTCACCCCACGTTCTTGGTCACAATCCAATAGGTGCGATCTCTGTATTTGCGCTACTTTTTGTCTTAAGTATTCAGGTGTTTACAGGATTATTTGTTGATGATGAGGTGTCCTTCAAAGGGCCCTTAGAGAAGTATGTCTCTGGTTCGGTCTCTTCATTTTTATCGGAGATTCACGAAGGCAATCAAGTAGTGATACTGACCCTGATTACAATACACATTGCTGCCATTATCTTCTACAAGAAATTTAAAGGTGAAGATCTGATTAAGCCAATGATTAGTGGCGATAAAGAAATTGACCCAAGCGAGGAGGCAAAATATTTGCCGGCTGACTTGGGTCGGGCCTCCAAGGATGGAGTACTACAGCGCGGTTTTGCTTTAGTGCTATTAAGCGTGATCGCGGTAGTAGTTGGTTACCTGATTACGAAATAACGATCAATAAAAAAATCACTTATTTCTTTTTGAAATCATCATGGCAGCCTTTGCAGGTTGCTCCTGCTGCGCCAAACGTCTTCTTAATACTTTCTTGATCGCCAGACTGAGCGGCCTTATTTAAATCTGCCACAGCCAACTGCATTTTGTCAGCAGCGGCTTTGAATTTTGCGTTGTCTGACCAAACCTCAGGTTTTGCTTTGCCGCCTTCAGTACCGGGACCAAATGCTTGCCACGGCAAAGTAGACATCATGGCAACAATAGCTGCATTCTTCGCAACTTCATCCTTGTTGTAGGGGGCTTCACCCTTCACAACGGCACCAATTTTCCCGAAAGAATTTGCCATTACCGTAAATACGCTTTGACGATATTTAATAGCGTCTTCTGGTTTTTGGAATTGAGCAAATGCGAGACCTGCGCCAATAGTCAAAACAGTTGCGGTACTTGCTAGAACAAATTTCTGTAGTTTCATGATAGTTCTCCATTAATCAGGTGAGCTGCGTTGCTTCAGCATATCCCAGAACAGCATTTCTCGCTTAAAAAATCATCCTTAAGGGAGTCATCAGAAGATTAATGATTCCTAAAAAGAAGTTGCTGAGGGGCTCCATCCATAAAGATCCAATGATTCCTGTAAAGACCAGGCCAAGCACGATGAAGAATCCCCATGGTTCGAGCCGCCCAAGCGCAATCGATTGACGGGCCGGGAGCAGGCCGGCCAAAATTCTGCCGCCATCGAGTGGCGGTAGTGGGAAGAGGTTAAATACCAATAGGCCGATATTCCACATCACGCCTGCTTTTGCCATGGAGGTCAGAAAAGGCTCGTCTATTCCAACCCCTTGGACGAGTACCCAAAAGATTGCCCAAATAACCGCCTGTATAAAGTTAGATCCCGGTCCTGCTAGGGCAACCCAAATCGAGTCAATTCTCGGATTTCTGAGACGACCAAAATTAACCGGTACAGGCTTGGCATACCCCACTAAAAAGGGTGATCCAGTCAGAATTAACACCAGCGGAATCAAGATTGTGCCAACAGGGTCTATATGTTTGGCTGGGTTGAGGCTCACCCGACCCAGCATATAGGCAGTGTTATCGCCAAATTTGCGGGCCGCGTAACCATGGGCCGCCTCATGGATAGTGATGGCAAAAATCAAGGGAATCGCATTAATGGCGACAGCTTGGATAGAATAGTCAGTAATCATGGCAATATGATATCCATAGGAGCTCAAAGTGACTGACGAAAAGAAACCTGATTCAAAAACCCCAGTAAAAGCGGTGGCAGCTAAGCCGCCCGCACGTCCACCCGTCCCAAAAGGACCCGCAGGCCCAGCTGGAAGGCCTCAGGCAGGCTTTGGCGGGGGAAAAGGCATGATGCGCAAGGCCGGACGCGGTCGATAGTGGATAATTACCCTATTCAATAATGTGTTTACAGAGGATTTAGCATGAACGAATGGCATAACGAATCTAAAGAAGAAATCAACAAAAAGATCATTACCTTGGTCGTCATGTTGGCAGCAGCTACAAGCTTGGCTATTTTGTTTGCATTGGTTGCAGCTCATACAGGTTACGTATTCGGTTAATCGGCATTAATGACTAGCCATCGCCAACCTGCAGTATTTGCTGGCCATGGCAGTCCAATGTATGCCATAGAGCCCAATCGCTACTCAGCAGCATGGACGGCTCTCGGAAAATCGTTAAAGCGCCCTGACGCTATCTTGGTCATTTCAGCGCACTGGGTAACTCGAGGCACTTGGGTTACTGCAATGCCTAAACCAAAAACCATTCACGACTTTGGCGGATTCCCGCAAGCACTCTTTGATATTCAATACCCAGCACCAGGTAGTCCTGCGTTAGCAGATCGCGTACAAGAGTTATTGAATATTCCTGTGGTGCTCGAAGAAAATGAGTGGGGTATCGATCACGGCGCTTGGTCTGTTCTCAAATATATGTACCCAGATGCAAATGTACCGGTGGTGCAGTTAAGTCTTGATGGGTCTATGTCAGCGCGTCAGCACTATGAGCTGGCGAAGCAGTTAAGTCCGCTGCGAGATGAAAATATCTTGATCCTATCTAGCGGTAATGTTGTGCATAACTTGCGTACTATTCATTGGCAAGCAGGTTCTGAGCCTTATCCTTGGGCAATAGAATTTAATGATTTTTTTGCTTCAGAAATTCACGCTAATCATCATGATGCTTTAATTGATTGGGAGCGTTATGGTGATGCTGCACATCTTTCTATCCCGACTGCTGAACACTATTGGCCGGCTTTGTATACCTTAGCTTTGCAGCGAGAGGGTGAGCGGGCAACAGTTTTTACAAATGGCATTGAGATGAGTTCCATCAGCATGCTGGGTTTTTCAATTCAATAAAGAGCAGACTATGTGGCTACCTATCTTTGCAATTTTCTTTGGTGCGGGCTTCGGTGCTTTATTAAGAGCGGGCTTTAATTTCATGACCGTAGGCGTTACCTCGTCACTGCCTTTGGGAACTTTTATATCGAATATGGTCGGCGGATACTTGATCGGTATTGCAGTTGCGTTCTTTGGCAACAACCCCCATCTTTCTCCTGAATGGAAGCTTTTAGTGGTTACTGGCTTTTTGGGAGGTCTTACTACCTTCTCGAGTTTTTCAGCTGAGGTAGTCGGTTTTATGCAGCGCGGTGAATTTACCTGGGCTTTAGGTACAGCACTACTGAATCTAGTTGGCTCACTGGTATTAACCTTCTTGGGTATCTTGACATACCAAGCGCTTAAATAAAAAAGGGAGCATTAGCTCCCTTTGTCTTTCTGTGCCTACATTTTTATTCTGGTTTGATGTTAGCTGTTTTAACAACAGCACTCCATTTTTGGGATTCTGCTTTGATTAAAGCAGCGAACTCAGCTGGACTTCCGCCACCAATTTCATTTCCTTGTGACAGCATCAGTTCGCGTAATTGAGGATCTTTAAGCGCCTCATTTGCAGCGGCATTTAATTTATCAATAATCGCTTTTGGCGTTCCGTTGGGCGCGATCAAACCTTGCCAGTTCAGCACTTCAACCTTTGGGTAGCCAACTTCAGTAAAGCTTGGTACGTTTGGCAGTAGTGGTGAGCGCTTCTTGCTAGTAATTGCAATCGGACGCAATTTATCTGCCTTGATACTCGGCATTGCAGAATACATTTGATCAAACATCATCGTTACGTTTCCAGCCATGAGGTCAGTTAATCCTGCGGAGCCACTCTTATAAGGAACGTGAATCATTTCAATGCCAGCATTCTGCTCAAAGATTTCAGCAGAGAGTTGATGGCTGCCACCAATACCACCTGATGAGAAAGTGAGCGCACCCGGCTTGGCTTTAGCGGCCGCAACGATATCTTGCACTGTTTTGTAGGGCGAGCTAGGGTTGACTACCAATACCAGCGGTCCTTTTTCAACGAGAACAATCGGCGTGAGATCTGTTTCTGGGTCATAACGTAAATTACCAAAGAGGGTTTTGTTGACTGCCATTGGCGCAAAGTTCCCCATACCAATGGTGTAGCCATCTGGCGCAGCTCGAGAAATATATTCAGTACCAATATTGCCGCCAGCACCAGGCTTGTTATCCACAATGATCGGTTGCTTGAGAATGACGCTCATCTTTTGAGCAATTTGACGACTACGTGAGTCTGCGCCACCACCAGCGCCGTAGGGCACGATGAAGTTAATGGGTTTGTTTGGGTAATTGCTTTGTGCAAAAGACGTATTGCAGAAAATAGAGAGAAAGCTTGCTATGAAGACGGTGATGTATTGAATTAGTCGCATATCTTTTCCATGAGGCGTTTAAATAAATCCTAGAACACCCAAAATTCCCCCAATAGCTATTAGGTAGAGTGGGTGCCAGCGTGTGAATAAGGTAATCGCAATTGTGCTAAAGGTCAATAAATAAGCAGCAATACCCGTATTAATCTGGAGGGCGATTATCCAGGCCGCAGATAAGATCAAGCCAACCGCTAAAGCGCCAGCAGCCGATTCAATCATTTTTTGTTTTTGAATATCCTGCATGCCTAAGATGAAGCGCTGCAAGAAATAGATCATGATTGAGGAGGGCCAGGCAATAGCCAGGGTAGCAACGATTGCTCCGATAACGCCCCCTACCTTCCAGCCAATGAGTGTTACGGTCATCAGGTTGGGCCCGGGAGAGGCTTGTGCAATTGCAAAGTAATCGGCAAAGGTTTGGCTATTAAGCCAATGCTCTTGATTTACTGATAGATCATAGAGTATGGGTAGGAGTGCATTGATGCCACCAAACGCTACTAAGGAAAAAGCGGATAGCTTGAGAAACAGACTAAGGAGGGTGCCGATCACTTTTTCACCTTCTTCCATGCCAGAAAGAATGCCAGTGGTGAGGCAAGCAATACTACCCAACCAAGACCTAAGTGAAAATAGGTCGCTGCCAATATTGTCAAGAAAATCACGGAGAGCATGGGCGGGTAATTTAGTTCGGCGCGCATCATCTTGAAGCCTGTGCTTGCAATAAGACCGACTCCAACCGCGGAGATGCCTCTGAGTAATCCTTGAACGACGGGCATATAGCTGTAGTGGTCATACAAAATACCGAGCAGTATGACTAGGGTTAAGGGGGCCAGCAATAAGCCTAGTACTGCTGCGAATGCACCGGGTACACCAGCAAAGCGACTACCCACACAAACACCCAGATTCACAATATTAGGTCCGGGGACAATTTGGCAGATCCCAAGCATGGCGTTAAATTCTTCGGGCGTGAGCCATTTTTCTTGTTCAACAATGGTACGTCGTGCCCAAGGTAGTACGCCACCAAATCCAGATATCCCAATTTTGCTAAACCCAATAAAGAGCTGCTTGGGGGTAAGTGTCTTGGGTTGATTGGACATCAATATATTGTTCTGAAATATTACTGAGGCTTAAAAGGATGTGGCACGGGTTTATTTTCTAACCAAGCTTCAAGGGTTTCGGTAATCCCTTTGGAGAACGTTGCAAAAATAGGTTCTGCAATAAATCCAAGATGCGGCGTTACCAAAAGATTTGGGGTATTACGAAGCATATCTTTTTCTGGCAGAGGTTCTACATCAAAGACATCCACCGCTGCTTGACCAGGCCTGCCTTCAGCCAATGCCTTTTGTAGATCAGGCATGTTGATTAATGCGGCGCGTGAAGTGTTTACGAGGATTGAATCTGGGCGCATGAGCGCCAATTGATCTGCACTAATGAGACCCTTGGTGCCAGGGCCGGCTACCAGGTGCATAGACACTACTTTAGAAGTTTTTAGGAGCTCATCCAGGCTAACTGCTTTTGCATTTTCAGCAGCAGCACGTTCGGGAGTCATGCGAGGACTCCATGCAACTACTTCCATACCAAAGGCCGCGCCAACGCGGGCTACGCGACTACCAATAGCGCCTAGGCCCATGATCCCTAAACGTTCGCCAGAGAGCATTGGTAAAACTGACATGGCATCACGCCAGCCCCCTGAGGCAATCAATTTATTCTCTTCAATGAGGCGCTTGGAGGCGCCCAAAATGAGAGCCCAAGTCAGTTCGGCGGTTGTTTCTTTTGAGGGGCCGCCAGGTGTGCAGCCCATCGGAATACCCCTGGAAACCAAGGCTGATGCTTCAAGGGTGCCATTGCGCTCACCAGTAAACATTAAAAACTTGAGTTTAGGTAGGCGTGCAATCATCGCCTCATTAAATGGGGAGCGATCTCTCACTATCGCAATAGCATCTGCATCTTTTACAGCTTCATACAGAGCCTCATCACGCAAAGGCTCGTGATGAATAGCGAGATTTGCTTGTTTCTCTAACTTATCCCAGTTAGAGAAACGGCGCAGTGCACGCTCATAGTCACCAAGAACAACGATATTTGGTAATGAAGCCATAGATGGAAAAAACTTTCGGATGAAATTAGTCTGGAGTGCAAAGGCTGAGAATTTGCTTGAGATCTGGTGCCTGTCCAAGTTTCCACAGCGCAGAAATCAGTTGACGAGTTTTCTCTTTGCCTATGATAGGTTCTGCCAGGCTAGTGAACTTTTGTTCCAAGTTGGCATCGCTCATTGGGTTCTCAACAGAGCCAATCGCATTCTTCACGAAAATATGCACTTCTTTGCCATTCTTTAGGAAGGCTGTAACGTCAACGGATGCTTCACTAATGGAGGTATCCGTAGTGGCATTAACCTTGGCGCGCAAAGCTACAACATCAGGGCGGTTTACGATGTCATCGGCATACTCGCCTTCGCCGGCTTGACCAAAAATCAACCCTACAGCGCAGCCGTGATACACGCTGAACTTGCCTTCTAAACCATCTTTAGGTGTTTTCTTGCCAGTGAGTTCAAGTACTAGTGGGTGAACACGTAGCTCAATGCGTTCTACATCTTCTGCATTAACGCCTTGGGCGCGTAATTGTGCGCAGGCATCAATCGCTGGGTGAATCACGATGCCACAAGCAAAAGGCTTGTAGGTATTTAAGGAGATTTCGAAAGACTTTCCTAATGCACGATCAATTTCTGACCAATCGCATTTAGTGGATACTGTCTGCATATAGCCACGACCAGCCTCAAGAGCTTTAGGACTCGCAGTAAAACCATGTTTTGCTAGCAACGCAGAAAGTTGTCCTGCACGGGCAGCCCCACCTGGATGAAAGGGTTTGGTCATGGTGCCAAATTGCTCACGCATACCAACGGGTTGTGAGGCGGCAATACCTAGAGCCATTGTTGTCTTTTGAAGATCAAGACCCATAAGTCGTGAGCATGCAGCTGCAGAGCCGAGCATGCCGGTTGATCCAGTGATGTGCCATCCGCGATGGTAGTGGTCTGGATACATCGCATTACCAACACGGCAGGCAACATCAATTCCGAGAACAAGGGAGTCAATTATTTGACGACCATTGGCGCCAATGTGTTCACCCAACGCTAGGATTGCCGATGCTACTGGACCTGCTGGATGAATCACGGTCTTGAGGTGGGTGTCATCAAAGTCAAAAGTATGTGAGCTAATGCCGTTAATCAGCGCAGCGCCACCCATATCCACTTTGTCTTTACGACCAAGAATGCTAGCTTGTGCCGCAGGTTGAAATTCACGGATAGCGGCCAATGAAGATTCGACACTCTCATGATTTGCTGCGCCGATAGCGCAACCAAGCCAGTTTAAGAAAGTACGATGTGCTTCATGCTCAACCTCTGGAGTCCAGCCCTGACTTGGATGAGCGTTAACAAACTCTGCCAATATTTTAGTAACTGGTGGTGCGTTGAGATCGGCTGCAGCGGTAATAGCATGAGACATATAAAAGATCCTATGAATAAGTGTGAGTATTTTTAAATAAGTGGGTTTGAAAATTAATCGATTTCAATATTGCGGTCTTTGGCAACCTTGGCCCAGCGTGCAATATCTTCTTTGATGTAATTGGTAAATTGAGGAGGCGTCATTGGCATCAATGTCATCGCTTCATTCGTCATTTTTTCTGAGAAGTCGGGTAATGCAAGAACTTTATTGAGTTCAGCATTGAGCTTGGCAACGATAGCGGGTGGTAAGTTAGCTGGACCAACCAAGCCATACCATTGCTGGCCATCAAAGCCGTTATAGCCCAATTCTTTAAAGGTGGGAATATTGGGTGCAGCTGAACTCCGCTTAGAGCCAGTGACTGCAAGGCCGCGTACACGGTTGGTGTTGATGTAAGGCAGCGCTGCAAATAGGGTGGGGAACATTGCCTGAGTTTGACCAGCCAACAAGTCGGTATATGCAGGGCCCACGCCACGATAGGGCACATGGACCATAAATATTCCTGCAGCTAACTTCAGTTGCTCCATCCCCAGGTGAGTAAGCGTTCCGGGGCCAGCGGAACCGTAGCTTAATTTAGCGGGATTCTTTTTTGCGTAATCGACAAACTCTTTAAAGTTTTTGATTGGTAGATCAGGGTTAATGATCAGAACATTGGGTGTTGCGCCAATCATCCCGATAGGGGTGAAATCTTTAATAGCGTCATAAGGGAGCTTGCGGACGGCAGGGTTTGTGCCATGCGTCCCAACATACGCAACCATGAGGGTGTAACCATCGGCCGGTGCTTTAGCAGTTGCTTGTGATGCAATAGAGCCACCACCACCACCCATATTTTCTACAACGACTGTTTGACCAATTGAGCGGGAGAGTTTCTCCGCAACAGCACGCGCAATATTATCGAGTCCGCCACCAGCAGCAACTGGTGCAATCAGTTTGATAGGTTTAACGGGATAGGCTGGTACTGCACTTTGTGCATGTGCGTTAAGGTGAATTGCCATTCCCAGAAATGTAAAGAGAAGGGATGATAAAAAAATCGGCTTTTGCCGATTAATCGTATTAGACATGTCTCGAGTCCGAATTGTTGTTGTTTGTTAGTTTTGTACTGCCTGGTAATTTTACTATTTAAGCCCCCAACCTCGCTCAGGAAGCGTTGGCTTTGAGCTTTTTCCGAATAGATTGCTCTACAGGGATGGAATCGAGGCTGGGCTCTAGGGCTTCGCGCTCATCAAAGACAAAGCAACTGCCTTGGTAATGGGCAGATCCAACCTCTTCAAAATACTTCAAAATCCCGCCTTCTAGCTGGTAGCTATGCTGCATACCAATTTCCCGCATATACAAACCTGACTTTTCACAGCGAATGCCACCTGTACAAAAGCTGACTAGTGTTTTATCTGCTAATTCATCTTTGTGGGCGGAAATAGCGGCGGGAAACTCGGTGAACTTTTCAATATTGAAATGCAAGGCATTTTCAAAGGTGCCGTAGTCAACTTCAAAAGCATTGCGTGTATCCACCATCACCACGGGGCGACCTAAATCATCAGTTCCTCGATCTAACCACTCTTGCAATTTTTTTGGACTAATAAAATTAGCGCGACCTTCCTCTGGGCGAATCGCTGGGTGATTCATGCGGATGATTTCATTTTTCAGCTTAATCAGCATTTTTTTGAAAGGCTGATCCTCTGACCAGCTTTCCTTCGCCTGAAGTGGGGCAAAACGAGCATCGGTACGTAGCCAATCTAGGAAACCGCGCAGCTCCTCTGTTTTGCCGGCAAGAAACATATTGATGCCTTCGCCAGTCAATAAGATGGTGCCCTTCAGCTGGCGAGCATTGCATTCATCCAGCATTTTGGCGCGCAGCTCTGGCAAGCCATCTAGGCTGACAAATAAATATGCTGCAATATTTAGAATCGACTTCATTTTTCTCTCACTGGGCTACAACAGCATTATCGGACAAATAGGCTGCGGGAGTGTTAATCTTGAGTTCTTATTGATAGGAGACAAATCCATGCAGGATTTAGCAAAAATGGCTAAAAGAGCCTTTAAAAACAGCCTCTTAGCCACTTTGATGGTCTTGGGCGTTAGCAGTTTTGCTTTGGCACAAAATGCAGGTGTTGGCACATGGCCAACCCAAAAGCCAATTCGTTTGATTGCCGTATTTCCGCCGGGTGGTTCGGTAGACCAGGTTGCCCGTGTATTAGCGCCAGCATTGCAGTCAGAGTTAAAGCAAAACGTCATTGTTGAGAACGTTGGCGGAGCATCAGGTGTGATTGGTACTTCAGCGATGACGCGCTCAGATCCAGATGGCTATACCTTCGCTGTGGTGTTTGATACACACGGTGTTAATCCAAGTCTCAAAGATAAGCTTCCCTACGACTCGATTAAAGATATTGCGCCTGTCATTTTGGTGGGTACATCACCGATGGTCTTGGTTGCTAGTAAGAAGTCAGGCATCACCAGCTTCAAGCAGTTGGTAGACCTTTCTAAAACAGGCAAGCAATTTAGTTATGGCTCTATCGGCATTGGAAGTCTCGGACACTTAGCAATGGCCCGGCTTGCTAAACAAGCTGGCTTTGATTGGAATCACATTCCGTATCGTGGCGGCGGACCTTTGATGCAAGATGCATTGGGTGGCCAGGTTGAGTTGGCAGTAGGCTCAGAATTTTTGGTCAAGCCGCATATTGATAGTGGCGGCGTAATTCCATTGGTTATTACTACAGCAAAAAGATCACCATCCTTGCCTAATGTGCCAACGATTGCTGAAAGTGGCTTCCCGGGCTTTAGTGCTCCAGCATGGTGGGCAGTATTGGCTCCAGGCAAAACGCCTCCAGCGGTAGTAGATGCGATGAATAAGGCTTTAAATAAGGCCTTGAAAACACCAGCAGTAGCTGAAAAGTTTAAGGCTCAAGGAATTCAAATTGTTGGAGGAACACCTGTAGCCGCTCAAGATTTCATTGGCAAGCAGATTGGCATCTGGGGTAAGTTTGTTATTGAAAACAACATTAAAGAAACTGCTCAGTAAGAGACGTTAATAAGCAGTATTAATAAAAGGTATTTATGTCAGAACGTTTAATTCCGTATCAGCCAATGGATTTGGCAGAGCCAGCTGAGTTAGTTGCCGCCATTCGCAAGAGGCGCGGCGGTCAGTTCATTAATTTGGACCGCATGCTTTTGCATAGCATTCCTATCGCAGAAGGTTGGAATCATTTCATTGGCGAGATTCGCAATAATCTTTCTTTGAATCCTAAGTTGCGTGAGCTGGCAATGTGTGGGGTGGCTGTCCTCAATGGTGCTGAGTATGAATTCTTTCACCATGCGCCTCCATTTAAAAAGGCTGGCGGTACTGAAGAGCAGGTGCAAGGTTTACGTTTAATTGGTCAACCCAATTTCCCTAAGAATCTGTACTCTCCGGTAGAAAACGATGCTGCTGAACTGACTTTTCAGATGACGCGCAATATCAAAGTAGATCCTGAGTTGATGAAGCGTCTGCAAAAATCACTGGGCAGTACTGATACGGTTGAGTTGGTAACAGTGATTGCTGCATACAACATGGTTTCTCGTTTCTTGATTGCGCTTGATGTTAATCCTGAAGATCATCCTCCAGCTTAAAGACAAACCAAGTTAAACCAAAGCATTCATACACATGATCCGTAATATTCAAACCATCATTCCTGGCATTGCCACTTCTGATGGTGCGGGTGTCAAATTACGTCGCAGTCTTGGGGGTCAGAATCAAGTCAGGCTAGATCCCTTTTTGATGCTGGATGAGTTTTCTTCAAATGATCCGAATGACTATGTTGCGGGCTTTCCGGCCCACCCTCATCGGGGTTTTGAGACTGTGACCTATATGCTTGAAGGTCATATGCTGCATGAGGATCATTTGGGTAATCAAGGACATCTCAAAACGGGTGGTGTGCAGTGGATGACGGCAGGGCGCGGCATTATTCACTCTGAGATGCCTCAGCAAGTGAGCGGTGCCATGCGCGGCTTTCAGTTGTGGATTAACTTGCCATCTCAAGAAAAGATGAAGCCTGCTGGGTATAAAGATATTCAGGTTGAGGATATTCCAAAAATTGCTCTAGCCAACGGCGGTTCGGTAAAGGTGATCGCTGGAACATACAAGCAAAATGACAAAGAGTTGCAAGGTCCGATTCAGGGGATTACCACTGCACCATTATTTCTTGATGTGCATTTACCACCTAATGCCGAATTCGAACATAGCGTTCCCAAAGAGCTTAATGCCTTTGTTTATATCTATGAGGGCGAGCTAGAGCTTGGTGGTCCCATGAGGGAAGTGCCAAAGCAGGCTGCGATTGTGCTTGGAGATGGTGATCTTCTGAAAGCGAAGGCAGGCTCCGCAGGGGCGCAATTTATTGTTCTAGCCGCTTTACCACTCCATGAGCCCATTGTTCAATATGGTCCCTTTGTAATGAATACCCGTGCGGAGATTGAGCAGGCTATCGATGATTATCAAAACAATCGTTTTGTGGTTTCTTAGGTGACTCAATCTGCAAGCCTTCAATGGGAAGAGGGTGGACAAGTTTGTTCAGCTCGGTGGCATTCCGAAAATGGCATAGCGCCTCATAAAAAAATACAGATCGCAGATGACACTCTGACGGCCGATATTGCTTACCGCTTAGCTTGTGAAGGTACGGCAATGCTTTACAAGGGTGATTTTCAGAATGCAAGACAACTGTTGCAAGCTTTGGCAAGAAGGGTTGATAAGCCTTCCAAGAAATCCGCTAGATCCGATAGGGTTGCAAAAGATAAAGTCAAAAGCCCGCTAGATACATTCAATTTGCATCGCCTGGCTCAGTCACAGCGTGCCCGTATTTTGGGAATGATTTTGATAGAGATAAATGGGGATCACAGCATTCCATTAAGACGTGCTCCCAATGTTGCTCAAGCCTGTTTAGAGGCCTATGGAGAGCAGACTGCGCCTTACGTTATCTCACTGCGTGAGTTGCTTGGCGTCATTAGTGCCCATGAGTGGCGTAAGACAGGTGTTCAAGTGCTAACTAGGGGTGATGAAGAGGTTCGTATTCATCCTCACTATGGTGTTTTCTCTCCAGTGCGCAGTGAATATATTGATTTGGTTCTGAAAGCCCCGCTGCCAGAAGCTATAAAACAAAACTCTGTGGCTTTTGATGTTGGAACGGGCACGGGCGTTCTGGCTGTTGTTTTAGCTCTGCGAGATATTCAGCAAATTATTGCAACCGATTTAAATGATCGAGCCATTGCCTGCGCCCGAGACAATATGAATCAACTGGGCCTCAATACACAGATTGAAATACAGAAAGCCAATCTTTTTCCAGAAGGTAGGGCTGCACTCATTGTTTGCAATCCTCCATGGCTTCCAGCAAGGCCAAGCTCCTCACTAGAGCATGGGGTATATGATCCTGAGAGCCAAATGCTGAAGGGTTTCTTGAGTGGATTAAAAAATCACCTACTTCCAAATGGTGAAGGTTGGCTTATTTTGTCTGACTTGGCCGAGCACTTACGTTTGCGAACTAGGCAAGAGCTGCTTGATTGGATTGAGCAGGCTGACCTAAAAGTTATTGCACGCTTAGATACGAAGCCGACACATCCAAAAGCATTTGATAAAACAGATGCATTGCATGCTGCGCGATCTAAAGAGATCACCTCACTTTGGCGTTTGACCTCAAAGTAGTAACACACACAATAGCCCTACAAGTCCCGTCCCCATTGGGATCATGGTTGTTTATCTAGAATAGCGTCCTTAAAATCACTGAGAGCAATAGACGACTTACTACAAGCTTTATCGGTAAGTTCACTTAAGTTTTTCTCATTTATCTTTATAAGGAAGTGGCTTGCACTGTAGTATGTTATCTAGAAATGCCTTGCTGATTTCAGGAGTGGTAGCTTCTCATCTATTGGTTTTAATGAGTCTCCTATATGGATCTTTTGGTGGAGGGCAATCATCCGTACCGGGGGTACTCGCGCTCAATCTGGTGGGTGAGAGAGCAACATCCTCTTTGCTAGAAAAGTCCATCACACTTAAAAAGAATTCATCTTCAAGCAAAGAAAGTCTCAGTTCTATCCAAGCAGATGGGTCTTCATCTCCTGTTGGGACTCAGAGCGCTAGTCATTTGATGGGGCATGCAGCTAGGCAGCCTCTATATAGCCCTAAGCCCCATTACCCTTTGGCCAGCAGGAAACTTCGCGAGCAGGGTTTAGTGGTGGTGAAACTCTGCGTGAATGAACAAGGCATTGTCGGCGAGGTTGGCGTTTCTAAAAGCTCAGGCTTTCATGGTTTAGATCAATCAGCCTTAAGAACTCTGGCGCAGTGGAGATTTAATCCATTGGCCCCCAATTCCGGCAATCTTTCCTTGCAGTGCTTTCAGACTCCCGTTCAATTTACCTTGGAGGGATAGCTTTTGAGCGAGAAAAGTACTTCAAATTTTGAATCTCTCAACGCCGAATCCACTCATTTTTTACCCAAAGTAATTTCTAGTGAGGTCTTATTGGGTCAGATGAAGCAGATTTGCATTCTGCATGATGGGTATGTATATCAATTGCGCATCACCAAATTAGGAAAGCTCATTTTGACTAAGTAGAAATTAAATCAGTTACTAGCCAGCAAGAGCATTTTCATATGCATATAGCCAGCGATTTTTTGTTGTTATCACTGGAGATGGTATATGAAGCATCAAGAAGTTTTTTGTTCTCGAAACAGGCTTGCCTGGATTTCATCATTTGCTTTACTTTATGGGAGTGCATTTTCAAACTGGGTTAAAGCACAAGATATTGAATTACCAAGAATTGATATCGTTGGCCGTGAGGAAAATGCCCTTAGTAAAATTCCAGGAACGGTTGATGTCATCAATCAGAAGAGGATGGAGGAGTTGCAGCCTCAGTCCTTGCAGGACGTCTTAAAGACGATCCCCGGCGTCAATATTCGTGGTGATGAAGGCGGCCTGGGATCCATTCCAAATATTGGTATTCGAGGTTTAAATCCGAGTCGTAGTTCAAAAGTATTGCTACTAGAGGATGGCGCTCCAATCCAGCCAAGCCTATTTATCTCAAATGCCTCTTATTACAGCCCGCCAGTTGAACGCATTGGTGGAATTGAGGTATTGAAGGGTGCATCAGGTCTGAAATATGGCCCATCCAATATTGGCGGGGTTGTTAATTACCTCAGTAAAACTCCCTCTAATGGTTTTAAATTAACCGGCAAAGTAGGAAATTACGGTTACCGTTTGGCAGAGATTGAGGCGGGCGGAAAATCGTCTTCGAATGGTGCGGTTGGTGGGATTAACTTCATTCAATCTGAGTCTAACGGGTATCAAGATAATGGCTTCAAGATGTATGACGTCTTAATGAAGGGCGGAATAGAAGTTGCCCAGAATCAATGGTTAAGTCTGAAATACACCCATTACGATAACAATATCAATACCTCTTATGTTGGGTTACGCCCTGCTCAGTACAGCAATGGCATGAAAGCAAATCCAGCACCCAATGATCGCTTTATCACTCAACGAAACGCTGTGGACATCAATCACTCGATCGATATTGATCAGGACACCAAAATCAATACCTTGCTGTACTGGAGTAAGTTATCTCGAGACTATTGGCGGCAAAGTATTGTGAAACGCACTCAAGATACTACCGTTTTCAAGCCCTGTAATCTGGGTTCAGACTGCTTAGTTGGTCGTAATCGTGAGTTTCAAATGTTGGGTTTGGATTCTCGATTAAGTCATGCCTATAAGGCTTTCGGGATAGCGAATGAGGCTGAGTTTGGTATTCGCTTGCATACTGAATCTCAAATCAATCAGTTGGTGAACTCTAAAACAACAGCTTACTCCGGTCGAGTTTCATTTAATGAGGATAACAAAGCAAACTCACTTGCAATGTACGCCCAGAATCGTTTCTTGCTAACGAAAGACTTTGCCTTGATACCAGGGGTGCGTGTTGAAAGTTACAACCAAACTCGTTCGAATGTCATTACTAATAAAAGTGGCAGCACTAAGAATGTAGAGACTATTCCGCAGATTGGCGCAACTTGGCAAGTAGTGCCGCAAGCCCAGGTATATGGCAGCCTCTACAAAGGATTTGCGCCCGCACAATTAGCTACTGCGATTGACGACAAGGGAGTTGATCAACAGTTGTCACCAGAGCGGTCAACTAATATGGAGCTTGGATTGCGCGGTCGATCGGGCGGATTTTCTTATGATTCAGCAGTGTTTAGTATGAACTTTAGTAACCAAATTGTGAATCAGAGTTTGGCTGCTGGGATCTCTAAAGCCAATGGCGGGAAAAGTTTGCATCAGGGGGCTGAGCTTGCATTGGGATATCAGTTTGACCATGGCTGGGGAATTAACGGCAATGCCACCTATATCCCAGTGGCGAAATTTGTGGGTACTAATTCCTTGGGGCGGGATGGTAACCGTATTCCCTATACCCCAAAGCTGTCTTCAAACTTGGGTGTTAGTTATGAAAGGAATAGCTTTAATACCTTAGTAAGCCTCAATTATGTATCTACTCAATATGCTGATTCTGCAAATACAGTAATAGAGAATGAGATCGGAACTTTAGGCGAGGTCCCCTCATACGTTACGGTAAATTGGAGTGCCAACTATGCCATCAATAAAGATTGGAAAGTATTTGGAGTGATTAATAATCTATTTGATAAGAGATATATATCTAGCCGCAGTCCGGATGGAATCTTTGCTGGTGCACCACTTAATTTTCAGGCTGGCATGAGCTATCACTTTAATTAATGCTCATCATGCAATGATTTTTTGAGAAAAGAAAAACGCCACCGTTGTAGGTGGCGTTTGACTATTACATACTTCAAAATGGTGGAGTCGGCGGGAATCGAACCCGCGTCCGCAAATCCTCCACAACAAGTTCTACATACTTAGTCATATCATTTGATTTAATCAGCTAAGCACGGACTGACACGTTCTTCGCTGACGATCCACTAAATTTTCGAATCATTCCCCGTGACATGAAATGATCTTATCTCTTGTAAATGACCCTGATCTAGCTTGCGCTAGCTGACCCAAGAGAGAATCAGTTCAGGGGCAACCGCAATTAAGCGGCTAGTGCGAAACGTTCGTCGTTTGCAGTTAAAACATTCCCATTGATTTACGAGATAACGGGTCCTCGGTATGCCCTTGATGCTTTGTAATCCACGTCGAAACCATGTCGACCCCGGAGTTCATGCATAGGAAACCCTATTTTAAGGCCGTCGACCTTAAATTGCTCAATATCTTTTGGTCTATTCCCTGTTGGGAAAGATGATTTGCATTAAATCGAGTGGAGTATTAACGATGTAATCCGCTCCCCAGGCCTCAGGAGGCTCTTTGCAGCCACAGTAACCATAAGCCGCTGCCACTGTCTTCATCCCAGCCGCTTTACCAGCGAGAACGTCTCTAATGTCGTCCCCAACATAAATTGATTTTGTTGGATCGATATTGGTAGATCTGGCTGCATGCAAAATGGGCTCTGGATGCGGCTTTGAGTAGGGTGTTGTATCGCCAGAAACGGTAGAAACGGCTCGCTGGCGCAGACCCATGAGATCTGTCAGGGGGTTGGTAAAGCGCTCACTTTTGTTGGTAATAATTCCCCAGGGAAGCTTTGCTTGATCCATTTGATCGAGTAAATGACCAATTCCATCAAACAATTTACTGTCCACCAGCAGAGCCTTTTCATAATTACTGAAAAATTCATCACGCAATGCGATGAAGTCTTCATGATCAGGGGCAATACCAAAGGCGCCCTCCAGTAATCCACGGGCACCAGCTGATGCATAGGGGCGTAGAAACTCGTAAGGTTTAGGTGCTAGATTTCGTGCAACCAGTAATTTATTGGTTGCTGCGACTAAATCGGGTGCTGTGTCAGCTAATGTGCCATCTAAATCAAAAAAGATTCCGGCATAAGGACTGGAAAGATTACTCACTGTTCAATTACTTTCGTACGGCAATCATGTAGTTAACATCCACATCTTCACCTAGGCTGTATACCTGCGTGAGTGGGTTGTAGCTCATACCTTTCATGCCGAGCATCTCTAAGCCTGCATGGCGAGTAAAGGCTACTAACTCAGAAGGCTTGATGAATTTAGCGTATTCGTGGGTGCCTTTAGGGAGTAATTTCAGGATGTATTCAGCGCCAATAATGGCAAATAAGTAGGACTTAGGGTTGCGATTGAGGGTGCTGAAAAATAAAGTACCACCAGGTTTGCAAAGCTTCGCGCAGGCTCGCACCACTGATGCAGGATCGGGAACGTGCTCGAGCATTTCCATGCAGGTCACCACATCGTATTGTTCTGGTTGCTCGTCAGCCAGGTCTTCTGCTGAGATGGAGCGGTAAGTCAGATTTGCACCTACTTCCAATGCATGCAATTCAGCAACCTTGAGGGCTTTTTCGGATAAATCGATGCCGGTGGTGTCTGCACCTGACTGGGAAATGGATTCTGCCAAGATGCCGCCGCCACAACCAATATCAACTACCTTCTTGCCTTCTAAATTGACAAAGGATTTGATCCAATTGAGTCGTAGCGGATTGATGGCGTGTAAAGGCTTGAATTCGCTATTAGGATCCCACCAGCGATGGGCTAGGGCGCTAAATTTGGCGATTTCTGACTGGTCGACGTTCATATGAGTTGGCTATTGGTGAGGCTATTAGGGAAGTCTATGAATATAGCGGAAATAAAAAAGCCCGCTAGAAGCGGGCTTTTTTACAAGTAAAGTGAATTACTTAGCTGCTGTACCAACAACTTCGATGTCAGTACGGCGGTTCTTAGCGCGGCCTTCAGCAGTTGCATTTGATGCAACTGGATTGCTCTTGCCTTTTGATTCTGTGTAGATGCGGCTACCGTCAACACCTTTGCTTGTCAGGTAAGTCTTAACTGACTGAGCACGACGCTGACCGAGGGCCATGTTGTATGCATCTGTACCAACGCTGTCAGTGTTACCAACAGCAATGATTACTTCTAACTTGATTTTCTTCAAGTCAGCAGCGATCTTGTCCAAAGTAGCTTTACCTTCTGGTTTTAAGTCAGACTTGTTGAAGTCATAAAGTGTGTCAGCTTGCAAAGTAATTTTGCTTTGGCTAACGCCAGAAGCAGCAGGAGCAGCAGTCAAAGCACCGTCACAACCTTTAGCTGCAGTTGCAGGAGTCCAGTTGTTATCGCGCCAGCACAATGTGCCATCGCCGTTTTTCCAGTTTAGGGCGCCATCGCCGTTTTGCCAGTTATCAGAAGCCATTGCTGCAGAAGCAGAAACGGTAATAACAGAAGCGAGCAACACTCTTAGGGTTTTGTTCATTTTTAGTCCTCAAAAATCTCTTTTTTAATTAAAGTCAAACTTAAATGTAATTCGCCCTACCTTGATGCAAAAACTGCAAAGCGACACATCTCAATTTCGTACAAACTGACAGAATCTTAGCATAGGGCCTACCTGTCATCAAAATGATATTATTTCTAGATGGAACAAGCCGCTAAAGAAACACTACCAATATCCCTCGAAGACGAAATGCGGCGGTCCTATTTGGACTACGCAATGAGCGTCATAGTCGGCAGAGCCCTGCCAGACGTGCGTGACGGCCTCAAACCGGTTCACCGCCGGGTCTTATTCGCTATGTATGAATTAAACAACGATTGGAACCGAGCTTACAAAAAATCTGCCCGTATAGTTGGCGATGTAATCGGTAAATACCATCCGCACGGTGATTCTGCGGTGTATGACACGATCGTTCGGATGGCCCAGGACTTCTCCCTGCGCTATATGCTGGTTGACGGACAGGGTAACTTTGGCTCCGTAGACGGCGATAACGCTGCTGCGATGCGATATACCGAGATCCGCCTCCGCAAGATAGCCCATGAGCTTTTGGCCGATTTGGACAAGGAAACGGTCGATTTTGGGCCAAATTACGACGGTAGTGAGAAAGAACCCCTGATTCTGCCTGCCAAAGTGCCTAATTTGCTGATAAATGGCAGCTCTGGCATCGCTGTAGGCATGGCAACCAATATTCCTCCACATAACCTGGATGAGGTGGTTACAGCCTGTTTACACGTACTTCACAACCCAGAATGCACGATCGATGAGCTGATCGAGATCATTCCAGCCCCAGATTTCCCGACTGCCGGCATTATTTACGGTGTTCAAGGGGTTCGTGAGGGTTATCGCACTGGTCGTGGTCGCGTTGTGATGCGTGCCAAAACCCACTTTGAAGATTTGGATAAGGGCGCGCGTCAGGCAATCATCGTTGACGAGTTGCCATACCAAGTGAATAAAAAGAACTTGCTCGAGCGTATCGCTGAGTTAGTGAATGAGAAAAAAGTAGAAGGCATTTCTGATTTACGTGATGAGTCAGATAAATCCGGTATGCGCGTTGTCATTGAATTGAAGCGCGGTGAAGTGCCTGAAGTCGTTCTCAATAATTTGTATAAGAGTACACAGTTACAAGATAACTTCGGTATGAACATGGTGGCCTTGGTAGATAACCAACCACGCTTGTTGAACTTGAAACAAATGCTGGAGTACTTCCTACAACATCGTCGCGAAGTCGTTACACGTCGCACGATTTTTGAATTACGTAAAGCACGCGATCGTGGTCACGTCTTAGAAGGTCTAGCTGTTGCGTTAGCAAACATCGATGAGTTCATTGCGATTATTAAAGCGGCTGCGAACCCTGTGATTGCTAAGCAAGAGTTGATGGGCAAAGCATGGGATTCATCGATGGTACGTGAGATGTTGGCGCGTGCTGAGACAGATACGCCAGGCGGCCGTAACGCTTATCGCCCAGAGGGATTGTTGCCTGAGTACGGCATGCAAACTACTGGCTTGTATCGTTTGTCAGATAGTCAAGCGCAAGAAATTTTGCAGATGCGTTTACAACGCTTGACTGGCCTTGAGCAAGACAAGATTGTTAACGAATACAAAGAAGTAATGGCAGAGATTTCTGACTTACTGGATTTGTTGGCGAAGCCAGAACGTGTAACTCAAGTGATTGAGTCTGAATTAAAAGAAGTGCAATCTGAATTCGGTATTGCTGGTGGTGATACTGGACGTCGTTCATTCATTGAAATGAATGCAACTGAACTCTTCACAGAAGATTTGATTACGCCACAAGATTTAGTGGTGACGCTTTCAAATACTGGTTATATGAAGAGTCAGCCGCTGAGTGAATACCGCGCACAAAAACGTGGTGGTCGTGGCAAACAAGCTGCCGCTACTAAGAACGAAGATTGGATTGAAACGCTCTTTGTAGCGAATACCCACGATACGATCTTGTGCTTCTCTGATCGAGGTCGTATGTATTGGCTCAAGGTCTGGGAAGTTCCGCAAGGAAGTCGCACTTCTCGCGGTAAGCCAATCGTTAATATGTTCCCGCTGATTGAAGGCGAGAAAATTACTGTGATTCTGCCAATTAAGGGCTATCAAGACGATCAGTATGTCTTTATGGCTACTAGCTTGGGTACCGTGAAGAAGACGCGTTTGTCTGACTTCTCTAATCCACGCAAGGCCGGCATTATTGCGGTTGACTTGAATGAAAACGACTTCTTGGTTGGCGCAGCGATTACCGACGGTCAGCACGATGTGATGTTGTTCTCTGACGCTGGTAAAGCAGTGCGCTTTGACGAGAATGATGTTCGTCCAATGGGTCGTACCGCACGTGGTGTGCGCGGCATGAACCTAGGCGAAGGTCATCAAGTGATTGCGATGTTAGTTGCTCCAGCGGAGGCTGCAGAAGGTGTTGAAGCGGCTGTAGTTGATGCAAACGGTATTGCGATTCCAAGCAGCGTGTTAACTGCAACAGAAAATGGTTACGGCAAACGTACGCCAATCGCTGAATACACTCGTCATGGACGTGGTACTAAAGGCATGATTGCGATTCAGACTTCAGAGCGTAACGGTAAAGTGGTTGCCGCTTCCTTGGTATCTCCAGAAGATCAAATCATGTTGATTACTACTGGCGGTGTCTTAGTGCGTACACGCGTTTCTGAAATCCGTGAGATGGGTCGCGCTACTCAAGGTGTTACTTTGATTAACGTAGATGAAGGTACACGCTTATCTGGCTTGCAGCGTATCGCTGAAAGCGATTCAGATGACGAGACTGATGACGCAGAAGAAGGTGATGTATCTGTAGATCCAGCAACCGACTCTAATGACGATACGGCAGGTGACGCTTAAGCGTCACCTCTAGACTAGAGCACATCATGACTTTTGACCGCCGCATTTTTAATTTCGCTGCGGGGCCTGCTACTTTGCCAGAAGAGGTGCTGAAGCAGGCTGCCGATGAAATGCTCAATTGGCGTGGACTCGGCACTAGCGTGATGGAGATTAGTCATCGCAGTAAAGAGTTCATGGAAGTGTATGAGGAGGTTGTTCAAGATCTTCGTACGCTGATGAATATCCCTGACACTTACGAGATCTTGCTCTTGCAAGGCGGTGGTCTTGGTCAGAATGCTGCTATCCCCATGAACCTCATGCCTTTGGCCAAGAATGGACCAAAGGCGGATTACATTGTGACCGGCGTATGGTCTGATAAATCTTACAAAGAAGCGCAGAAGTACGGTATTGCAAACCTAGCGGCTTCCTCTGCTGCAGAAAAATTCAATACGATTCCTTCAAGAGACTCATGGAAGTTATCGAGTGATGCTGCCTATGTTCTTTACTGCGCCAATGAAACCATTGGTGGTGTTGAGTTTCCGGATGTACCTGATGTAGGTAACACGCCACTGGTCGCAGATATCTCTAGCAATATTCTCTCTAAAGAGATGGATGTCAATCAATGCGCCGTTTGGTTTGGTGGTGCGCAGAAAAATATCGGCCCATCTGGTGTAACGATTGTGATTGTTCGCAAAGATTTAATTGGTCACAGTATGGGTATTACGCCAACGATTTGGGATTGGGCTATTCAGGCTAATACGCAGTCCATGATTAATACGCCACCGACTTTCTCAATCTACATGGCTGGCTTGGGATTTAAGTGGTTGCTCAAGCAAGGTGGCGTGAAAGCCATCGAAAAGCGTAATCAAGAAAAAGCGGATTTGCTCTACGGCTTCTTAGATCAAAGCAGTTTGTATGAAAATCGCGTCACAAAAGAATATCGCTCACGTATGAACGTGACTTTCTTCTTAAAAGATGAGAACCTGAATGCAGAGTTTTTGGCGCAATCGAACGCGGCTGGCTTAGTTGCCTTGCGGGGCCATAAGGCGGCAGGCGGTATGCGTGCCAGCATCTATAACGCGATGCCCATTGAAGGTGTAAAAGCCTTAATTGAATTTATGCGCGACTTTGAAAGGCGGGCTTAATGAGTACTGAAGAACAGCGCTTAGCTCCCTTACGGGAAAAAATTGACGCACTCGATGCGCAAATTTTAGATTTGCTGACTCAGCGCGCAAAAGCAGCGCAGGAAGTTGGCCATGTCAAAGGTGGTTTCTCATCGCCAGTATTTCGTCCAGAGCGTGAGCGCCAAGTAGTTGCGCGTTTGCAAGAAATAAATAAAGGTCCATTGCTGCCAGATGGTATCGCTGCGATTTGGCGTGAAGTGATGTCTGCATGCAGAGCTCTAGAAGCTCGCCAAGCGATTGCTTATCTTGGTCCAGTAGGAACATTTTCAGAGCAAGCAGCGCAAACCTACTTTGGGCACTCCATTGCAGGTTTGCCTTGTGCAAGCTTAGATGAAGTTTTCAAAGCGGTGGAGAAGGGCGCGGCGCAATTTGGTGTAGTGCCTGTAGAAAACTCTAGCGAAGGTGCTATCTCACGCACATTAGATTTGTTGCTTGATTCATCAATGCGTATTAGCGGTGAAGTGGTGCTACCCATTCGCCATCACTTACTGACCAAAAGCGGCAATTTAGATGGGGTTACAACCGTCTGTGCTCATGCCCAAGCATTAGCTCAATGTCAGCAATGGTTGAGCGTGCACGCCCCTCAATTAAAGCGTCAAGCTGTTAGCAGCAATGCAGAAGCAGCTCGCATGGCTGCTGCCGATCCTACTTTGGCTGCAATTGCTGGTGATCCCGCCCAAGAGGCTTATGGCTTGCAAGCAGTAGCTGCGCAGATTCAGGATGATCCGCATAACCGTACCCGTTTTGTTGTGGTTGGTAATTACGCATGTTCGTCTACTGGTAAGGATCAAACTTCTTTAGTGCTTTCAGTAGATAACCAGCCGGGAGCCGTGCATCGCCTATTGGCACCCTTAGCAAAACATGGTGTTTCAATGAATCGCTTTGAGTCTCGCCCTGCTCGTAAGGGCACTTGGGAATATCACTTCTATATTGATATTGCCGGCCATGCAGATGATGAAAAAGTGGTGAAGGCGCTTGAAGAGTTAAAAGGTGTTGCCGCTTTCTATAAGAACCTTGGCTCTTATCCACATTCGGCTTAATCAGAAACATCCGCAGTTAACTACAACATTAGTAAATCCAAATGACTTCTAAGATTGGTCTCAAACATATTCATGCGATTGCCCCTTATGTTGGCGGTCGTCCTATTAGCGAGGTTGCTCGTGAATACGGTTTGGATGAAAACAAAATTGTGAAGCTGGCTTCCAATGAGAATCCATTGGGTATGCCTAAGTCTGCCCAAGATGCCATGCTCAAGGCTGCTGGTGATTTGGGTCGCTACCCAGATTCGAATGGGTTTGAGCTGAAGAATGTTTTAGCTGATCGCTTGGGTGTACCGACAGACTGGATTACTTTAGGCAATGGTAGTAACGATATTCTGGAGCTGGCGGCCCGAGCCGTTGCACAAGCTGGCGATGAAGTGATCTTCTCTAAACATGCATTTGCTGTTTATCCCCTGGCGACGCAGGCTGTTGGTGCTAAGGCAATTGAGGTTCCTGCGACTGCAATCTATGGCCATGACTTACCAGCGATGTTGGCAGCAATTAAAGCATCTGGCGATAAAGCAAAGCTCGTATTTGTGGCCAACCCAAATAATCCAACGGGCAGCTACTTAACAGCAAAAGAAATTGAAGATTTTTTAGTGGCAGTTCCATCAAATGTAGTGGTGGTACTTGATGAGGCTTATAACGAGTACCTTACCCTAGAGCAACGCTACGATGCGATTGCTTGGGTAAAGCGTTTCCCAAATATGATTTTGTCGCGCAGCTTCTCTAAAGCATACGGTTTGGCTGGCTTGCGTATTGGTTATGGTGTGGCTCAGCCGCACTTAACGGATCTTTTGAATCGTATTCGTCAACCATTCAATGTGAATAGCTTGGCGCAGGCTGCAGCGATTGCAGCGTTTCAAGATACAGCATTCTTGCAGCAAGGTTTTGAACTGAATCAGGCTGGTTATGAACAGCTCACTAAGGCATTTGATCAATTGGGTCTGCGGTATTTGCCTTCTGCCGGAAACTTTGTTTTGGTTAAGGTGGGTGATGATGATCAGGCAGGCGCACGCATCAACTTAGAGTTGCTTAAGCGCGGCATCATTGTTCGCCCGGTAGGTAATTACGGTTTGCCGCAATGGTTACGTATCTCTATTGGCTTGCCAGAAGAAAATGCGGCTTTTATTTCTGCCTTAAAAGATATTCTTAAATGACCATCATTAATCCAGCGAGTAATTACGGCACTGTCACCATTGTTGGCGTCGGCTTGATTGGCGCCTCTTTAGGGTTAGCGCTTAAAAAAGCTGGCGTGGTGACTAAAGTATTGGGCGTAGGTCGTAGTAAAGAAAATTTAGATCAAGCGCAAAAGATGGGCGCGATTGATGGTGTAGTAGATTTAGTTGAGGCCGCAAAGCAATCTGATGTGATTGTGCTTTGCGTGCCAGTAGCGCAAATGCGAGCTGCCTTTGAAGTGATGGAGCCGCATCTTGAGTCTCGCACCATGATTACCGATGCTGGTAGCACTAAAGGTGATGTCATTCTGGCTGCTAAAGAGGTGTTGGGTAAGAAGGCCTGTCAATTTGTGCCGGCGCATCCGATTGCCGGTGGTGCTCAGCATGGCGCTAGCGCTGCTAAGGCAGATTTGTTCCAGGGTAAGCAGACAATAATTTGCCCATTGCAAGAAAATTCTCCTGAAGATACAACCTTAATTACTGGCTTCTGGGAAAGTGTTGGCTCTGAAGTGAAAAAGATTGGTGTCGTACAGCACGACGCGATTTATGCGGCTGTGTCTCATCTCCCTCACCTCTTGTCTTACGCTTTAATGGCAAGCGTGGTCAATTCCGAAGATGCTGAGCAAAAGTTGAGTCATGTAGGTGCTGGCTTTAAAGACTTCACTCGTATTGCCGCTTCTAGTCCAGAAATGTGGCGTGATATTTGCTTAGGCAATCGCACTGCCATTCTGAAAGAGTTGGACCAATATCTCTTGATCGTGAACCATATGCGCAAACTTGTCTCTGAAGGTGATGGCGCTGGTTTAGAAAAATTATTCAATAAGGCGAGCAAAGCACGTCAAGACTTGGACGTACTTTAATGAGCGGTTTGCCAGATATTAGCGTTGGGCCATTGAAGCGAGCGCAAGGCTCGATCGTATTACCTGGCTCCAAAAGCATCTCTAATCGTGCGCTGTTGCTTGCAGCCCTTTCTTCAGGTACGACTACCTTGACGAACTTGCTAGACGCGGATGACACGCAAGTGATGCGTAATGCATTGCGTCAACTGGGCTTATCTGTAACCGATAAGGCTGACAAGGTTTGCGTCGTTGAGGGTTGTAGTGGCAAGTTCCCCGTGCAGGATGCAGACCTCTTTATGGGTAATGCCGGCACTGCGATTCGTCCTTTAACTGCAGCGCTTGCAATGCAGGGCGGCAACTACCGCTTATCTGGTGTTGCACGTATGCATGAAAGACCGATCCGAGATTTAGTGGATGGTTTGCGTCAAGTGGGCGCAAAGATCGATTACGAATTGCAAGAAGGCTATCCCCCAATCAAAATCTTGGCGGCAGATATTCAGATCAAAGATGTTGTGAAGGTGCGTGGTGATGTATCTAGTCAATTCTTGACGGCATTGTTGATGGCTTTACCGTTGGTCGCAAACGAGCCGGTACGCATTGAAGTGATTGGCGAGTTGATTTCTCGTCCATACATCGATATCACTTTGAAGTTGATGGCGCGTTTTGGCGTCACAGTTGCTTGCCCTGATATGCAATCTTTCATCATTCCCGCAAAAACTTCAGACGCCGTATATAAAAGTCCTGGCCAATTATCGGTAGAGGGTGATGCCTCTTCAGCCTCGTATTTCTTGGCTCTTGGCGCTATCGGTGGCGGCCCAGTGAGGGTGCTTGGTGTAGGTAATGACAGTATTCAAGGAGATGTGGCATTTGCGGACGCGCTTGCGCTGATGGGCGCCAAGATTAACGCTGGTGAAGATTGGATTGAAGTGTCCGGCATGGAAAATGCCAATGGCAAACTCAATGGCATCACGATTGATTGCACAGAAATTCCGGATGCTGCAATGACGCTTGCGGTTGCGGCTTTATTTGCAGAAGGCCCAACGCGTTTAAATAATATTGCTAGCTGGCGCGTTAAGGAAACTGATCGTATTGCCGCGATGGCAAAAGAATTAAAGAAGGTTGGTGCAATCATAGAAGAGGGTGCCGATTACATCGTAGTTCAGGCGCCCGCTTCACAAAGTGATTGGAAGTCACCAAGCGAAGGCATTGATACTTATGATGACCATCGTATGGCGATGTGTTTCTCACTCGCTGCGTTTGGCCCAAATGCACTCAAGATCAATGATCCCAATTGCGTAGCAAAAACATTCCCAACCTACTTCGCAGAATTTGCGAAAGTAGTTAGCTAAGCCAAACCCTATTTATGAGTCTTCCACCAGTCATCGCAATTGATGGACCTACAGCCTCTGGCAAAGGGACGGTTGCCTCGCTCGTGGCAGAAAAGTTGGGATTTCATTATTTGGACAGTGGCGCACTCTATCGTTTGGTTGCCTTGGCTAGTGAAAAACAAGGAATTGACGTCAAAAATGCCCTCGAATTAGGCCTTTTAGTACCTAAGTTATTGATTTCATTCAAAAATAGTCAAATTTTCCTCAATGGCGAGGATGTCACTGAGGCAATTCGTACCGAAAACATCGGTTTAAGAGCCTCCGCTCTAGCAGTTCATCCTGAGGTCAGGGCTGCTTTAGTGGGTTTGCAGCGCAGTTTTCGCCAATTGCCAGGGCTAGTAGCCGATGGCAGGGATATGGCCAGCGTCATATTCCCAGATGCGGTTTTGAAGGTTTTCTTGACTGCAACGGCTGCTGCCAGGGCTGAGCGTCGCTATAAGCAATTGATAGCTAAGGGAATTTCTGCTAAACTTTCCGACTTACTGCAAGATTTGCAGGAGCGCGATGCCAGAGACAGTAGTCGAGGTACCGCACCCTTGTTAGTTGCAGATGGTGCAAAAGTGCTTGAGACATCAGATTTGTCGATAGATCAAGCAGTTAAGACGGTTTTAGATTGGCATCAATCCTCAATCGCCTAGTTTGTAGTTGTTTTAGTTGTAGCAGTAAGCAGTAGTTTTTGGTGTCTTAAGAAACTCCACAACGCGACTTTTCATTAGCGTGTTTCTTGAAGACTTTTTTAACCTAACCCGTCAGGCCTTCTGGCGGCACAAAGTGAATACACATGTCTGAATCATTTGCAGAACTATTTGAAGAATCATTAACCCGATCGAATATGAAGACCGGCCAAGTTATTTCGGCTGAAGTTCTTCGCATCGACCATAACTTCGTCGTTGTTAACGCTGGCTTAAAGTCTGAAGCGTTTATTCCTGTTGAAGAATTCCATAACGACGCTGGCGAGATTGAAGTAGCTCCTGGCGATTTCGTTTCTGTTGCTATTGACGCTCTTGAGAACGGCTATGGCGACACAATCCTTTCCCGTGATAAAGCTAAGCGCTTGGCATCATGGATGAACTTGGAAAAAGCTCTCGAGCAAGCTGAGATCGTTACCGGTACTGTTACTGGTAAGGTTAAAGGCGGCTTGACTGTAATGGTTAACGGTATCCGTGCATTCTTGCCTGGATCACTCGTTGACACACGCCCAATCAAAGACACCAGCCCTTACGAAGGTAAGACGATGGAGTTCAAGGTTATCAAGCTCGACCGTAAGCGTAACAACGTAGTGTTGTCACGTCGTGCTGTTGTTGAAGCTAGCCAAGGTGAAGAGCGTGCTAAGTTGATGTCTAACCTTAAAGAAGGCGCAGTGGTTACTGGCCTCGTTAAGAACATTACTGACTACGGCGCATTCGTTGACCTCGGTGGTATCGATGGCCTCTTGCACATCACTGACTTGGCATGGCGTCGTGTGCGTCACCCAAGCGAGATGTTGACTGTTGGTCAAGAAGTTACCGCTAAGATTTTGAAGTTCGATCAAGAGAAGAACCGTGTTTCACTCGGTGTGAAACAACTTGGTGATGATCCATGGGTTGGTATCGCTCGTCGTTACCCACCAAACACCCGTTTATTCGGTAAGGTAACTAACCTGACTGACTACGGTGCATTCGTTGAAATCGAATCTGGTATCGAAGGTTTGGTACACGTTTCTGAAATGGACTGGACTAACAAGAACGTTGCTCCAAGCAAAGCTACTGCATTAGGAACCGAAGTTGAAGTAATGGTTCTGGATATTGATGAAGACAAGCGTCGTATTAGCTTGGGCATCAAGCAGTGCAAAGCAAATCCATGGGAAGAGTTCTCACGTGCCCAACAAAAAGGCGATAAGTTGACTGGCGCAATCAAGTCTATTACTGACTTTGGTGTGTTCATTGGCTTGCCTGGCGGCATCGATGGCTTAGTTCACCTCTCAGACCTCTCATGGAATGAGCCAGGAGAAGAAGCTGTTAAGAAATACAAAAAAGGTGATGAAGTTGAAGCCACTGTATTGGCAATTGATGTTGAGAAAGAGCGTATCTCTCTCGGTATCAAGCAATTGTCTGGCGACCCATTCAATAACTACACATCTGTCAGCGACAAGGGTAGCCTCGTTACTGGTACTGTGAAAGCTGTTGATGCTAAGGGTGCAACAATTCACTTGGCTGATGAAGTTGAAGCTTACTTACGTGCTTCTGAGATCTCAACAGATCGTGTTGAAGATGCACGCAATGTATTGAAAGAAGGCGACAGCGTTACTGCAATGATCATTAATATTGATCGTAAGTCACGTGTTATCAATCTTTCAATCAAAGCAAAAGACAGTTCTGATCAACAAGATGCAATGAGCAAGCTCCAAGGTGATGCGCAGTCTGGCACTACCAATTTGGGTGCTTTGTTAAAAGCAAAATTGGACAATCAAGGCTAAATCAATTTCGCCGCTTTCCATGAGGAGAGCGGCGATTTTTCATTGATAGATCATGACAGATCAAGAGCAACAAGCAATTACCCGCTCCGAACTAGTGGAGAGCCTCGCGGAACAGTTTCCGCAGCTTTTGCCTAGGGACGTAGAGTTGGCGGTAAAAACTTTGCTGGACACAATGACTCATGCTTTGGCTGAGGGCAAGCGTATTGAACTGCGCGGTGTGGGAAGCTTTGTACTTCACCATCGTCCTGCACGTACAGGTCGCAATCCAAAGTCTGGTGAGAAAGTATTGATTCCAGAAAAACGCGTTCCGCACTTTAAGCCTGGCAAAGAGTTGCGCGAGCGAGTAGATTACAAGCCGTTGAAGCAGGCGGGCCCCAAAGAGGGTTCTGGTGCCTAAGATTCAGGCTAAACCTCAGTGGTCCATTCGGGCCATTTTTTTATTTAAATTCTGTTCAGCATGATTCAGATAGCTACCGCTTGGTTATTGCTACTACCAGTCATGTTTGGCATTGGTTGGTTAGCGGCGCGCTGGGATTTGCGTCTCGAGAATCGCATGGACGAACGGGAGCGCATGCGTCAGCAGCGTTCAACTTTTAAAGGTTTGAGTCTGCTTCTGAATGAGCAGCCAGATCAAGCAATTGAAACACTCGTCAAAATTGCACAACTAGATCCCGAGACAATTGAACTGCATTTCTCACTCGGAAATTTATTCCGTCGTCGTGGCGAGACTGAGCGCGCTATTCGGGTGCATCAGCATTTGGCCAACCGCGATGACTTAAAACCACGTGATCGTGATCATGCCGCCTATGAGTTGGGCCGTGATTTTTTGCGCGCTGGTTTGCTAGATAGAGCAGAAGCCTCACTCAATCGGGTGGGCGATGGTAAGTATGCTGAACCCGCAAAAGAAAGTTTGCTCGAGATGTATCAAATTGAGCATGATTGGAAAAAAGCCATCATTGCTGCAAGTGAGCTTGAGAGTCTGCAAGGTAAATCACACCATACTGAAATCGCACAATTTCATTGTGAGCTTGCTCAAGAGGCGCTACGTCGTAAAGACTTAGTTGAGGCAGAGCAATCAATTCAACGTGCGTTGCAGGCTGTCCCAAATCATGCCCGTGCATTAATTTTGCAAGGGGACTACTTGATAGCAATGGACCGACCTACTCAAGCAATTGAGGCTTGGAGCGTGATCGCTAAATCGCATCCTGCATACATGCATTTATTGGCAGATCGCTGGATGCTCGCGCACGCAGCGATTGGCAAGGAGAGTGAGGGCTTAGATATTCTCTATGAGCTTCTGAAAACTCAAGCTACAGGTGAGTTACTTGATTTTGTTCATAAGCATCTGATGAAAATTCGAGGACCTCAGGCTGCCAATGCCATGCTTTCAGATGTGATGCAGCATTCCCCAACCTTAATTGCTTTATCTAAGTTGGCTGAAACGCGTCTTGCATTAGAAGAGGGTAGCGCTAATCCAGAAAGACTATTGGAGCTGCAGTCGATTTTGACTTTATTGCGTCAGCGTACCACTAGCTTGGCGCGCTACACTTGTGGCAACTGTGGCTTCAGGGCGAGAAGATTTTATTGGCAGTGTCCTGGTTGTAATCATTGGGAGGCATACTCCCCAAGACGAAGTGAAGGTGCTGCACCTAGCGGCCCTTCTATGTAAAAGTTTGGAGAGAAATTGAAAGTCACCATTATCGGTAGCGGTTACGTAGGTCTTGTTACAGGCGCATGCTTAGCAGAGCAAGGCAATAACGTCTTTTGTGTAGATGTTGATCCCAAAAAGATTGAGATTCTCAATTCTGGCGGTGTCCCTATTTATGAGCCAGGCCTCAAAGAAATGATTGAGCGCAATCGTGCTGCTGGACGTTTGCAGTTCTCTACTGATATTGCAGCATCTGTTGCTCATGGCGATATTCAGTTCATTGCAGTTGGCACGCCGCCCGACGAAGATGGCTCAGCAGATCTTCAGTATGTTGTAGCCGCTGCGCGTAATATTGGTCGCCATATGACTACGCCTAAGGTGATCGTCGATAAATCGACCGTGCCAGTTGGCACTGCTGACAGGGTTCAAGCAGCCATTATTGAGGAATTGGAAAAAAGAAATTTATCTCCAGAGCTCTGCTCAGTGGTATCTAACCCAGAGTTCCTTAAAGAAGGCGCTGCCGTGGAAGACTTTATGCGCCCTGATCGTATTGTGATTGGCACCGAAGCCACTCCAGCCGGACTGCGTGCCAAAGAGCAAATGCGCAAGCTCTATGCTCCATTTAATCGTCACCATGAGCGTACTTATTACATGGATGTAAAAAGTGCTGAGCTCACTAAATACGCTGCGAATGCGATGTTAGCAACCCGCATCTCTTTTATGAACGAGTTGGCCAACTTGGCTGACTTAGTGGGCGCTGATATTGAAGCAGTGCGCCAAGGTATCGGCTCAGACTCTCGTATTGGCTATGGCTTTTTATACTCCGGCACTGGTTATGGTGGCTCATGCTTTCCTAAAGACGTTTCTGCTTTATCCAAGACCGCTAAAGAGCATGGTCGTGATCTGAAGATCCTTGACGCTGTCGAAGCAGTGAATGAATTGCAAAAGTACATCCTGGTCGAAAAGATCGAAAAGCGTTTTGGCAAAGATCTCAAAGGCATGAAGTTTGCTCTGTGGGGTTTAGCTTTTAAACCCAATACCGACGATATGCGTGAAGCGCCAAGTCGCGTCATCATTCAAGAGCTCGTTAAACGTGGAGCTTCCGTAGTGGCTCATGATCCAGTTTCAATGCCAGAAGCCAAGCACTGCCTAGACTTAGATTTTAAAGACAATCCAGCAGGGCTTAAACAAGTCTCGATGGTGGATGACCCCATGAGTGCCCTAGATGATGCTGATGCTCTAGTGATTGTGACTGAGTGGAAAGCCTTTAGAAGCCCAGACTTTGATCAAGTGCTACAAAAGCTCAAGCGCCCAGTGATTTTTGATGGTCGTAACCTGTATGAGCCTGCTTCTATGCAAGAATTAGGCATTGAGTACCATGGCATTGGTAGACATAATTAAAGTAGATATAAATGGAAAAAGCCAATCGAGAACAGTTCTCTAAAGCCCGCCTGCTGGTAGTGGGTGATGTCATGCTGGATCGTTATTGGTTCGGCGACACCAATCGCATTTCTCCAGAAGCACCTGTGCCTGTTGTGCAGGTTGCCAAGATTGACGAGCGCCTTGGCGGTGCCGCTAACGTAGCCCGTAACGTCGCTGCACTCGATGCGAAAGCAACGATCCTTGGAATCGTAGGTAACGACGAGCCCGGTAAGCGTGTAGTGGAATTGTTAAAAGCAGGTGGTGTCGATAGCCAATTAGAGATTGATGGTGATGTTCCAACGATTGTGAAGTTGCGCGTCATTGCTCGCCAGCAACAATTGATACGCCTAGATTTTGAAGAAACCCCGAGTGCAAAAGCACTCGCCCATAAGTTAGAGCGTTTTGAAAAGCTCGTTGGCGATGCTGATGTCGTGATTCTGTCGGATTACGGTAAAGGTGCCTTAGGGCAAGTAGCGCATATGATTGAGCAAGCGAGAGCTCAAAATAAAATGATCTTGGTTGACCCCAAGGGTG
This sequence comes from Polynucleobacter sp. VK25, assembly GCF_018687355.1. Taxonomy (NCBI): domain Bacteria; kingdom Pseudomonadati; phylum Pseudomonadota; class Betaproteobacteria; order Burkholderiales; family Burkholderiaceae; genus Polynucleobacter; species Polynucleobacter sp. VK25. The sequence goes on along the minus strand of NZ_CP061288.1, from coordinate 1,484,412 downwards.
AAGATTATGAGAAGTATCGTGGTGCTACTGTCTTAACACCTAACCGCAGCGAGTTACGCCAAGTGGTAGGGCAGTGGACCAGCGAAGAGGATTTAACCAAGAAAGCTCAAGACCTGAGAAAGTCCCTGGATCTTCAGGCGCTGCTCTTAACGCGCTCTGAGGATGGCATGAGTCTCTATACGGAATCCGGTGTGAGTCATGTCAAAGCCCAAGCGCGTGAAGTATTTGATGTCTCAGGTGCTGGTGATACTGTTATTGCAACACTAGCTGTTGCCTTGGCTGCAAAGTGGCCTTTAGAAAAAGCGATGGCACTTGCGAATCGTGCGGGCGGCATCGTCGTTGGTAAGTTGGGAACTGCAACCGTTACTTCAGAGGAATTACAGTGACTATTATCGTAACTGGCGCAGCTGGATTTATTGGTGCCAATATTGTTCAGGCGCTTAATGCCCGTGGCGAGAAAAATATCATCGCAGTGGATGATCTTCGTCCTGCGGATAAGTATCGCAACCTCGCCGATTTAGACATCATTGATTACCTTGATAAAGACGAGTTTCTAGAAGCTTTTAGAAGTGGTCGTTTTGGCAAAGTTAAAGCAGTCTTTCATGAGGGTGCCTGTTCCGATACGATGGAAACCGATGGTATTTTCATGATGGCGAACAACTATCGCTACACCATGGATTTGCTAGATATCTGTACCGTTAAAAAAGTACAACTACTTTACGCTTCTTCCGCTGCCACCTACGGTGGTTCAGACGTATTTGTAGAAAGCCGAGAGCATGAGAAGCCACTCAATATTTACGGCTACTCCAAGTTCTTATTTGATCAAGTGATGCGTAAGCGTTTTGCTGAGAAAGCCAACACAGCGCAGGTTGTTGGCTTTCGTTACTTCAATGTCTATGGTCCTCGTGAATCACACAAGGGTCGCATGGCCTCCGTTGCTTTTCATCAATACCATCAATACAAAGCTAATGGCCATGTAAAGCTCTTTGGTGAGTACGGTGGTTATGGTCCCGGCGAACAAAGCCGTGACTTTGTCTCGGTTGAAGACGTAGTGAAGGTAAACCTCTTTTTCCTGGATCATCCAGAAATCAGCGGCATTTTTAATTTAGGTAGCGGTCGTGCGCAACCCTTTAATGATGTCGCTCATGCAGTTGCAAATGCAATGCGCAAGCTAGATAAAGCAGCACCTGCATCACTCCAAGAATTGGTCAAAGAAAAGGCTATTGAGTACATCTCATTTCCGGATGCGCTCAAGGGTAAATATCAATGCTTTACCCAGGCTGATTTAACCAAGCTGAGAGCTGCCGGCTACACAGAGCCCTTTCTGAATGTAGAGCAGGGTGTCAGTCGCTATATTGAGTGGCTAGAGGCTAATTCAGGATTTTTAGCTAATCCCCTTTAAGGCATAAACTGGCGTTTTTTAGCGCCAGATCCCTTTACCTAGGTAGTCCTACCTAGAAAACCCTTCACATTGGTGGGTTACTATATTGCTTATAAAAACTAGGAGATTCCTGTGCGTAAGCATTCCCTTATTTCATCAATATTGCTGTGCTGCACCATGGTGCTGCTACCGATCTATTCATTTGCAGCTCCGACTAAAGATGAGGTAGATGTTGAGAGTGTGAAGGCACCCCCAAGGGATGTAAAAGATATCCTGAGGCTGATTGAGCAAACCAAGCCAGACTTAGCTATCGTAGAGCGCGCACAAAAAGTAGTGGCAATGCCCTTGCCTGCTAAACAAGATAGTGAGGTCTTGAACCACTATTACACCAGGCGTTCAGCTGCCTATGAGGATCTCGGCAATACAGTTGAGGCCTTGAAAAATTTAGAGATTGCAGTCAATCAATATCCTTCTACGAATCCGCAGCTTCATCTAAATGATCTGGTGAATTTGAGTGTGCTGGAAAGTTCTGCCGGGAAACAATCTACAGCGATTGCTCTTATTCAAAAAGCCCAGGCCTATCAATTAGCGGCGTTGCCTCGCTTAACTGGTTTTCAAATATCAATGGGCAGGTTGCTGATTACCTATTATGTAAATTCTGGAAATTTCGATGCAGCAAAAAAAGAGCTCGATATCTTGGAGGGTAAGTTAAATGTACTAAGGTCATCCCGTGGTTATATAGAGTACGGCCCTATATGGGAGTCCGGGTATGAGAGTTCTCGCGGAATCTATTTCTCTGGCCAAGGACAGTGGATTGAGAGCGAGCGAGCTCTGAGAAAAACACTTTATTTGCTTGAAGCTCAGTATCAAAGAGTTAAAAATAGTGCGAGTAAGATTGATGTCGTAGGGGATGATGTGAGAGTCGCTAACGACGCTTCAAATAATCCTCGCATATACGTTACGCAAATTGCGAATCGCGAATTAAATTTATCCAATGTATTGCTCAGGCAGAGAAAATTAATTGATGCTGAGTACTATGCTCGTAAATCAATTACCCTCTCTCTATTAAATTTCGGATCAAACTCAATTGAAGTGGCGCGCGGTCTAAGAAGTCTTGCTACTGTTGTGAATGAGCAGGGGAGATATGCCGAGGCTGTTCTTTTGTCGAGACTGGCCGTTAGTACGATGAAAGCTTCCGGGGCAACGGGAGCCAACAACACATTAGCCCTAGCCCAACGCTCCTTGGGTTCTGCACTTGTGTCTGATGGAAAATATGCAGAAGCTAATAAATCTTTTGAAGAGATGGCTGCGGGCATTAAAACTGATCCAGAAATTGCCAGTAGCTATCAGTTTGGCGATCTTGATTGGGTCTTAGCTATGCTAAAGACTGGTAAAGCTAGTCAAGCAAACGAAATGGTAGGTGCTATGCTGAAGCGGACGGAGTCTTCCGCAGATAAAAACTCCCCCCGAGTGGCAATGGTTAGGGCTTTTGATGCAGCTAGCTTGCAGGCGGAGAATAAGTGGTCTGAGGCAGATGCCGCATACAAGTTATCAATGCCTGTATTGATTGATCAAACGCGGAACGATGCGGAAAATGACACTAGTAGCATCAAGCAACAACAACGCATGACTTTTTTATTCGAAAGTTATTTAGCTTCATTAGCGTACACAGCGAAAAATGATCCTAGTCAGGCTACAGCTGCTGCGGCACAGGCTTTTCAGGTAGCTGATATCGCAAGAGGCAGTGGAGTACAGAGAGCTCTGACTGCAAGTGCTGCCCGAGCAAGTATTAAAGATCCGCAACTTGCTGAACTAGCGAGACAGGAGCAGGATTTACAGAGAAGAATTAATACACTCTCAGAATTGCTCACTGGTTTGCGTTCAGCACCGCCAGATCAGCAATTGCCTGGAGTTCAGTCCAAAATTCAAGCTGATATTGGCGTGTTTAAATCGCAGCGTGAAGCGTTAAAAAAAGAGATTGAGCGTAAGTTTCCTGACTATGCCGAATTGGTCGAGCCAAAGCCTGCTTCGATTGAGCGCACCCAAAGAGCGCTGAAGCCGGATGAAGTATTGGTCTCCTGGTACTTCGCTGATAACGTTGGTTATGTTTGGGCAATTACAAAAGATAGGCCAGCACAGTTTGTTCAATTGTCAGTTGGTCGATCACAAATAGCTAAAGAAGTAGCGCAACTACGTAAATCTTTGGATCCGGGTGTTGCAACCATCGATGAGATACCGCCTTACGATGTCGCTTTGGCAAATCAGATCTATCAGCAAGTATTGGCGCCGGTACAAAGCGCCTTTGCAGGTAAAAAAGTAATGCTCACCGTACCGCATGCTGAGCTGGGCCAACTTCCCTTATCACTTCTTGTTACAAAACCAACTGCTCAGCCAGCTAAAGGCGGTGCAGTTCCATTTAGTGGCTATAAAACTGTACCTTGGTTAACCAGAGATATTGCGGTTGCTCAGGTGCCGTCTGTTACCGCTTTAACTGCATTGCGGGCTTTGCCTGTTGGCAACCCTAACCGTAAAAACTTTATTGGTTTTGGTGACCCTTACTTTAGTAGTGATCAGGAAAAGACGGCGCAAAAACAAGCAAAAGCTACGCAATTGGCGACACGCGGAATTCCACTATCTTTGCGGAGTGCGCCAAAGACTTCAGGTGTTAGCTCTGCTGAATTAGCGCTCTTACCTCGCTTGCCCGACACCAGTCTTGAGTTGGAAGAGATTGGCAAAGCAATTGGGGCGGGGGATGGAGATATCTTCTTGCATCAACAGGCATCTGTGAAGCAAGTAATGTCAACGGACTTATCGAATCGCAAGGTGGTGATGTTTGCTACTCATGGTCTTGTTCCTGGCGAATTGAATGGCTTAACCCAGCCAGCACTTGCTTTGTCATCTCCTGATGTAACTGGTGATAAAGATGACGGCTTGCTCACGATGGATAAGGTTATTACTTTGAAATTAGATGCAGACTGGGTGGTGCTATCCGCTTGTAATACTGCTGCCGGTGAAGGGGCTGGCTCTGAGGCGGTATCCGGTTTGGGTAGGGCATTCTTCTTTGCAGGCGCCAAAGCGCTTCTAGTTTCTAACTGGCCGGTAGATTCGGTGGCTTCCAGAACAATGATGACCGACCTATTTAGAAGTCAACAAAAAGCCCAAGGCACCAGTAAAGCCGAGCTTTTGAGACAGGCTATGCTGAACCAGATTGATCAAGGTGGCATGAAGGAGGGCAGCAATATGAAGTACGCCTATGCCCACCCCTTGTTCTGGGCTCCGTTTGTAGTGGTTGGGGATTGATTTAAGATCTACCTATTGAGTAACTTTAATTATTGAAGGCTTTTATGAAATTCACCAAAGTACTGTTTGCCTCACTCGCATTGACCGTTTCTCAGCTGGCGATCTCCGCGCCTTTGATCAGTGCAAAAGAAGCTGCCTTGCCACCGGCTGCGGGATCATTGGCAACACGTGGCATTTCTCGTGGACCGGCGATTAAATTAGCATCACCTGAAGCCGATACCCCAGTGGCAGCACCATTTGATTTCAAAGTGAATTTTGAAGCGCGTGGCGATGCAAAGATAGATCCAAGTTCCGTTAAGGTGGTTTATATGAAATCACCCTTCGTAGATTTGACTCCACGTCTTAAGAATGCAATCTCCGCTAATGGTATTGATTTTGCAAAAGCAGATGTGCCACCTGGTACTCATACTATTCGCGTCACCGTTAAAGACTCAGAAGGTCGTGAAACAAATTCAGTATTAAATTTAGTAGTTAATAAATAATGAATTGTCCATATTGCCTTTCGGAAGTATCTGAGGAGGCTTACGTCTGCAAAACTTGTAGCCGTGATCTCTACTTGCTCAAGCCTATGATGTCTAAGGTGGCGGCACTGGAAGAGAAATTAGCTACCATTCCAAGCCCAGAGCTCTATGAGCTCAGAATTGCTGAGCTTGAGAATATGGTGGAAGAGCAGCATCAAAAGATATTAAAAAGATCTCCGATCAGTTGGATTTTGGATATTGCTCTGTATCTGGTAGTACCTCTGCTGCTCTTGTTGTTGGCTCATTGGTTGATTGCGGTGGTATATGACACCAAGATGATTTATTTGCGGATCATCTCCATGGTATTGCCTCTACCATTTGCTTATGCTCTTTTTAATAAACATGCGCACAAAGTAATGCCCTGGTTTATCGGGGTGATCTTTTTGGCGATTGCCTCAGTGATTGGCATGAGTTGGATTACGAGCTTGGTCGATAACTCACCTGTATGGCCACAAAACTTGTTTGAGTGGAAAGAAGTCTTGGAGTATTCCGCCAGTATTGCGTTTAGTTTCTTAACCGGTATGTTGCTTGGTGGCGTTGCTTATGCAGCAAAGCAAAGAGCACGTAGAGCTGGCTTGGCAAGCTCGATGATGAAGGTTGCCGCCCTGAATTTTCAGGATGGTGGCGCCTCTCTTAAAAATGTTCATGGCTTAATGAAGACGCTACAGGAATATGGTGGCACGATTGTGGCCTTAGGAACTACTGCAGTATCTATTTATACCGGTCTAAAGGGCATCATTGGTAGTTAAGTCTTTATGGGCGCTCTGCTTTTGTTTTGTGACTGCTACTGCGCAGTCACAAATTTTTGATATTCCTCATCAGCAGGAATCACCCACAAGAACTCTGCTTATCCCTACACCAAATGCGAAAGCATTAGTGCTGTTGTTTCCTGGGGGTGGGGGTATGATGCGCCTCACAGATGATGGCGTAACTAAAAACCGACATACATTTATTCGATCGGCAAACCTGTGGTCTCAATATCAGATTGATGCAGTATTAGTAGACACCCCTTATGATTTAGGCGATGTAAGGCGGGGAGACCTTCGGGGGCGAGGGGATCACCTAGCAAGAGTTGGCGAAGTGGTTCGTTATTACAAAAAGAAAACAAAGCTACCTATTTGGATTTTCGGGCACAGCATGGGCACCTCAACTGCGACTAATTTTGTCAATCAGCTCAACGATGAATCTAAATTACTCTCAGGCGTCATCATTGCTGGTACCGTTAGAACAGCCACTCTTAGCGATGATGTAGATTTGCCTATTGAGGCAATTCATCATGCTCGAGACGAATGTTTGGTTACTCCGATATCCGCATCGCAACGCATCATTTCGGGCAGACCTAAAAACTTTGTGTCACAAATGGAATTTATCGACGGCGGTATCAGTGAAGGTAATGTTTGTGATTCTTTTGCTTATCACGGCTTTAACCAGACTGAGCCTGAGTTTGTTAAGCGTGCAGCCCAATTTATTTTGAGTCATTAGATGGGAGATTTATCAGTAAGTACTGATTGGTGTGTCCCTTCAAAAAACTAGTCAACCTCAACCCGCTTTATTCGTTGTAAACGATCCACGCGCACTTTGTGCCTGTGGATTTTTTATTTATTACGGGAGAAAAAATGACTCAATATTTCAATGTAGAGAAAATACGCAGCTTCATTGGGGTTGCTGCAGTAGCTGTCGCTGTTTTGGTGTCAGGATCTGGTGCGGTATATGCCTCACCCATTAACGTCAATACTGCCACCCAAACCGAACTAGAGAGTATCAAAGGGATTGGCCCCGCTAAAGCAAAGACGATTATTGCTGAGCGTTTAGATGGCGGGCATTTTCAGGACGCCAATGACTTGCAAAAGCGGGTGCGTGGAATTGGCATGAAATCGGTAGAAAAAATGGTGGATAACGGTTTAACAATCGAGGCCCCAAGTTCCTTTCGAGAGCCCAACGGCCGCACCCAAAAGGAGGGCGGCGCCTCTGGTCGACGCAATTCTCGTAATCAAGTTCATTCTCGCAATCAGCAGGAGCGTTCGGGGGCAGGGCGCCGAAATTAAGCCCTTTCGTGTGTAGGCTTGCTTATGGCTAAAATGGCTTCATGAGCAAACCTTCTTACCTCACTATTTCGCAGACCGTTGGCAATACGCCTTCGGTTCGTTTGCAGCGTATTCCTGGCTTGGAAAACGAGAATCGCAATAATGTGATCTTGGGTAAGTTGGAAGGAAATAATCCAGCCGGGTCGGTGAAGGACCGACCTGCGCTGTCGATGATCGCGCGCGCACAAGAGCGCGGTGAAATTAAACCTGGCGATACACTAATTGAAGCAACTAGCGGTAATACAGGTATTGCTTTGGCAATGACTGCAGCGATGCTTGGTTACAAAATGATTTTGGTGATGCCAGAAAATCAAAGTATTGAACGTCGTCAAAGCATGGCGGCCTATGGTGCTGAACTGATTTTGACCGCAGCCTCTGGTGGCATGGAATTTGCTAGAGATTACGCTTTGCAATTGCAAAGAGAGGGTCGTGGTCGATTGCTTGATCAATTTGCTAATCCAGACAATCCCAGGGCGCACATTGAGACTACCGGCCCTGAAATCTGGCGCGATACAGATGGGCAGGTTACCCATTTTGTTTCTGCCATGGGTACTACTGGAACCATTACCGGAGTATCGACTTATCTCAAGTCTATGAATCCCGCGATTCAGATTATTGGTGCACAGCCCGAAGAGGGCTCTCAAATTCCGGGTATTCGCAAATGGGCCCCTGAGTATTTGCCGAAGATTTACCAAGGTGATCGCGTTGATGCGATCGAGTTTGTATCTCAAGCAGATGCTGAAGAGATGGCGCGTCGCCTGGCTGCAGAAGAGGGTATATTTTGTGGCATTTCCGCTGGAGGTGCTTTGGTGGTGGCTTTGCGGATTGCGCGTCAGGTTGAAAATGCCACGATCGTCTTTATTGTTTGCGACCGTGGTGATCGTTACTTATCTACTGGCGTCTTTCCTGCTTAAGTAGATTTCACCTTTTTCTTTGAGACCGATTTCTTAGATTTAGATTTTTCGCCAGAGGCTTTGGAGCCACTATTTTTAGTTGCGCTCTCTACTGGTACCACGCTCTGATTTTTATAACCCAAAGCCTCGGCAAACTCAGCAACACTTTGAGCATAGAAATAACTTCGGTTGTACTGAACTATCGTCAGAAAGTTATTTAAGCCAACAAAATACTGCACTTGGTCTGAGCCATCTTTATCGGGGTAAGGTAAATCTACAATGAAAGCCTTATTTTGCGGCTCTACACCACCACTTTGCAGGTCGCCCTGTTGTTTGGTGAGAACACCTTTATCAATGAGTTCTTGAACGGTAAATTTCAGCTGAGGCTCGCCATCAGCCAACTCTTTGGCTGCAGCGAGGCCATTGGCTTGAACTGGAAAAGAAATCGGCATACCGGTTTGCCAGCCATGCTTTTTCATGAAATTACCAACGCTGGCAATCGCATCCTTCGGACTTTGCTTGAGATCGATTTGGCCGTCCCCATCTCCGTCGACTGCAAAGCTACGAATACTACTAGGCATGAACTGCGGTAGACCAATAGCGCCAGCGTAAGAGCTGTTCTGATTTAAGCAGGCGCTAAAACGTGCGCCGTTAATACCTTGACTGCTATTTTTGGAGGGTAGCTTGCCGCCCGCTTCCGTCCAGCATAGGAGAATGAGCTCTTTGAGTTGGTCTTTGAAGAGTTGCTCGCGGGCTGGTTTATTGGGCGTATCAGGGTAGCTAAAGGCCAGAGTTGAAAGAACATCCTTCACCCTGAAATTGCCGGTTTGGCGACCATAAATGGTTTCAATGCCAATAATGGCCACAATAATCTCGGCCGGCACCCCTGAATCTTGCTCAACTTGGCTCAAAAAGGCCTGATTTTGCTCCCAGAACGCTCTGCCGGCCTTGAGGCGAACGGGTTCAATAAAGCGTTTGCGGTAAGCCAGCCAATTTTTCTTAAAAGAGCCCGATGGGGGTAATACCAATTTGCGGATTGATGGAATCGTTTTAGCATCTAGGAAGCCCATTTCTAGGGCTGGTAGCGGGATTTCTTGGGCTTGGGAGACTTGTCCTAGTAGTTCGTTGAGGTTTTGGCTAAAACGCGCCTCTGTGACCGCATCATCAGTCTGGTTTACGATGGACTGTTGCGATTGGGTTGGCTGTGTTGGGGTGCTAGAGCATCCTGTCAGCGCAAGAGCTAAGAGTAAGTAGGCGATGCGAAAGTTCATGCAGTGGGCCTTGGATTTTTGAATATTGAGCACGTTTTATTAGATTATAAAAATTACAAATTTGCTATTGAGGATTTTGAGTAATGACAACAGGATACATAACTCATCCGGACTTTCTGAAACATGAGATGGGAAGCCATCATCCAGAGTGTCCAGAACGAATTCAGGCGATCAATGATCAGCTGATTCGCAGTGGTATTGATACCCTCCTGCATCATCTAGATGCACCCTTGGCAACCGAAGATCAGTTGGAGTTGGTGCATAGCCCAGATCACGTGTCTTTTGTGCGCGATCGCGCTCCTGAGAGTGGATATTTCATGCTAGATGGCGATACCATCATGAATCCCCATACCTATAGAGTAGCGCTTAGAGCTGCTGGTGCAGCTATTGCTGGCGTCGATGCTGTGATGAAAGGCGAAGTGGAGAATGTCTTTTGTGCAGTAAGACCACCAGGACATCATGCAGAGCCAACCCGCTCTATGGGATTTTGTTTATTTGATAACGTAGCCATTGCAGCGCGTTATGCGATGGAAACCTATGGCATTGAGCGTGTGGCCATTATTGATTTTGACGTTCATCATGGCAATGGCACTGAAGCAGCGTTCTTCAATGACCCTAATGTCTTGATGTGCAGTTTCTTTCAACATCCTTTTTATCCCTACAGCGGCCTTGATCACGCCAATAACATGGTCAATGTGCCGTTGCCAGCCGCTACTCGCGGTGATGTAGTGCGCTCGATCGTAGAGGAGCAATGGTTGCCTGCTTTGCGTAATTTTGAGCCTGAACTCATCATGATTTCAGCGGGTTTTGATGCCCATCGCGAAGATGATCTAGGGCAAATGGGTTTAGTAGAGGATGACTACGCTTGGATTACGAAGCGCTTAAAAGAAATTGCTAATGACTATGCACAAGGGCGAATAGTGAGTTGCTTGGAAGGGGGTTACAACCTCTCAGCTTTAGGCCGTAGTGTAGTAGCCCATGTAAAGGCATTGGCAGATATTTAATATAGTAAATGTGATTTAGTAAAACTGAAATCGAAAGCTGATGATGGCAAATATTTATGAACAGGGCTTGGATCGTAATCCAGCTAATTACACCCCCATTACCCCTCTGCTTTTTTTAGAGCGTTCTGCACAAATTTATCCCAATAAGACGGCCGTTGTTCATGGAAAATTGCGTCAGACCTGGGCGCAAACCTATGAGCGTTGCCGTCGCTTGGCAAGCGCCTTGCAAAAACACGGTATTGGCTTAGGTGACACGGTAGCGGTGATGTTGCCAAATACACCGCCAATGGTGGAGGCGCACTTTGGCATTCCAATGTCAGGCGCAGTCTTGAATGCCCTAAATACCCGCTTGGATGCAGAGTCGGTCGCGTTTATGCTCAATCATGGTGAGGCAAAAGTCGTCATCGTAGATCCAGAGTTTTCAGTAGTCATGAAAAAAGCACTCGAGATCGCCAAAAAAGAATCTGGCCGTGAATTCTTGGTGGTAGATGTTGAAGAAAAAGAATTTGATGTTCCTGGCGAGAAGCTGGGCAAACTTACTTATGAGCAATTGCTTTCTGAGGGTGATCCTCACTTTGCATGGCAAGTGCCTGCTGATGAGTGGCAAGCTATTTGCTTGAATTACACCTCGGGTACTACGGGCAATCCTAAAGGCGTCGTGTATCACCACCGCGGCGCTGCAATCAATGCAGTGTCGAATGTGTTGGACTGGGATATGAATAAGCACCCTGTTTATCTCTGGACTCTGCCAATGTTTCATTGCAATGGCTGGTGCTTCCCGTGGACGATTGCTGCACGTGCTGGAGTAAATGTGTGCTTACGTCGGGTTGATGCGCAGCATATTTTTGCAGCGATTAAAGAACATGGTGTGACCCACTATTGCGCGGCACCGATTGTGCATAACTTATTGGTTAATGCACCTGATGAGTTGAAGGCTGGCGTGCCAGCAGGTGTCAAGGGCTTGATTGCTGGTGCTGCGCCACCCGCATCGATTATTGAAGGCATGGAAAAGTTGGGCTTTGACTTAACGCACGTTTATGGCTTAACTGAGGTGTATGGCCCAGCGTCTGTATGTGTCAAACAAGATGAATGGAATGATTTGGATATTGGTGAGCGCGCTCGTTTGAATGCGCGTCAAGGTGTGCGCTATCACATGCAGCAAGCAATTGCAGTTCTGGATCCCGAAACAATGCAGCCGGTTCCAGCGGATGGTGAAACCATGGGCGAGATTATGTTCAAGGGTAATATCGCCATGAAGGGCTATTTGAAGAATGAAAAAGCAACTCAAGAAGCCTTTGAGGGTGGCTGGTTTCACTCGGGCGATTTAGCTGTCATGAACCCTGATGGCTATGTGAAGATGAAGGACCGTAGTAAGGACATCATTATTTCTGGAGGAGAAAACATCTCCTCCGTAGAAGTTGAGGATGTGCTTTATCGCCACCCCGCAATTAATGCTGCCGCTGTAGTTGCCAAACCGGATCCAAAGTGGGGTGAAACCCCTTGTGCCTTCCTGGAAATTAAGCCCGGTGCAGAGGTGACCGCCGAGGAAATCATTGCCCATTGCAAACAGCATTTGGCTGGCTTTAAGGTTCCTAGGGCGATTGTGTTCTGTGAGCTACCAAAGACCTCTACTGGCAAGATTCAGAAGTTTGAGTTGCGCAAGCAGGCTGGATCAGCCGCTGCTATTGATGTCTAGAGTAAGGCCTTGAGGGCGGATAAAATAGATCGTTAACCATTATTGAGAATTCCAAATGAAAATCTTAGTAGCTGTAAAACGCGTTGTTGATTACAACGTCAAAATTCGGGTGAAATCAGATAACTCTGGCGTGGATTTAGCCAACGTCAAAATGAGTATGAATCCTTTTGATGAAATCGCTGTTGAAGAAGCGGTGCGTTTAAAAGAAGCGGGCGTAGCAACCGAAGTGCTTGTGGTGTCTGCCGGCGCGACTCAATGCCAAGAAACTCTTCGTACTGCATTAGCTATTGGTGCTGACCGTGCAATCCTTGTTGAAACAGATGCAGAATTACAGCCTTTAGCAGTAGCCAAGATCCTCAAAGCACTCTCCGATAAAGAGCAGGCACAAATCATCATTCTCGGTAAGCAAGCAATTGATGACGATAGCAATCAAACGGGTCAGATGTTAGCCAGTCTGTTAGATATCCCACAGGCAACCTTTGCTTCTAAAGTGGTAGTTGCAGATGGCAAAGCTACTGTTACTCGCGAAGTTGACGGCGGTCTAGAAACTATTGCACTTACATTGCCTGCAGTGATCACTACTGACTTACGTTTGAACGAGCCACGCTATGTGACTTTACCGAACATCATGAAGGCGAAGAAGAAAACGATTGATATCGTGAAGCCTGAAGACTTGGGTGTAGATATTGCCCCACGCCTCAAAACAATCAAAGTAGAAGAGCCACCTAAGCGTAGTGCAGGTGTGATGGTTGCTGATGTAGCAGCCCTTGTAGAAAAACTCAAAAATGAAGCGAAGGTGATCTAAATGGCCGCACTTGTAATTGCCGAACACGATAATCAATCTCTCAAAGCAGCAACCTTGAATGCGGTAGCGGCTGCTTTGCAGTGCTCACCAGAAGTGGATGTGCTCGTTGCTGGAAGTGGTGCTGATGCGGCTGCAGCTGCGGCAGCCCAAATTACTGGCGTACGTAAAGTTATTCAAATGGATGCAGCCAATCTAGCGGATCAATTAGCTGAACCCTTAGCGGCGCAGATCCTCTCCATTGCGAATGGCTATAGCCATATCTTGGCACCTGCAACCGCAAACGGCAAGAATGTATTGCCACGCGTTGCTGCACAGTTAGATGTAGCCCAGTTATCTGACGTCACTAAAGTCATCTCTGCAGATACTTTCGAGCGTCCAATTTATGCAGGCAATGCGATTGCGACCGTGCAAAGTGCCGACCCAATCAAAGTGATTACCGTCCGTACTACTGGTTTTGATCCTGTAGCTGCTACTGGTGGTTCAGCTGCTGTAGAAAAAGCTGCCGCCGCTGACAGCAAGGCACAGTCATCTTTTGTTGGTCGCGAGTTAACTAAATCGGATCGTCCAGAATTGACCGCTGCCAAAATTATTGTTTCTGGTGGTCGTGGTTTGGGCTCTGGTGAAAAGTATCAGGAGTTGATTGCACCTCTGGCTGATAAGCTCGGGGCTGCCTTAGGAGCATCGCGTGCTGCTGTAGATGCCGGTTACGTTCCGAATGATTACCAAGTGGGTCAGACTGGCAAGATTGTCGCCCCTCAGCTTTACATCGCAGTTGGTATCTCCGGTGCTATTCAGCATTTGGCAGGTATGAAAGACTCCAAAGTGATCGTAGCCATCAATAAAGATCCAGAGGCGCCAATATTTGGTGTTGCTGACTATGGCCTGGTGGCAGATTTAAATACTGCTGTGCCTGAATTAACCAAAGCACTTAGCTGACACTTAGTTGATCACTTAGTTGATGTATTGAGTATCAAACCGAATAAAGAGGAGTTGTAATGCCATACGTAGCCCCAGTGAAAGATATGTTGTTTGTGATGAATGAACTGGCTGGGCTATCGGATGTTGTTGCCTATCCTTCTTATGCAGAGGCAGGCGCAGACGTAGATTTAGCACCTGCTATTTTGGAAGAATCCGCCAAATTCAATCAAGACGTTGTTGCACCACTCAATTGGGCTGGTGATCAAAACCCAAGCTCATTAAAAGATGGGGTAGTTACTACTACTCCTGGTTTCAAGGATGCCTTTGAGCAATACGCTGCTGCAGGATGGCAGGGTGTGATTCATCCAGCAGAGTTTGGTGGCCAAGGCTTGCCAAAGTTGATCTCTACCGCTTGTTTAGAAATGGTGAATGCAGCCAACCTTTCTTTTGCACTCTGTCCATTGCTGACCGACGGTGCTATTGAGGCGCTATTAACTGCTGCTAGCCCAGAACTTCAGGAGCAATATGTTCCAAAGATGATCTCTGGTGAGTGGACTGGAACGATGAACTTGACTGAACCACAAGCTGGCTCTGATCTTGCGATGGTTCGTTCACGCGCCGTTCCTGAAGGTGATGGTACTTACAAGATTTTTGGCACTAAAATTTATATCACCTATGGTGAGCACGATATGGCTAAGAACATTATCCATTTAGTGCTTGCAAGAACACCTGATGCGCCAGAAGGTGTGAAAGGTATTTCTTTATTCGTAGTACCGAAGTTTATGGTAAATAAAGATGGTTCATTGGGCGAACGTAATGATGTGCATTGCGTTTCGATCGAACATAAGCTTGGTATTAAAGCGAGTCCAACAGCGGTTCTGCAGTTTGGAGATCATGGCGGCGCAGTCGGCTACCTAGTGGGCGAGGAAAATCGCGGACTGGAATACATGTTCGTGATGATGAATGCAGCTCGCTTTGCAGTAGGCATGCAAGGAATTGCAGTTGCAGAGCGCGCATATCAAAAGGCAGTTCAATATGCAAAAGATCGTGTTCAAAGTCGTGACTTAGCGGGTTCAGCTGGTCCAGTTGCAATTATTCATCAGCCGGATGTGAAGCGGATGCTCATGACTATGCGAGCTTATACAGAAGCATCGCGTGCTTTGGCATACTACGCTGCCTCTGCATACGACGCGCAGCATGCCGCTCCTGATGAGGCAATTCGCAAAGCCAATCAAGCGATTTATGAGTTCTTAGTGCCAATCGTTAAGGGCTTCTCTACAGAGATGTCGATCGAGGTGGCCAGCTTAGGCGTTCAAGTGCATGGCGGTATGGGCTTTATTGAAGAAACTGGCGCTGCACAGTATTACCGTGATGCTCGTATCTTGACGATTTACGAGGGCACTACCGCGATTCAGGCAAATGACCTGGTTGGTAGAAAAACAGTGCGTGATGGTGGTGCTATTGCGAAAGAGTTATCTCAGAGAATTGCTGCTACTGAAAAAGATTTGGCTGCAAGTGGTAGTGATGACGCTAAAGCAGTACTCAAACAGCTTACATTGGCGCGTGCTGCATTTGAGCAAGCAGTGACTTATATTGTTGCAAATGCAAAGACCGATATCAAAGCTGTATATGCAGGCAGTTTTGCTTATCTGCGTTTGTCAGGTCTCGTATTGGGTGGTTGGCAAATGGCTAGAGCACTTTTAGCTGCAGAACGTATGCGTGATGGCGATCCAAAGTTCTATGATGCAAAGATTGCTACAGCACGTTTTTTTGCTGAGAACCTCATGCCTCAAGCGCAAGCCTTGGCTACATCGATTGTTGAGAGTGGCCACTCCACAAACGCATTAGAAGTAGAGCAGTTCTAAAAGGGCTTACAGAGAATAAAAAACCGCTCCAAAGAGCGGCTCTTGCAAAAGAAAAGCTATCTGCAATTACTGGGATAGCTTTTTTGCTTCATGGATTTGAGAAATAAAGAATTGCTCGAACGAGACTGCTAAAAAGGTCATCATGACGCCAGCACCAAAGACTAAAGAGAAAATTACGGTCAGGATGACTAGCCAGCCAGAGCGGCTGCGTCGGTGTTCTTCAATGCCGGGATTAAATTGCGCATCCCACTTTTCATCAAGACGAAGACCGTAGGCAATGGTGGTTAACCAGCTTGCTTCAATCGCAATAAAACCAAAGGTAATTAGCACCCAGCCTGGGGCTGAATGAAAGTGTGCGTCTTTCAAAATGACCCAGCCTGCTGCGCCACCAATTAAGGCAAATAATTGCACCCACGCCCAAAAGGATTTCAGTCCCTGGAGGTAAAAGCAATTGAGTCCACTGCCAGGGAAAACGAATCCGAGTGCGCAAAAAACAAGTTTGGATTTTTTCATGAGAATTTTTGTAGAGTTACCGATGCCTATTTAAACTTAGTGATGTTTATTTGTTCTGTTTTTGTGTAAAGCTGAGCACTTCCCGATCAGTGCCGATCATCAGTAGTTGATCGCCATTGCGCACGATACTGCGATAGTCGTTTAGCTCATAGAGGAAGTCATTCTCTAATTCCATGCGCTGCGGGCTACAAGCCATCTTGGTAGTAGCAATTTGTTTGAGTGAAAAACCACGAGCATCTTCATCCAGTGTTGCAGTAAAGCGATTGCATCCTGTTGACCCACTGAGACGCTGCCCGTTCGCATCAAAAATGATTTGAATAGGGTTGCTAGCATCGCCCTGGGGGGTCTGTCTGGTACGTACCTCGCCGTTGCTATTGGGGGGTAGGTTCCAGCGGGTGAGCTCCCACTTGGTATTTTTGAGTTCACTGCTTGGAGGGCTGATTTTGGCACCGCAAGGGGGAATTACATTGGCGCAACCAGTTAAAAATCCAAGACATAGGCAAGAAAGCACCAGAAAAAGCCTGTTTATGGGGCTTCTAGCATGGCTAGAAAGACTGGATTTAGCGGTCATATTTTTCTAAGTTATTGTTTTTAATGTGTTTTTTACCAATGTCTACATTCTATTCTACTGTCTTGTCTGCTTAAATAGGTGGAAGAAGTAGGGGTTTTCGTCTAGAATATGAGGTTTTCCGCTCTACCGTATCTTTATTTGGTGAGCTGGAGCCCAAAGTTTTTTGTAGAAATTTCATTGGGTTGTAATCAACCTGTTTTCATTTTAGATTTTAAGGAATAAGTATGGTCGTCATTCGACTGGCACGCGGCGGTTCTAAGAAGCGCCCTTTTTACAGCATCGTTGCTACTGATAAGCGCAACCGTCGTGACTCGAACTTTATCGAGCGTATTGGTTATTTCAATCCACAAGCAGCGGCAACTGAGCAAGCAATGCGCATTGCTCAAGATCGTTTGACTTACTGGACTGGTGTTGGTGCGCAGGTTTCCCCAACAGTAGTTCGTTTGATCAAAAACAATCCAGCTGTTTAATATTCGATTGCTAAATACTTCATCGATGTGATGAGGTATTTAGTAGCAGAATTTTTAGTAGTTCTATCTTGGGAAAATAAGGTGTCTTGCAAATGAGTACGCCTTCCCTCGACGAATTGATTGAACTTGGCGCCATATCTGAGGCACAAGGATTGCAGGGGCAGGTGAAAGTTAGACCTCACTCGTCAGAGCCTGTAGCACTTCTCTCTTCTAAATCCGTTTGGTTATCTCTGATCCCGCGTAGGGATGCAGGCGTTTCTGCGTCTATAGAGCAGGCCTCATTGACGCAATACAAGGTGAAGAGTTCTAAGGTGCACAGCGGCAATGTCGTGATGGCGCTTGAGGGTGTCAGCGATCGTGATCAGG
Source organism: Polynucleobacter sp. VK25 (assembly GCF_018687355.1). Classification (NCBI taxonomy): domain Bacteria; kingdom Pseudomonadati; phylum Pseudomonadota; class Betaproteobacteria; order Burkholderiales; family Burkholderiaceae; genus Polynucleobacter; species Polynucleobacter sp. VK25. The sequence continues at coordinate 1,466,754 of NZ_CP061288.1, read as the reverse complement.
CGCTTGCCTTGAAAGGCGCCAGGATATTAGTGGCGCGCGATGCATTTCCGAAAGCGGAAAGCGACTCTTACTACTGGGTTGACCTCATTGGATGCAAGGCAATGAATTTGCAAGACGAGTCCCTTGGTGAAGTCGTTGATATCACTGAGAATGGCGCGCATGGTGTGATTGCCATCGGCGATCCGCAAACAAAGACAATCAAGTACTTAGTTCCTTTTGTAAAGGAAGTGGTACAAAACGTCGACCTGCCAAATAAAACCATTACTCTAGATTGGCAGTCTGACTGGCAATAAGTATTCATTGATTCAATTCAAAAATAGTTACGAATATGCGCTTTGACGTTGTGACCTTGTTTCCAGAAATGTTCTCTGCTTTAACGCAGTGGGGAATTACTGGTCGCGCGTGTGAGCAATCTTTGGCTAGTGTCCATCTGTGGAATCCTCGGGATTTTTGCTCGGATCCTCGTAAAACGGTAGATGATCGCGCTTATGGCGGCGGCCCAGGAATGGTCATGATGGCTAAACCTCTGGAGGATACGGTTGCTGGAATTAAGGCAGTCCATCAGGCGGCCGGGATTAAAAGTGGCCCCATTTGTCTATTGGCACCCCAGGGTGAGCGTTTTTCTCAGAAGATAGCAGCGGATATTCTCAATTACGGCAATTTAAGCTTTATTTGCGGGCGATATGAGGCCATAGATCAGCGTTTTGTCGACCGAAATGTCGATTTACAGCTCTCTATTGGAGATTTTGTGCTTTCTGGGGGCGAAATCCCTGCTATGGCGATGATGGATGCGGTCATTAGACTGATCCCTGGGGCGCTTGGAGATGGCGAATCAGCCACCCAGGACAGCTTTATGAACGGTCTTTTGGACTATCCACACTACACCCGCCCCGAAATATATGAAAATTTATCCGTTCCGGACGTGCTTTTAGGCGGACATCACGCTAAAATAGCGGATTGGCGTCGGCAGAAGTCTTTAGAGCTGACGTTCAGGTTAAGGCCGGACTTAATTGAATCGGCCAGAGCCAAAGGGTTGCTAACCCGAGAAGATGAACAATTTCTTCGCTCTCTGTGAATACTTTTAGTGTGCAGTAGTGAATAGGTGGTTTAGTTTTTGGTTTAGTGAAATTGTTTTAACTGCATCCTCTATTGGGTCCGTTGATTTAGGTCTCGGGATTAAACGCCAATACGATGTTTAAGGATTAAAAATGAATTTAATTGAAAAAATTGAGCAAGAAGAAATTGCTCGCTTAAGTGCTAACAAAGTATTGCCAAGCTTTGCTCCTGGCGACACAGTAGTAGTTAGCGTTAACGTTGTTGAAGGTACACGTAAGCGTGCCCAGGCCTTTGAAGGCGTTGTGATTGCTAAACGTAATCGCGGACTCAATTCCAGCTTTATCGTTCGCAAGATTTCATCTGGCGAAGGTGTAGAGCGTACATTCCAAACTTACTCACCATTGATCGCTGGTATTGAAGTCAAGCGTCGCGGTGATGTACGTCGTGCTAAGTTGTATTACTTGCGTGATCGTTCAGGTAAGTCTGCACGTATTAAAGAGAAGCTTCCTGCGCGTAAGGCAGCAGTGGCAGCTCCAGCCGCAGAGTAAATATCGGCTTGAATTAAAAAAGGCGGCCTAGGTCGCCTTTTTTGTTGCCTTAGAATATGAATATGCCCAAGACGCCAAGCCCTGAAGACTATGCAATCAATATTGCTGCGCCTCCTGGGTTTGATGCGCAAGCGGTTCCCATTCAACAGGTATGCGCTCATGAAAAGAAAGTCTCTCAAGAATTCCTGGAGCCAGTCGGTTTAAAAGCCCGCCTGCAATCGCCACCACAATGGCAACCTGAGATCACTGATGAGAGTCGCCATGTGATTGCAGCAGACATTATTGCCAAACGTGAGGCTGTAGGAAAAGTTACCAAAGCAGCTGTACTTATTCCTCTGGTATTAAAAGAAGATGGCTTATCTGTCTTGTTAACACAAAGGACTAATCATTTGCGTGATCATGCGGGGCAAATTAGTTTCCCAGGCGGCCGTATGGATCCTGAAGATCAAGGTCCCAATGACACCGCTTTACGTGAGAGCCAAGAAGAAATCGGACTTGATCCTAAGCGGGTTGAGATTATTGGTCATCTGCCACAGTATTTAACGGTTTCTGGCTATAGCGTCACTCCAGTAGTAGGATTAGTCCAAGCTCAGGCAGAATATGTCTTAGATGCATTTGAGGTGGCTGATGTATTTGAAGTGCCCTTGAGCTTTTTGCTTGATCCTGCCAATCATCAGGTTAGACTGTGGCAAAGTGAGCAGGGCGGACGTCGTTTTTATGCAATGCCTTATGAAAACCGCTTTATTTGGGGCGCCACTGCGGGCATGTTACGTAACCTTTATCATTTATTAAAAGTATGACTTTCTTCTCTATTCTCTTCGCCCTCATTGCTGAGCAATATCGCCCAGTAACTTCAAGCCATTGGATTGCGCGCATATGTGCCCGCTGGTTGGATTGGGTCGCTGCTGAGTTCGGCGGTAAGTCTGAAGAAGGTGCGAGTCCGGTTGGTGCGCGCATGGCTTGTTTGGTTGCTTTTGTACTGCCAACCTTTTTGGTGTTTATGGTCTATGTCACTTGTATGGTGACATATCCCATCCTCGGTTTCCTGTGGAATATCGTCATCGCCTATTTGTTTTTTGGCTTCCGTCAATTTAGCCATTCCTTTACGGCAGTGCATGAGGCGATTGAAGCGCATGACTTGCCAGCAGCTCGCGCTGCCTTGGGCGAGTGGTATGGTCCAGAGTTAGACACTTCCAATCTCACCGAAACAGAAGTGATTTCTTTAGCGTTGGAGCGCGCCATTATTGGCTCACACCACCATGTCTTTGGCGTGTTGTTCTGGTTCATGATGCCAATGGGTCCTGCAGGTGTGGTCTTATATCGCTTGGCTGATATTGCTGCCAAGCGTTGGTCTGAGCGCGGTGACTATAACTTAAGTGAATCTTCACGACACTTTTTCTACGTGTTAGATTGGGTTCCTGCACGCATTACTGCAATGGGCTTTGCAATTGTTGGTAACTTTGAAGGCGCAGTCTATGGCTGGCGTTATCTGACGCAAAAATGGTCAGACTCTTTATCTGCTGTAATTTTGGCTGCAGGTAGTGGTGCACTTGGTGTGCGCTTGGGTGAGCCGATGAGTGAGCCTGACAGTGATGAAGCTTTACGTATGGCTGAGGCTGGAGAGCCAGTAGTCTATGAAGTAGGTCTTGAGCCTACTGAGAGAACCATGCGCTCTGCAGTGGGTTTGGTATGGCGCTTAGTTATCGCTTGGATGGCTTTGTTGCTAATGCTGACCATCGCTCTTTGGCTTGGCTAATACCCTGAATTTGTACATCCGCTGTTTTCGAATCCGAATGCAGTTGTCTAAATAGCGTCAGTCTTTCTGGCGCTATTTCATTTCTGTCTACTGCTTCACGTACTGCGCAATCGGGCTCTGACAAATGCGCGCAATTATGAAAACGGCACTTTCCAAGTAGATCTTTAAATTCTCTAAAGGCATGCTGCAATTCACTTACAGACATATGTGCCAAACCAAACTCTTGAAATCCCGGTGAATCAATCAGAGCTCCAAGCTTGCCCGTCGCATCCCTCCCCCAAGCCTCAGGCAATTCAAAGTAACGACAAGCAGTAGTGGTGTGTTTGCCGGTATCTAAACGGACAGAATATTCTTGGGTCAATGCTGCCGCATTGGGTATCCATGCATTTAAGAGGCTGGACTTGCCCATGCCGGATTGACCTACAAAGACTGAGATTCTGCCTTGTAGTGCAGCCTGTAATGCATCAATGGAAGCGGAATCAAACTTGGCGGAGACTTCGCTTACTTGATAACCCATGCGTGCGTAGGGCGCGATGATTTTACGAGCGTGCTCTAGATTATCTTTAAGGTCGCACTTATTTAGCAAAATATGAAGACCAATTTGATTGGCTTCAGCGGCAACGACGGCTCTACCCAGTAGGTCTGGCGAGAAAGCGGGTTGTGTTGCCAGCACTACTAAGATTTGGTCAACATTGGACGCAATCAATTTACTTTTAAATGCATCTGAGCGATAGAGAAGATTTTCTCGAGGCTCTATATGAATGATGCGCGCTTGATCGGCGGAAGTCATTTCAAGCAACATCCGATCACCTACGGCACCGATATGTTGCTTGGCTGGTGTGCTGACTTGAATCAGTGGGCCATCGGGAGATTCCTGCCCACCTGCATTAGCAACCAAACGCTGCGCTAAATAGTGTCTGCCATACGAGGCAATCAGCAGCGCATGAAACTGTTCCATCGTTATGAGCTAAACCGTTGTAAGTTAGCAATGCGTAATGGGGCAGGTGGATGCGAGCTATAGAAAGCGGTATAGATCGGATCAGGCGTTAGTGTTGAAGCATTATCTTGATATAACTTCACTAGAGCAGTGATTAAATCTTTTGCTGAAGACTTTTCAGCAGCAAAGCCATCAGCTTCATACTCATGCTTGCGTGATGCCAGGCTAGAGAGTGGCGTGAAGAAAAAGCTAAACACTGGCGAGACCAGCATAAAGAGAGCTAATGCGAGACCACCGTTATAACCATTGAGGTTAGGCATTACGCCTAAGTCAGCATAGAACCATACCTTGGTGCTGACCCAGCCTAAGAGTGCAAACATAGCAAAGCTTAAGGCAAAGGAAACTAATAAACGTTTACGAATATGGTTGCGTTTGTAATGGCCAAGCTCATGCGCCAATACGGCTTCTACTTCGCCAGGATTGAGCTTTTCAATTAAGGTGTCAAAAAATACAATACGTTTAGCCTTACCCATGCCAGCAAAGAATGCATTGCCATGAGCGCTACGTTTACTGCCATCCATCACAAACAGACCTTGGCTTGCAAAGTCACAGCGTTGGAGAAGTGCTTCAATTTGTGTTTTCAATGGCCCATCTTCTAAGGTTTGAAACTTATTAAAGAGTGGTGCGATAAAAGTTGGGAAGATCCACTGCATCAGCAAACTAAAGACGGTTAAGACAGCCCACGCCCATAGCCACCAAAAATCTCCCGCTTTTGCCATCAAAGTCAAAATGACCCAGAGTAGTGGGATGCCAATAGCGCCACCAACAGACATGCCTTTAAACATATCCGAGAAGAATAGTTTTTTAGTCATGCGATTAAAGCCAAAACGCTCTTCTAGGTAAAACTGCTTGTACCAAGAAAATGGGATGTCTAGTATTCCGGAGATGATCACAATGGATACCAGTAGAGCGATTTGCTGGGCAATACCCTCACCTAGAAGTTGCAGTAATGCCATATTGAGAATCTGTAAGCCACCCAATAAAGTGAAGCCAATTAAGATAATGGCGCTGACCCCATTTTCTAGGATGCCAAGACGTAATTTAGCGATGGTGTAGTCAGCCGCCTTTTGATGTTCGGCCAAGGTCACTTTTTCAGCGAAATCGGCGGGGACTGCATTGCGATGTGCTGCCACATAGCGAATTTGACGTTGGGACAGCCAGTGGCGCAAGCCAAAACTAGCAATAAAGGCGATTAGAAAAACAATTGTGAATGTCATGCCCCATTATATTTACTCTGCTCTTTTGGGGTTGAATTAGCTCGATTTCTTGGTAAATGGCTCCATTTAGGACTTATTTTTCTAGGATCCGAAGTATTCATCTCAACCATCCTGGTTTCGATTCTTTTGGGAAGCCCTCTGGCTTGGTAAAGCTTGAAACTTATCCGTACTAATTCAATATTTTTTGGTGTCATTTAGGGCATACCCGTAAGGCATTTATAAAAATATTTCTTAGGAGTTGTGTAAAGTAAGTTGATCGTTGGATTCAGAATTTATAAATTGAGACAGTCTTTTTACCTAGTAAAAAGACAATAAAAAAACCAAGTAGGGAGTCAACATGATTACCAGTAAATCTATATTTCTTTTGGCTGGCGTAACGGCAATCGCCATCACTTCGTCAGTTGGTGCGCAGGGTGTTGAGTCATCAAAGAATATGACGCTAGAAGGATATAACGACTTACAGGCACGAACCGCCTATCAGCCAACTATTCAAAAGCAAGGTAATCGATGGATTGCTTACATTGGCCACCATGGCGACAACAAGTTAAATCCATTAACCGGCAAGATGGAAGACAATGGCACATCCATTATTGATGTCACTGATGTAAAAAAACCAAAATACTTACACCATGTTCCCGGAGAAGAGGGGCTCGCTGAGCAAGGCGGGAGTCAGATGGTTCGAGTTTGTAGCGGAGCTACCTTACCAAAGGCAGATAAAAGTAAGTTTTATATGTTGAGGGTTTATGGAAATCAGGCTCATGAAATTTGGGATGTGACTACCCCTGAAAGTCCTGTCTTATTAACTACTATTACCAAAGGCCTCAAAGGTACCCATAAGAATTTCTGGGAATGCGATACGGGCATTGCTTATCTTGTTTCAGGTAATCCGCAATGGCGAACAAATCGGATGACCCAGGTTTACGACTTATCCGATCCAGCTAAACCGGTCTTCATTAGAGATTTTGGTCTAGTGGGTCAGCAGCCTGGTGCCTCAGGTGATGTGCCCGTTCAATTACACGGCGTGATGTCTACTGGACCTAAGGGTAATCGGGTGTATTTTGGCTACGGCACCAACACGAACGGCGTAATACAAATTGTAGACCGGGATAAGCTGATCAATGGCCCTAAGGACCCGACGCCAGAAAACTTGCTGTATCCGCAAGTATCTCGAATTGATATGCCAACTATGCATGGTGCTCATACAACCTTTCCAATGATGGGCGTTAAGGTCCCGGAGTTCTCTAAGAACTTGCTGGGGGCTAGTCGAGATTTTATTGTTGTAACAAACGAGGCTATCCAGAAGGAGTGTCTTGAAGGGCGCCAAATGGTATGGGTGGTAGACGCCACTAATGAGAAGCGTGCATTTGGGGTGGCCAATTGGGGCGTGCCAGAAAAGACTGGTAACTACTGTTCAAAAGGAGGGCGATTTGGAACGCACTCCTCTAATGAAAACATGACGGATATTTATTACAACAAACTCATGTTCTTTTCTTACTTCAATGCTGGAGTTCGCGCTGTAGATATGCGGGATCCGTTTGCGCCTAAAGAAGTAGGCTTTTTTATTCCCGCAATGAATAAAAATACTGTAGTTCTAGAGACTCCCATTACTCAACGTGGAAAACTTCCATTCACGGCTGCATCTGAACGCAAGGTCATTCAGACTAATAACGTAGAGGTTGATGACCGTGGCTATATTTACATCGTAGATAGAGCAAATACAGGTATGCATATTTTGTCGTTAACTGGCCCAGCGCGATCTATTGCTAACTGGAATGCCGCTGTTAAGTGATTAATGGACAAGCATCTATGAACTTATGTCGTGTATTTCATAGATGCCTTTTCTTGCCTGTCTTAGCTATTGTCTTGGCTATTTTTGCTACGCAGGTTAACGCTGAGGATCGACTCTTTAATATCAATATTAAAGAAGGAAAAATTCCCGCATCAGAAAGAGTTATGCGGGTAAAAAAGGGTGACAGCGTAACTTGGAAGGTGCGCAGTGATACCGAGGGTGAGCTGCATATTCATGCCTATCAAATTGATTTGACAATTAAACCGGGCTTGGAAAAACGTCACACCTTTACTGCATTTGCTACTGGAAGATTTAGAGTGGAATGGCACCCAGAGGCCGAGCGAGGCAAAGGAATCCTGCACCAAGAAAGCCTAGCCCTGTTTGAAGTATTTCCAAATTAAGCTTCATGCGTAAATATTTTGTTACGCTTCTGACGCTGCTTCTAAGCGAGTTTGCACATGCCCATGGCTTTGATGAGCGATATGACCTACCAATCCCCTTAGAGTTCTTTTTGGTAGGTGGCGGCTTAGTTATTGCCGCTTCATTTTTGCTAATAATCATCGCCTCTACATGCTGGCCAAATCTGAAGTTAGCAATTAGCTATCGAATATTTTCTATTGCCCCAAAGTTGGCCGCCACCATCTTTTTTATTGGTCGCCTAGTGGGTGTAGCTTCTTTTATCTTGGTGATTGCGGCTGGATTTTGGGGGCCGGATAATCCACTCTTAAATCTTGCCCCAAATTTCATTTGGATTACTTGGTGGCTTGGATTTTCTCTGGGCATTGCTCTACTGGGAAATTTTTGGCCGCTCTTTAATCCATGGACAGGCTTATTTGATGGCTGCATTTGGGCTGCTCGGATATGCGGACTAAAGATATCTGAAGAAAAGGGTCAGTTTCCTTTTCCAAAATGGTTGGGACTTTATTTGGCGACTGGCTTCTTACTTGCTTGGAGTTGGATGGAGGTAGTCTATCCCATTGCATTTGTACCAGCTAAAGTTGCGAGCATTGCCTTGGTCTGGACTGTCATGAACTTAACCGGTATGTACTTATTTGGTAGGGATGCGTGGCAAGTGCGAGGTGACGTGTTTTCGGTCTACTTCGCTACATTAGGACAGTTTGGAATTTTTTCTTTCAAGAGGGTTGATTGCGGTCTGGATGTGCGTTTGCCTGGAGGAGGAATTCTCGCTAACGCAGAAGCGTGGCGTAATATGCCTGGCGCATCAGCTTTCATCATCGCGATGTTGGGGATTGTTCTATTCGATGGTTTGCATGGGAGCCAAGCCTGGGGGCCTTTCGTAGCGCTAGTACAGGCCTTAGGTCTAACGCAACTTAGTTTAAGTAGTTACGGGATGGGAACATTGGGTCTATTGCTGGTCTGGCTCATTTTTATGGGATTGTTTTATCTCTCTTGCTGGCTCTCCAGTCAATTGATACATGATTCTGCGACTCAGTTATGCAATTATTTTGCTGCCACTTTAATTCCGATTGCAGTCGCCTATTTGATTGCGCACAATTTTTCTAGTTTGGTCATTCAGGGCCAAAGCATTATTTTCTTAGTCTCCGACCCCTTGGGCTCTGGTTGGGACATCTTCTCTACTGCAAACTTTCGCCCAAATATTGGTCTGATTGATGCAAAAATGACTTGGTATTTAGCTGTCTTTTCAATTGTGGCGGGTCATATGATTGCCCTTATCCTGAATCACTGCTTGGCTCTACGTTTGGTCTCCTCAACCCAAAAAGCAGCCTTACTTACCCTTCCTCAGGCAGTGCTGATGATTCTATTTACTATGTTGAGCCTTATCATTATTGCGGAGCCGATGACGACTTCTGAGTTTTCCATAGTTGATATCTGCTTTTCAAAAGAAGCTCCCTAAATCTCTCGCAGCATCGCAATTTCCTGTTGAGTTAGATTGGGCTCGCGTTAACCTTAAATGCGAATTAAAATGCCAAGCATGAGTGAGAATATCAGCAGCCAATCAATGAAGTCAGCACCCCCTAATGAGCACCTGATCTGGGTGGATATGGAGATGTCAGGGCTAAACCCAGAAACCGAGCGTATTTTGGAGATTGCCATCATCGTGACGGACGCCCACCTCAATACCATCGCCACAGCCCCAGTTTGGGTAGTGCATCAAGATGATGCAGTGTTGGATGCAATGGATGCCTGGAATAAAGGCACCCATGGCCGCTCTGGTTTGATCGACAAGGTGAAAGCATCCACTTTAGATGAGGCAACTGTTGAAGCTGAATGCATCGCCTTTCTGAAAAAATATATTAAGGCAGGCATTGCGCCAATGTGCGGCAATACGATTGGGCAAGATAGACGCTTTATGGCGAAGTACATGCCAAAGTTAGAAGCGTACTTTCATTATCGAAACATTGATGTGTCTACCTTAAAAGAATTATGTAAGCGTTGGCATCCTGAGTTGGTTAAAGGATTTACCAAGAATCAAGCGCATACAGCCCTAGCGGATATTGAAGAGTCCATTGAGGAACTCAAGTATTACCGTGAGAAATTTATCGTGCCCTTGCCGCAGTAAGTGGAGAGAATGTACTGGACTGTTAAGGCAGGCTCCAGTGGTAACAATAGAAAAGGTCCGCAATGCGGACCTTTTGTTTGCCTATTTTGTTGATCTACCGAAGTGCCCAATCATTTTTTGATAGCGCTCTTTGGTCTAAAGGCTTTAATAACCGTTTCATTGGTTTCGATATAGGGGCCGCCGATCAAATCGATGCAGTAAGGTACAGCAGCAAAGATGCCGGGAACAATCGATTTGCCACTTTCGTCTTTCAGGCCTTCTAGTGTTTCTGCAATCGCCTTGGGTTGTCCGGGCAGATTGATTACTAAAGCAGCATGGTCATCAAGCTCTCTCAAGACTGCGGTCTGTCGGGAGAGAATTGCGGTGGGAACAAACTTCAGGCTAATTTGGCGCATCTGTTCGCCAAAACCGGGCATCTCACGGGTTCCTGCATCGCGAGTGGCCTCAGGGGTGACATCTCTTCTAGAGGGGCCTGTTCCGCCTGTGGTGAGGACTAAGTCGCAGCCTAGCTCATCGACTAGCTCTACGATCGTCTCCGTAATGATTTCAGACTCGTCGGCAATTAAGCGCTCATGGAAAACGCAGGGATTGCTAATAGCCTTCATGAGCCAGGTTTGCAGGGCTGGAATGCCTTCATCCTGATAAACGCCCTTACTGGCGCGATCCGAGATGGAAATCAGGCCAATTTTGACCTCATTTGGGCTATTTCTTTTTAGGGCTTCTGTATGCTTCATATTTCTATTCTAGCTATTATTAGGACATGTTTACATACACATCCAACCAGTTTCAAGAAATCATCGATTTCATGCTTAGAGAGGCCAAAAGAAGGGGCGCCTCAGATGCCGTGGCAGAAGTTTCTGAGGGGCAGGGCCTTTCCGTTACCGTTCGCAAAGGCGAGGTTGAGACGATTGAGCAAAGTCTAGACAAACAGGTCGGTGTTACGCTGTTTTTGGGTCACCATCGCGGCAATGCTAGTACAAGTGATTTCTCTAAAGAGTCCTTGAAGGCTACGGTTGATGCTGCTTATCACATTGCACAGCACACGGCAGAAGATCTTTGTGCGGGCCCCGCTGAAGCTGAGCTCTTAGAAAAAAATCCCTTGGACCTTGATTTATTTCATCCTTGGAATCTAGATGCTGCCCGCGCTATAGAGATTGCACGTACCGCTGAGGGCGCAGCATTTTCCGTGAGCAAACAAATTCAGAATAGTGATGGCGCATCTGTGTCAGCACATCATGCGCATTTCATGATGGGTACCTCTCATGGCTTCATGGGCGGCTATCCATTTTCTCGCCACTATATTTCTTGTGCACCCATTGCAAATGAGGGTGGTAAGAAAGCACATATGCAGCGGGATGACTGGTATTCCAGTTCACGCATTCCTGAAGAGTTAGCCGATCCTGCGGCAATCGGAATATACGCAGCTCAGCGAGCATTGTCACGACTAAAAGCAAGGTCTTTAACGACCCGCCGTTGCCCGGTAATCTTTGAAGCGCCCTTAGCTGCGGGCTTAATAGGTGGCTTGGTACAAGCAGTTTCTGGTGGCGCCTTATATCGTCGATCCAGCTTTCTGCTCGATAGCTTAGGCAAGCAGGTTCTACCCAAGCACATCAGCTTATTTGAAGACCCCCATCTAAAGTCCATGACTGGCAGCGCGCCATTTGATGAAGAGGGTGTCAAGACATCTGCCCGTACAGTGGTGGATAAGGGAATTCTGGAAGGCTATTTTTTATCAACCTATTCCGCTCGCAAACTGGGCATGCAAACTACTGGTAATGCTGGTGGTTCGCACCACCTCACACTGAAGAGTAAGAAAACCCCTAAAGGTGGTTTGCCTGCACTGCTAAAAGAAATGGGTACAGGCCTGTTGGTAACTGAGTTAATGGGGCAGGGTGTCAATTACGTGACAGGTGATTATTCTCGCGGAGCATTTGGCTACTGGGTTGAGAACGGCGAAATTCAGTATCCCGTTGAAGAGGTCACGATCGCTGGAAATTTACGCGATATGCTGATGGATATCCAACTCATCGGTAGCGATACACTAATTCGTGGCACCAAAGAAACGGGCTCGATTTTGCTTGGCTCAATGACGGTTGGCGGAAAGTAAAAACAGCAATAAAAACAGAAGAAAAAACAGACTTCATTTTTAAAGGAGTGACGGTAATGCAAAGACGTTCATTTTTAAAGAAAGCTACTATCGGTGCAGGCGCGGCAGCCTTGGCTACACCATCTATTGCCCAGGGCCTACCAACCCTAAACTGGCGCCTGGTATCAAGCTTTCCTAAATCATTGGATACCTTATTCGGCACTCCTGAGGTGTTTGCGAAGGCATTGAGTAAAGCAACTGATGGCAAATTTAATGTCAAAGTATTTGCTGCAGGGGAAGTGGTTCCAGCACTGCAAGTGTTGGATGCGGTGCAAAACGGCACGGTAGAGTGCGGACATACTGCCAGTTATTACTACTTAGGTAAAAACAGCGCATTCATTTTTGATACTGCTGCGCCGTTTGGCATGACCGCTCGCCAGCAATCCGCATGGATGCTGCACGGTAATGGCATGAAGTTGATGCGTGAGCTCTATGCCAGCTACAACATTGTTAATTTCTTGGGCGGGCAAACCGGTACACAAATGGGTGGTTGGTTTCGCAAAGAAATTAAATCACCAGAGGATCTCAAGGGTCTGAAATTCCGTATCGCAGGATTTGCGGGGCAAGTACTCGCAAAGCTCGGCGTAGTTCCCCAGCAGTTACCTGCTGGTGAGATCTACTCCGCATTAGAAAAAGGTACGATTGATGCGGCTGAGTTTGTTGGTCCATATGACGATGAGAAATTGGGCTTAGCTAAAGTAGCAAAAAATTACTACTACCCTGCTTTCTGGGAGGGGGCAGCCGGACTTTCTTTCTTGGTAAACAAGAAGCAGTGGGATGCTTTGCCGCCGTCTTATCAGGCAGCGTGGGAAGCCGCTTGTTTTGAGGCGCATCTAGATATGTGCGCTAAATATGACGCCCTTAATCCACCTGCACTACAACGCCTCCTTCAAAATGGGGCTGTATTGCGTAAGTTCAACACATCGGTCTTGGATGCTTGTTTTAAGGCAAGTCAAGATACTTATGTAGAAGAGTCTGCTAAGAATCCGCAGTTCAAAAAGATTTTTGATGACTACCGCGCTTTTAGAAACATGGAAGCGCAGTGGTTTAATGTGGCCGAACAGGCATTTGCTCAATACAGCTTTAATAAAAAACTTTGAGAGTAAAGTCATTAATCAAAGGGCTCCTAGTGAGCCCTTTTTCTTTTTATTTGCCCGCCAATACCTCTTGTAAGAAACGCGAGATATCCATAAGCTCTTCATGATTCACTGAATGTTCCATGGGATATTCATTCCAATCGACTTGGTAACCCATTTTTTCTAGCATGGCATATGAGGCTTGGGCGCGATCTAGGGTTACTACAGGATCGTAAGTACCATGGGCCATAAAGATTGGCGTGTTGGCGTTGGCGGAATGCTTTTCGATATTGGCAGTCATTGCCAGTGGTAAGTAGCCAGACAGAGCCATGATGCCAGCAAGCTGATGTGGAAAGCGTAGCCCGATATGTAGAGCCATTGCACACCCTTGCGAAAATCCTGCCAAGACAATCTTGTCATACGCAATGCCGCGGTTAGCCTCTTTTTCAATTAACTCAACAATGGAGGCCGCAGATTTTTGAATACCTGCAACATCTTCTTGGTCCATGAGATTTCTGCCGATAATGTCATACCAGGCTGGCATGACATACCCACCATTGACGGTAACGGGCATGCTTGGTGCACTAGGAAAGACAAAGCGAATGCCAGGACATCCTGTCAGCTTTAATTCAGGAACAATCGGTACAAAGTCATTGCCGTCAGCGCCAAGCCCGTGCAGCCAGATAACGGCAGCTGTTGGATTCGGGGCGGTTTCTAGTTCAATGCAAGGGAGCATATTGATTCTCTCTGAGTATGTCGTTTCAGTATTATCGACTGTTCCACGCTTCCCAGAAGCGGGATCATGACTAAATGGTTCTAAAGATGGTTAGAATCTTAATACACACCCCATTTATATAGGCCATACATGAACTCTAAAAAGCTAACCAACTTCATTCTGGGTGCAATGGTCTTGGGTATCCTGACTGGTTATCTTGTTCATCTATATGGCGCTGGATCTACTTTACCCGGTCAGTACGTTCGCTATATTTCAATCCTGACTGACGTGTTTTTGCGTTTGATCAAAATGATCATTGCCCCCTTGGTCTTTTCAACCCTGGTTGTAGGTATCGCCAAAATGGGTGATACCTCAACAATTGGTCGAGTTGGTCTGAAAACCTTTGCATGGTTTATCTCTATGTCTTTGGTATCGTTATTGCTTGGCCTGGTCATGGTGAACCTCTTGCAACCAGGAATTGGCGTTGAGTTAACTTTGCCAGAGATTGCGGCTAGTTCTGGCTTAAATAAAAGTAGCCTGAATCTTCCAGAGTTTGTGCGCCATATTTTCCCGGTCAGCATCTTTGATGCAATGGCCAAAAATGAGATTTTACAAATTGTAGTGTTTGCTGTTTTCTTTGGTATTGGTGCAGCAGGTATGGGCTCACGCGCTGATGAGTTCGTTCGTAATCTCGACATGCTTTCACACATCATGCTCAAGATAACGACAGCCGTGATGAAATTTGCTCCTGTGGCCGTGTTCTCTGCCGTTTCCTGTGTGATCGCCGAGAATGGTGTGAGTATTCTGATGACCTATGGAAAATTTATGCTCTGCTTTTATGCATCTATTTTTACGCTCTGGATCGTCATTATTTTGATCAGCTCACTGGTATTAAAAAAACGAACCTTGCATTTGGTAAATATGCTGCGTGAGCCAGCATTGCTCGCGTTTACTACTGCCAGTTCTGAGGCTGCTTATCCAATGACTCTCGAAAGAGTTGAGCGCTTTGGTTGTAAAAATAAAATTGCTTCTTTTGTATTGCCAGTAGGTTACTCATTTAACCTGGACGGCTCAATGATGTATTGCACTTTTGCTGCAGTCTTTATTGCGCAGGTATACGGAATTGAGATGGAGTTAAGCCAGCAGCTGCTCATGTTGTTGGTACTCATGATTACCTCCAAGGGTATAGCGGGTGTGCCACGCGCTTCATTGGTAGTAATCGCCGCAACCTTATCGCAATTTAATCTTCCTGAGGCAGGCGTTCTATTAATTCTGGGGGTAGATCACTTCTTGGATATGGCGCGTTCCGCTACCAATGTATTGGGCAATGGCTTGGCGACAGCCGTTATCTCTAAATGGGAAGGCGAGCTAGAGGGCTAGCTCTTAAATGATTACCACTTCGGCTAGGCTCAGGTGTAAGATGTTTTTACAAACTTAGTCTGGAAGGAGTGGGTTGCAATGAAGCCTTTTTATATCGACTACCCTCAAGAGAAAATTGAAGAGCATCAGCATGCTTATCGATGCCTTCATTGCAAAATTCCAACGACGATTATTTTCGGCTTGTTAGAAAATCACGCTGAAAATTGTGAATACAGAATCCATCAAAGTAAATGGACTCAGTTAGAAGCAAAGCGCAGACCTCATAAAGAACACTTTGATGAACCCCACGTTGACGAGGTAGATTAATGAAAACATACCCAATTGCCCTGGAGTTGACTGTTTGGGAAGATCTTGGCCTCAATCAGTATGAGGTCACAATCGACGAAGCCTCAAAGATTTCCATTAAACGAACCGATGATGTGCTGCGTACGCGTGAGCTCACTGGCAATGAGGTAAGCACAATGATCGCTGCCATTGAATCATTGAAGGTGCCTGTCAGCGAAGAATCTAAAGGGGGTGAGAGCATTAAACCCTCATCAAGTTACGAGTTAATCGTAGAGTCCGCCCATTTCTCACTAGAGTTCAATTGGGAAGATGTAGATACCAGTGGTGTCAATGCAAAAGCATTTGATTCTGTTGCAGCATTGGCAGCGGTAGTAGTGAGTCTAGATTTAGCTCACTAACAGCAATTAACTTTGCTAAAAGGCCGAGCTAAGCCTCCATCACGATAAATTCTCCAAGCGATATTCTTTCTCTAAATTGGGAGAAGGAAAACAGCGCCTTTATTTTCCGGGTATTGATTACTTCAATCTTGCCATCAGGCGTGAGATTAGCAAGATAGTCCCCTTCCGGAAATAGGGCTTCAGGAACACTTTCGGTCTCGAGAATTTGAGCTGGTAATACCAGGCTCTTTGTAATTTTGATGCGCATGACCTATCTTAAGTTTTAAGAATTAGAACGAAATTTAGCTATGCACAATATCTAAAAGGTATGCACCTAAAAAGTGCAGGAAGGCCTTATAAGCTTACTTAAGCCGTGCGCTTTTGCGTGTCTTCTCATAAAACGCATCTGGTTTTGAAGATACCCATTGAATAAACTTCTTCATTTCTGGATGTTCTCTTAAGATCTGGGCGTGATGGTATTGCTGTGCCAATTCTGTTTCAGTAAAGAGGGCATGTATTTGTTTGTGGCAAATGCGGTGAAGGTGGTCAGTGATTTTTCCACCCTTGGACTTGGGGATAAGATGATGGGCATCTTTCTGTGAATCCGGAATGGCTCGATCACATATTGGGCAAATAATTACCTCAGTCGGTTTTACGACTGGCTTATCCAAAGCAATCAGTTTTTGACGAATTTTTCCAATCATGGGCTCAAGCTAGTTTATTGAATAAGTCTTAAACTTGCAGGGTGCCAAAACTAGCTCCCAAGACCCTTGCAGAACCCGATTTATCTCGCCTAATTGAAATGGCTTGGGAAGATCGAACACCTTTTGATGCGATTGAGAAAACCTTCGGTTTGGGTGAGCCCCAAGTCATTGCCATTATGCGCAAAGAATTGAAACGTAGCTCTTTTGAGCTCTGGCGAAAGAGGGTTACTGGACGTGCTACAAAACACAGCGCCTTACGTAGTGATGACGTTACCCGCGCCTACTGTCCAACACAATATAAAAATAAATGAAGCAGTCTGATCGACTTATCCTGATACTTGGTGATCAGCTTGACTTGAAGAGCTCTGGTTTGCGAGACTTTAATCCCAAAGCGGATGAAGTCATCATGATTGAGTCTGCTAATGAGGCGCAATATGTTTGGACTCATAAAGCCAAGATCGCTTTATTTCTTTCTGCGATGCGCCACTTCGCAGTAGAGCTGGAAAAGCTAAATTACCCGCTGACTTATATTAAAAATTCTCCACTACCGCTTGTTGAGACTCTTAAGGCGCAAATTCTGCAAAAGAAAGTTAAGCACTTGGTTTGTATCGAGCCAGGAGAGTGGCGCCTCAAGCAGGCGATTGAGGGGATGGCAAAAGAGCTCAATATTGAGCTAGAGATGCGTGAGGATGATCATTTTTATTGCACCCGCCAAGAGTTTGTTGAGTGGACCGCCAATAAGAAAGAACTGCGCCTAGAGTATTTCTACCGCTTAATGCGTAAGCGACACAATATCTTGGTGGATCGCGAGGGCAATCCCGATGGTGGCCAATGGAACTTTGATCAAGATAACCGTAAACCCTATCCGAAAAAAGGTCCTGGCCTCATTGATGCCCCTGCTTCATTTGAAGTGGACGCGATTACACAAGAGGTAATAGACTTTGTTAAGAAGGCTTACCCAGACCATCCTGGGTCCTTGGAATCATTTAATTGGCCAGTCACTAGAGAGCAGGCAGTCCAAGCACTTGAATATTTTGTTGAGTATCGCTTAAGAAACTTTGGCGTTTATCAAGATGCGATGTGGACCGACACTCCATTTGGATGGCACTCCATTCTTTCTAGTTCTCTTAACCTCAAATTACTCAATCCCCGTGAAGTTATCAATGCAGTCGTTGTTGCTTGGAAGAAAGATTCTCTAGATCTTTCCACAATCGAGGGCTTCATTCGTCAGATCTTAGGATGGCGTGAATTCGTAAGAGGTATGTATTACCTCGATATGCCTCAGATGGCGAAAGACAACTATTACGAGCACCAGAATTCATTGCCCAAATGGTATTGGACTGGGCAGACCCAAATGGCTTGTATGAAGGATGCGATTGGTCAAACACTGCAATATGGCTATGCCCATCATATCCAGCGCTTAATGGTGACGGGTAACTTTGCGCTTCTAGCAGAAATTCTGCCGCAGGAAGTATGTGAGTGGTATTTGGCAATCTATGTAGATGCGATTGAGTGGGTTGAGTTGCCAAACACGGCCGGTATGGCTTTATTTGCGAATGGCGGTAGATTTACTAGTAAGCCCTATATCGCCAGCGGCGCCTATATCAAGCGCATGAGTAACTATTGTGGCTCTTGCAAATACAAGCCTGAGGTACGTTTTGGGGATGAGGCTTGTCCTATGACGACTTTGTATTGGAATTTCTTAATCAAGCATCGCGATCAATTCGAAGCCAGCCCAAGAACTCGCTTGATGACTGCTAACCTCAAAAGAATCAGTGATGACGATCAAAAAGAAATTACATTGCATGCTAAACATCTTTTAAGTCACCTCGATACGCTTTAAGTAATTATGACGAAGACATCTTTTAAGGGTAATAAAAGTTTTCTGCCAAGTAAGATCTGCGTGGTCTGTAAAAAAGAAATGACCTGGAGAAAGTCCTGGGCAAAAAACTGGGAATCAATCAAATATTGCTCAGACGCGTGTAGAAGCAAAAAGACACCCTAAGGTATAGCTCAAAAGTATTTAATTAAAGGTGTCAACTCGCCATAAACCTAACCCGTTGTGTAAGAAAGGACGCAGTTCCTTAATGACTGGGAGGTCTATATGAAGAAGGTTCTGGTTTGCCTGCTTACAGGGGTAATACTTGCTGGTCTGGCTACATCAGCTAATGCCCATGGTTGGAGAGGCGGTTATTACGGTGGTCATGGTGGTGGCTGGCGCGGAGGCTGGGCACCATTCGCAGTCGGTGCCGTTGCAGGAGTGGCTGTGGCACATGCGTATTACAGGCCGGCCCCAGTTTATTATGGCCCTCAATATGTTTATCCTCCACAACCTCAAACAGCAGCATATTGCCCCGAGAATGGACTTTACTATCCGCAAACACAAGCTTGCCCTAGTGGCTGGCAAAGAGTGAATTATTAGTTTTCATTAAGGATAAGCAATCAGTTGAAGCCGATTTTGTTTTCTTATCGCCGGTGCCCCTATGCAATGAGGGCTCGTATGGCCCTGAAGTATGCCGGCATTGACGTTGAGCATCGCGAGATTGAGTTACGTAATAAGCCTAAATCAATGCTAGCGGTGTCGCCCAAGGGAACCGTCCCCGTTCTTTGTATAGGGAGTACAGTCCTTGATCAAAGCCTAGACATTATGCGTTGGGCAATAGAGCAATCTGATCCGAACGGTTGGAAAAATGTGGATGATGCTATTGCCCAGGCTTGGATTGATAAAAATGATGGCCCATTTAAACTTCTGCTGGATCAATATAAATATCCCAATCGTTTTCCAGGGTTGGATCAAGAAGCAGCTCTTCATGAAGCCATGGAATGGATGTTGTTGCCGATGGAAGCGGCCCTGCAAAGCTCTCAATACTTAATGGGTAATCAGATGTCTTGGATAGATATTGCCATCTTTCCATTTATTAGGCAGTTTTCAATGGTAGATCTCCAAAAGTTTGATCAGCTACCCATACCCGCAGTTAAAGCTTGGCTCACTCAACATCTTGAATCTGATTTATTTAATTCAGTGATGCAAAAGCATCCAGTTTGGCTGGATTAGCCTGATAGAAGCTGCGCAGTAAGCTCTAGGGATTGCAGTGATGGCACTTTGATGGATCTGCAAGCTTGAATACTTTCATTCCTTCGGTCAGCTCATGATTGCATTTGAGGCAGCCCCAGATCTTGGCGATCTCTTGATCGGTTGCTAGCCCACAGGCGTTGCAGGGTAAGCCACGCTTCACACCTTTAATCCAAAAGCCAGGTGTTTGGCATTGAGGGCATACAGAATTCATCTTGTTGGCAAGATCAATCGCAGCTTTGCGGATATTCTCCATTCTGGTTGGATTGGCAAATGCCCGTAAATCATTTTCTGTATAAACAATGCCTTTTGAAGATAGGCCTTTAGCCCATTCAAATGCTTCTTTTAGTTCAGGGAGATCTTTAATACCTTTTTTAGACTGCGGGTGATACTCATCCGTAGGTTTAATCACCAAATAGTGCGATGGAAAGAGTGCGCTATCAGCAAATTTCCTTAACTCTTCCCAGTGACTAAGGTATGCGTTATCGTTTTGTGCTGGGGTACTAGAAAATCCGGCAATTTCTAGTTGATGTTTTTGATCTATTAAGACTAGTAATTCATTGTTCCAGGGAATCATTCCGGAATAAGGATCATTTATAAACGCTCCTTCGCTGGCAAGCCCCAAGTCAAGCTTCAGAAGGTCTATTCCAATCAACGCTTTCTTGCGTACGGCATCTAATTGAGTGCCATACCTCGGGGTCTCTTGCGTAAAGGTGCCTAACAGATCGGTATCGTATGCATCTGTTTGTTGCAATCGACATCCAACTTGTGCATTTAGCACTTCAGCAATGACTTTCTCTTTCCCATGCTTGGTTAACAAGCTCACAGATCGATTGGAGAAGATACCCATTTTCTTGAGAATTGATGAATAGTGAATTTCTACAGAAATTGTTTTGCTATTAAGGTGTACAGCGGAATGCCTAAGATGATATTGAACGGGAATGTGATTCCCAGAGACATTCCCATGTATAGAGCGGGATTTACTTCTGGTAGCGCATGACGCAATACGGCCGGGACTGCAATATAAGATGCGCTAGAGGCAAGTACCATCAGTAAAATGGTGTTGCCTAGAGGTAGACCAATCAATTTGCAGAGTAGCAGCGCTAATAGTGCATGTGATAGCGGTGATCCAATAGCGTATAGCAAAGTAATCGGCGGCTTACCTTTTAAACCTTTGAAGTTTCTTGCTGCCATCAACCCCATATCTAGTAGGAAAAAGGCCAGCATCCCTTTAAATAAATCAATGGAAAAGGGCGCCATGAGTTTTTGCCCCGAGTCGCCGCTAATGAGTGCGACTGCCATAGATCCCAGTAATAAAAGTTGTGCTCCGTCGGTGAATGACTCATGCAGTATCTTGGCAATGCCTGCTGGCTCTTGCTTAGAGGCTGGGTTCGGCGCCATGGATGCCCTTGCTTTATTAGCAAGCACGATTGCCAGAATGATTGCGGGCGACTCCATGAGCGCCATTGCAGCTGCCATGTGACCACCATAGCCAATATTGAATTGATCTAAGTATTGTGTGGCGGTAATAAAGGTAACAGCGCTCACTGAACCATAGGTTGCTGCAATTGCTGCGGCATCAAAAGCACTCAATTTTCTTCGTAGAATCCAGTACCCAATAATGGGAATGATGGTAGCAAGAAATACTGCCAATCCTAGAGAGAACGCAATTTCACTTGTGAATCCGGACTTATGCAGTGCAAACCCACCCTTCAGTCCTAAAGCCATTAACAAATAGAGCGATAGAAACCGAGAAATTTGCGGAGGAATTTCTAAGTTAGATTTAACTGATCCTGCAAATACCCCAAAGATAAAAAACAGTATGGCAGGGTCAAGAAAATTGGTCATAAGTGCATTCTATGTCTTGCTAAGGATTAATTCTTATCCCCAGACTTTATGGGTATATAGATTCTCTATTGCTTAATAATTGCCTGCACAAGTGGGTGCTGTATTTTCTTCTCTGAACGTATCGCATAGAAGTATTCATATATTTCATTGCAAACCCCTAGCAGCTCAATGCCATAGGTGTCTTTCAAATCTTGTTCTATTAACTTGCCGGCAGGAAAGATTCCCAAGCCACTAGCGGCAAATGTTTTGAGTAAGGCGCTATCTTCAAACTCCCCAACAATATTGGGGATAATGTCATTCTTTCTAAGCCACTGGTCTATTAAAGGGCGCACGGTGGAGTGTGAGGTAGGAAGCAGAATAGGGATATCTTTGATGCATTCTGGGAACTTCCCCTTTACTTTCTTTAAGAGTTGCTTTGGCGCGTACCATGCGATCTCAGTTTTGGTTAACTCTTCGCTATACACATTGAGATTTTTATTGCTGGGTGCAGGGCGGTCAGCCAATACGATATCTAGGCGATGCAAAGCGAGGTCTGCCAATAAATCATCGAACTCACCTTCGTGGGCAATCAATTGGACATCTTTATGTTTTATGACGGGCTCTAGTAATTGCCTAGTCACGAGTTTAGGAAGACCATCAGAAACGCCTATAGTAATTTTGGTTTTAGGAGACTTCGCAGCATCACGTACAGCTTCTGGAAGTTTCTCTCCAATAGAGAAAATTTGATCGGCAATCTCTAGAGCTGCAAAACCAGATTCAGTGAGGGCAATCCCTCTTCCGGCGGGTTTAAAAAGCAGGTATCCAAGTGATTTTTCTAATTCATGCACTTGGGCGCTAATGGTTTGAATAGCCATATCTAGGCGTTCTGCCGCTTTAGACATGCTGCCCTCCTTGGCTACAACCCAGAAGTAATAGAGATGGCGATAGTTATAGGTATTGGTCATATTCAGCTTTTTACGAAATTATTATCAATATATATCTGCTTTTAGCTAAACACAAATCCGCCTAAATTAACCCCATAGAAAGCCATGGCATTCATGT
Source organism: Polynucleobacter sp. VK25 (assembly GCF_018687355.1). Classification (NCBI taxonomy): domain Bacteria; kingdom Pseudomonadati; phylum Pseudomonadota; class Betaproteobacteria; order Burkholderiales; family Burkholderiaceae; genus Polynucleobacter; species Polynucleobacter sp. VK25. Next base: position 1,444,204 of record NZ_CP061288.1, on the reverse strand, counting down.
GCTTCAGGTTTAATTTTTATAGATAGAGGTTATTCAATTGGAACTATTTAGTCCTGAGTTTTTTTCGGCACTACTTGCGATTGTGGTGATTGATTTGGTTTTGGCTGGCGATAACGCCATTGTTATTGCAATGGCAGCCAGAAATTTACCGGCGCATCTTCAAAAGAAAGCAATTGTCTGGGGTGCAGTAGGAGCGATTGCGGTAAGAAGCGCAATGACACTGGTAGTAGTGTATTTGCTAAAGGTCCCAGGTTTGATGTTAATCGGTGGACTACTCCTGGTATGGATTGCATACAAATTACTAGCACCTGCCAAAGATGAGGATGGCAGTCATTCCAGCGCATCTACTAGTTTCTGGGGCGCAATGAAGACTATCGTGATTGCAGATGCAGTCATGGGTTTAGATAATGTTTTGGCAGTGGCTGGCGCCTCGCACGGAAGCTACGTCCTGGTAGTTATGGGTCTACTCGTTAGTATTCCTGTCGTGATTTGGGGCTCAACTCAAATTCTGAAATTAGTTGAGCGCTACCCATCCATTACTTACTTAGGCGCAGGCGTGCTGGCTTGGACGGCTGCCAAGATGATGGTCTCTGAGCCCTTTATCCGTGAGATCCCAGTGTTTCAGAATCCTATTGTTGACTACGCAATTCAAGCGCTCGTCATTCTCGGTGTTTTGTTTGGTGGTTTTATCAGAAGCAGGCTGGCAATGGAGGAGACAATTTTGCCGGCTGAAGTAGAGCCTGTTGTATCTCAAGTGCTGCCGAAAGAGCAGTCTCATATCCTAGGAGGTGAAGTCATGAATACAGTTCTTATTCCAGTTGATGATTCAAGTAATGCTTTGTTGGCCTTGAAACATGCGGTCAATGTGTATGGCAAAGACCGTCATTCACATTTTCATTTATGTAATGTACAGCCCACTTTGTACAGACATATAAGAAAATTTTTAAACAAGCAAACTATTAATGAGTGGCAAGCAGAGCGTGCAAAGCTAGCTGCTCAGTCAGCATCCCAGTTTTTAGAGAGGGCGGGCGTGAGTTTTTCCTTCTCCTATGTGACGGGCGATAAGGGTGAGGCGTTACGCGAAGAGGCTCAGCGTTTAGGTTGTAATCGGATCGTGATTGGAACTGCTAAGAAAAATACCTTGAGTCGTCTATTTGAAAATTCAACGACAGCCAAGTTACTTGAAACAAGTGATATTCCTGTTGAGGTGGTCACTGGGCGCTCATTATCAACATTGGAGCGTTGGGGCATACCGGCCTTGGGTGCTGGAGCAGCCACCGCTCTAATGGCAGCTGTGATTGATTAGTGTTTGTTTTGCATCCTGCGGCAGTCTTTTGCCCTCAGTACGAGGGCATTTTTTTGTTCTATTACTCAGCAATTTACAGAATTATTATCAATAAATATCTGCTTTATTCAGAATAAATTGTGCTCTATATTGAATTTGTAGTTTTCTAAATCAGGAGATGCATGATGGATGTCATATTGGAAGCAAAAGAGCAAATTGAACCGGAATTTAAAACATTTACAGAGAACCGCGTGAAGTTTTCTCTAAAGAAACTTTTTTGGTTGGTGCGCAAAATTAAAGTGAAGTATTCCGTAGTGGCACAGGCAAAAAATAGCTGCAATCAAAATTGCATCATTGAGTTACAAACCTTTGATAATCGGCAGATCGAGGTGAGCATTACTGCCAGAGACCGGCGTACTGCTTTGGAGATGGGCTTAAAGAAGGCCTGCAAACTCATGCAGAAAGCATTTCATAAGGCCCAGAAGTACGGACGCCTATCTAGACAGGTATATGTTTGAAATCATACGTAATTTTGTAACTTATCTGTGATCTAATAAGACTAATAAACGGGGAGTAGCCTGCCCAGCAATGGGTCTCACATATCGTCATTACGGTCTTTAAACCCGGTATGTGGGTAATTTCTAAGGCAAGACCATTTACTTTTTACTAAATGGCTGAATATTGACTTCCTTTATCAAAAACATGCCTTCTAATCCTGAACTGGGCCTTAATGCCCCAAATCAGGGACGATTTCTTGCTCTTCTGACCAGGTGGTTGGATAATTTACTTTTAGACACCTCTCAAGTTGGGCGTATGTCGTTGTACCGCTTATTAGCAATTGCTTTTATCGGCGCCTTCTTTATGGCGGATGTGAGTGCACAGGCTAAAACAGCATTCACGATTAATGACCTAATCACCATTTCTTTAGAGTCCAGCCCTCAAGTCTTAGCTGCGCGAGATCAGTCAAAGGCAATTAAAGGACAGCTATCTACAGCAAGGGCAATTCCAAACCCTGAGTTCGAGGTCAGCACCGGTCAGCAACGATCTGTTACCGGCCCCCTAACAGTGGGTAATGTGTCTTCATGGTCTGTTACTCAGCCATTAGATATGCCATACACCCGCTTCCCTAGAGTCAATGCTGCGGAAGCCAATTTGCGTGCAGCTGAGGCAACACGCATTGCCTTCGAGGTTGAAACGATTTCTAGAGTGCAGCAACGCTATTACGAGTTGATGCGCCGTGAAGCAGAGCAAAAAGCAGCTGAAGAAGATATGAGTTTGACTAAGCAGATTCGTGATCGTATGCAAATTCGTTATGACGTTGGCGAAACAGCGCGCTTCGAACTCATTCGTGTGCAAACAGAGTTTCTGAATGCGCAGATTGCTTCAGAATCTAGTAAGTTACGCGTTGAGCAAGCACGCAGTCAATTGCGACAAGTTGTCGGCCATCAATTGCCGGCTGACTTCACGGTGGTGGCAGAGCAACCTAAAGTAGAGGTCTTGCCTTCATTGCAAGTGCTGCTAAATGAGGTTCAGTCCCAAAGCCCAGAGCTCCAAAAGGCAAAAGCGGAGGTAGAGGCTACTGAATCTAAGCTCAGCTTTGAAAAAAATTCACGTTTACCGCGCTTAGCATTTAAAGCCTCGCAATATAACGATCCAAACTTCACTGATCGTCTTTATGGCTTACAGGTGAGCATTCCGATTTGGGATTTTAGAGGTGGCCAAGTAGCTGAGGCAGAAGCAAATGCATCTAAAGCTAAGAATCAATTCAATGCGCAAAGTCAAACCCTGGATCAGCAGATAGAAACAGCTTATAAGCTTTATCAAATGACGAGCTATCAAGTAAAAGTACTAAGCCAGGAGGTGGTGCAATTGGCGGCTAGTGCGCAGCGGATTGCAGAAGTATCTTATCGCTACGGTGAGCGCGGCATGCTGGAGTACTTAGATGCACAAAGAACTTTCCGAGCCGCTCGAAATGATTTAATTAGAGCGAGATTTGATTTGGCTTCTGTGGTGACTGAGATTCAAAGATTGAGAGCGAGCCCTGAATGGCTTGCGAAGATAGAAAGTGGAATGCAATGAACCAAGAATTAACTAAACTTCTGAAAAAGGTAAAAGTCTGGAAAACCTTTTTGGTTCGAAAGATCAGATTCCATAAAAAGGAATTAGTAGGCCAAGTTTTTCAAACTCAAACTCAGCTATATGAACAGGCTCATCAATGGGTTGCTGGGCATGCGCCTGTAGTAACGACCAACTATGACAAAACGCCTCCTTGGTTTAAGAAGGGCGCGTTCTATCTGCCTTGGTTCTGCGCCTTCATCATTATTCTGAATTACTTCAATGTGTTTGATAGAAGCCCCACCATAAAATCCGTACAAGATCCCAATGTGGTCGTGGTGAATGAAGATTTGCATAAGATGATTGCTGATGGCAAAGCGCAAGTCTCTCCATTTGTGGAGGAGCTTCGTGCTTCAGGCCGAATTGATTTCAATGAGCTTTATTTATCTCGTATTGGCGCTAATGTGACTGGACGCGTATCGGATATTTTGGCTGTGCCTGGTCAGATGGTGAAGCAGGGCGATGTATTGGCCAAGATTACCTCTACTGAATTAACCCAATCACAGTTAGCTTATTTAAAAGCCAAGAGTGCAAGTCAGTTGGCCGATCAAGCCGCTAATCGCGCGAAGATTCTATATAAAGAGGATGTGATTGCTTTAGCAGAATTACAAAGACGTGAAGCTGAGGCAAGTAGCGCTAAAGCAGAGTTTCGTGCTGCGAACGATCAACTCCGAGTGCAGGGCATGGATCAGACTAGTATCGACCGCCTTGCCAAGTCTGGCGTGATTGAATCTATTAACAATGTGATTGCCACCATTCCTGGTGAAATTGTCGAGCGCAAGATTAACAAGGGCCAGGTGGTTCAGCCTGCTGATGCATTGTTTACGGTGGCAGACCTCAGTACGCTTTGGGCAATCTCAGAAGTTCCGGAAAGTAATTCTTATCTGATGCATAAGGGGCAAAAAGCTTCACTCATCATTCCCGCTCTACGAAATCAAGAAATAGAAGGCGTGGTTGCTCATGTAGATTCGATTGTGAATCCACAGACCCGTACTGTAGTAGTGCGTATGGAGTTGGCTAATAAAGAGGGTGAAATTAAACCGGGCATGTTGGCAACCATGCTAATCGAGAGTCAGCCAGTGGATAAATTAGTAGTACCACTTGGCGCCATTGTGCGAGAGGACAATCATGATCACGTCTTCATTCGATTAGATGACGATACGTATCGCATGGTGCCAGTCAAGCTGGGTCCAGAAGGTAAAGGCTTCCGTCCCGTGATATCAGGCCTAAAAGAGGGGCAAGAGATTGCTACTGAAGGCGCATATCACTTAAATACTGAACGTAAGCGTCAGTTAAGTGGCGGATAAGTGGTGAATAAGCCAAATGATTGAAAGAATCGTCCGCCTCTCGCTGCAGCAACGCCTATTGGTGGTCATTATTGCCATCGTATTGCTCGTTGCTGGACTATTAGCTACCAAACGATTATCTGTTGATGCGTTTCCGGATGTCACCAACGTACAAGTGCAGGTTGCTGCAGAAGCTCCTGGTAAGTCTCCCGAAGAGGTTGAGCGTTTTGTCACTATCCCAATTGAGCTGGGGATGACAGGCTTGCCGGGTTTAACCGAGATGCGCTCGCTAAACCGCAATGGCATCTCAGTGATTACTTTGGTATTTACCGAGAAAACCGATATTTACTTTGCGCGCCAATTGGTGACAGAAAGGCTGATTGAAGTTGCCTCGAAGATGCCGGTAGGTATCACCCCAGTATTAGCCCCGCCATCTACAGGCTTAGGTGAGGTGTATCAATATACGCTTGACCACCCATCTGATCGTCATCGCGAGCTCACTGTTGATGAGCTTTCTGATCGCCGCGCAGTACAAGATTGGATTGTGCGCCCGATGTTACGCTCTATCCCCGGTGTTGCTGAAATTAATACACAAGGTGGCTATGCAAGGGAGTATCAAGTTTTAGTGAACCCCGAGCGTTTGCGCCATTATCAAATTAGCTTGCATGAAGTCTATCAAGCGCTAGCCAGAAATAATGCCAACTCTGGAGGCGGACAACTACCAACCTATTCAGAGCGCTATCTGATTCGTGGTTTGGGTTTAATTACTAAGCCAGAAGACATTGGCAAGATCATCCTAAAAGAAGTGAAGGGTATTCCGGTATATGTGAAGAACGTAGCCGAGGTCACGATGGGTAGCGAGATTCGTCAGGGCGCCGCTATTAAGAATGGCTATACAGAAAGTGTGGCCGGCATCATTCAGATGATTCGTGGTGGTAATGCACGTGAAGTAGTCAACCGCATCAAGCTCAAGGTTGCAGAAATTAATGAAGGCAAGCTACTGCCTGATGGTTTACAGATTGTGCCTTTCTATGACCGTACTGATTTAGTCAATGCTGCAATGTTTAATGTGGCGAAGGTGCTGATCGAAGGTGTCATTCTCGTCATTATTTTGCTCTTCCTCTTCTTGGGGGATGTACGCTCATCCCTGATTGTGGTTGCTACGCTGCTCCTCACGCCGTTGCTTACTTTCTTGGTCATGAATCGCTATGGCATTTCAGCAAACCTCATGTCCCTGGGCGGTCTTGCGATTGCGATCGGGATTATGGTGGATGGTTCTGTAGTGGTAGTGGAGAACACCTTTGCTAAATTGGGCGAACGGCTCAAATCTGGCGAGTCTAAAAATAGGATCATCTTAGAAGCCGCATCTGAAGTCGGTAAGCCAGTGCTTTTTGGTGTGGGCATCATCATTTTGGTCTTCATGCCACTACTCTCATTGGAAGGCATGGAGGGCAAGATGTTTGCGCCGATGGCAATTACGATTGCTATTGCCTTAACCATCTCATTGATTCTGTCATTTACCTTGTCACCAGTCTTATGCTCATACATCCTCAAGGGTGGCGGCGAGGATGACACCAAGATAGTCAAAAAAATGCGTGCTCCCTACGAGCGCTGGTTGCATTGGAGCTTGGCCAATCCTAAATTGGTAGTCAAGCGCGCCATCATTGCCTTGGGTATTAGCTTGATTGGCTTTGTGTTGCTAGGCAAGGCATTTATTCCGGTGATGCAAGAAGGATCCATCACTCCAGTGATTGTGCGTGCCCCTAATATTTCTCTAGATGAATCTATCAAACTGGAGTTTGAAGCGATTAAGCGGATCATGACTATTCCGGGTGTGGAGATGGCAGTCTCCCGTCTGGGTAAAGGTGAATCACCAGCAGATCCAGGGCAGCCAAATGAGTCAGATCCGATTGTGACACTGAAGCCTTTGGGCGATAGAAGTCTGAGTCAGGAAGAGATTGCGCAACAGATCCGTGAAAAGCTCAAAACCTTACCTGGAATTGAACTGGCAATCTCGCAGCCGATTGCCGCTAGGGTGGATGAGATGGTTTCTGGTGTGCGCTCACAAGTGGCAGTCAAAATCTTTGGCGATGATCTGGCTATGCTGCAAAAGCTCGGCTCCCAAATTGGTCAGATTTTGACCAAGATGAAAGGTAGCAATGATTTGCGTATTGAGCAGGCCTCTGGTCAGAACTATCTGAATATCAAAATCGATCGTGATGCGATTGCCCGCTATGGCATCAATGTTTCTGATGTCAATGAAGTTATTGAAACTGCTATCGGTGGTAAACAAGCCAGCACCATCTATGAGGGAGAGCGCCGCTTCCCGTTGGTGCTTCGTTATCCAAGCCCCTACAGAAACAATATCGATGCTATTGAAAATATTATTCTGCACTCACCAGATGGTGCCCAAGTGCTCATGCGTGACTTGGCTGAAATTTCTTTAGTAGAAGGTCCTGCGCAAATCTCAAGAGAGTCTGGTAAGCGTCGCTTAGTCGTTGGCGTAAACGTAGAAGGACGCGACCTGGGTGGTTTTGTAAAAGAAGCCCAAGAGCTGATTGCCAAGAATGTGGAATTACCCCAAGGCTATACCTTGCAGTGGGGCGGTCAGTTTGAAAATATGCAAAGAGCGATGGCACGCTTGATGATCATCATTCCATTGACTGTTCTGGCGATATTCTTCCTGTTGTTTATGTTGTTCAAGTCAATCCGCTTAGCAGGCCTCATTATTTTGGTTCTGCCATTTGCTTCGATTGGTGGAGTGTTTGGTTTGTTCATCACTGGCGAGTACTTGTCGGTACCAGCGGCAGTAGGATTTATTAACTTGTGGGGTATCGCTGTGCTCAATGGAGTGGTGTTGATCTCCTTCATTAAGCAATTACGTGAAGATGGCTACAGCATGGAAGATGCCTTGCTGAATGGCTGCCATCATCGATTTAGGCCTGTGATGATGACGGCATCCGTAGCGATGCTGGCACTCGTTCCGATGTTGTTCTCTGGTGGTCCGGGATCTGAAGTGACTCGCCCATTAGCAGCTGTAGTGATTGCAGGCTTGATTACCTCAACAGCACTCACTTTATTAGTGTTACCCGTTCTATATAGATGGTTTGAAGACAAAGAGGTGGAAGCATGATGGAAGTGAAGGCAGTGATACGCCCCAATAAATTACCCGCTCTGCGAACAGCCTTAATGGAGACTCCAGGATTTCCGGGGATGACCGTAGCTAAGGTGGAGGGCTGTAGCGCTCCATCTAAAACGAGCAAAGCTAATATCAAAGATGAGCTTACGGACTACTCGTCAAAAGTAAGGGTGGAGATCGTTTGCAATGATGAAATTGCTGAAGTCCTGATGGATAGAATCGTCACCGTATGTCAGACAGGGCAAATGGGTGATGGGGTGGTGTGGTGTACTGAAGTACCTAAAGCATTTTTTATTGCTAAATCATCTGGCTAATAAATGTTGACTAAGAAGAGTGCTGGCTGGGGAGTGATTGATTCCCGCCTTAGTTGCTACTAGTAGATTGCGCTTTGTCCAGGCATCTTCGAGTGCAATCGCTTTTAATCCCAGCGCCTTAATTTGTGCGGCACAAGCTTGAATAGGCAAGACGCCAACACCTAAATTCACAGCAATCATCTGGCACATCGCATCGTAGCTTCGCACCTGAATGCGTAAACTCATTGGCTTGCCGAGTTTCTCAGCGCTGCGTGAGGTGAGTTCGAGAAGAGAGCTTCCTCTATTGAGTCCCACAAAATCATATTGAAGACATTCTTCAAATGAAATACTTTTTCTCTTGCTTAAAGGATGATCTTTGCTACAAGCAATCACTAACTGATCTCTGCCCATAATGCGTGTATCTAGGCCGGTGGTAATAGGGCCTTCGGCAAACACGCCAATATCAGCAATGCCATCCATAAGTGCTCTCACGATATCGCCACTAAGCTGCTCCTCTACTTCAACCTGTATTTCTGGATAGCTCATTAAAAAACTGGCTAATGCTGATGGTAGAAATTCTGTTAAAGCTGACATATTGGCCCAGAGTCTTACATGACCTTTGACCCCCTTGGAGTACTCACTTAATTCGTTGCTGAGTTGTTCAAAGCCCTGAAACAAACGGAGAGCATGTTGCATGACTGCGTGACCAGCGTGGGTTAGCGTGACGCCTTTAACAGAGCGGTCGAGGAGCGCCATACCCACGGTTTCCTCAAACTCAGAAATTCGCCTACTGGCAGCCGATAGGGCTAGGTTGCACTCATTTGCACCCTTGGTAATGCTGCCCGATTGGACAATGGCGCAAAATAGCTTGAGAGTAACAAAGTCAACTCTGGCGGGGTTTAGCGGGGATTTCATGGGGTCATTCTACCCACACCTTCGCAAAATGAGAAGGATAGCCCTCGAAATAGCAATTTTCAGACCTGATCAAGAAGGGTAATTTGATGAAAAACCGATTTCAAAGGATGCAATGGAGCCGTTATCAAAGTTAAAAGTCGTGGAAATGGGGCAACTCATTGCTGGGCCATTTGCCGCTAAAACATTGGCAGACTTTGGAGCCGATGTCATTAAGATCGAGCCGCCTAAAGTTGGCGATGCTTTACGTAAGTGGCGACTCTTAAAAGACGGCACTTCTATTTGGTGGCAAGTACAGTCCCGTAATAAACGTTCACTCTCTTTGGATTTAAAAAATCCTGAGGCTCAGGAGATTGTTAGGACTCTGGTTAAGGAGGCTGACGTATTAATAGAAAATTTTCGTCCTGGCACATTAGAGGGATGGGGCCTTGATCCAGAAAAATTACTTGAGCTCAATCCTAGATTAATTGTTTTGCGTATCAGTGGATATGGTCAGACTGGCCCTTACAGGGATAAGCCTGGATTTGGTGTGGTTGCTGAGGCTATGGGTGGTTTACGTCATCTCACTGCAGAGCCTGGCAGAGTGCCGGTACGCGTGGGCATCAGTATTGGCGACACCTTAGCATCTTTGCATGGGGTGATCGGGATTTTGTTGGCACTACAAGAGCGACATAACAGCGGTAAAGGTCAGATCATTGATATTGCTCTGTATGAGGCGGTATTCAATTGCATGGAAAGCCTACTCCCTGAATACAGTGCATTTGGTGAAGTGCGCCAAGCGGCCGGCAGTGCCTTGCCTGGCATTGCGCCAACCAATGCCTATCAGTGCGCCGATGGTGGTTATGTATTGGTTGCAGGTAATGGGGATAGCATTTTCAAACGCTTGATGACTGTCATCGGGCGCGATGACTTAGGTAGTGATCCCCAACTAGAAAATAACGATGGTCGCGTGAAGCGAGTTACTGAACTGGATCAAGCGATTGGCGAGTGGACTAAAACAGTTAGCACAAGCAAAGCTTTGGAAGTATTGGACTCAGTAGCCGTGCCAGCAGGCCGTATTTATACCGTTGCTGATATCGCTAGCGATCCTCACTACAAGGCTAGAGAAAATATTCAGACCATTCAAATGAAAGATGGGGGCAAGGTGGATGTGCCTGGTGTAATTCCAAAGCTATCTCGCACGCCAGGATCTATTAAGACGCTTGCCCCAGATATAGGGCAGAACACGGATGAGATCTTGAAGAGCATTGGCTTAAGTGATGAGCAAGTCGCATCCTTAAAAGAGCGCGGGATTGCGTTTACTAAATAAATATAGAAGCAAAGAAAAAAGAAGAGAACCCCATGACCAGAATTTATTTCAACGACGTAGTAACTAGAGATGGCTTTCAGATCGAGCCGAACTTTATTCCGACCGATGACAAAGTTAAATTGGTCGATGAGCTTAGTGAATGTGGCTTTGCCAAGATCGAGGTGACCTCCTTTACTTCGCCTAAATCGATCCCCATGCTGCGAGATGCTGAAGAGGTAATGGGTAGGATTAAACGTGTGCCTGGGGTGGAGTACACCGTACTGGTCCCTAATTTAAGAGGCGCAGAGCGCGCATTCGAATCGAAGGCGGATGAATTTAATCTCGTGATGTCGACATCAGAGACGCATAACTTAGCTAACTTGCGAATGGGTAGAGAGAAGAGCTTTGCCGGATTGGCTGAAGTAATTAAGTTTGTTGATGGTAGAACACCAATCAATGTTTCGCTCTCCACCTGCTTCGGTTGTCCAATGGAGGGTGAAGTTCCCCAAACGGTTGTAGAAAGCTTTGCGCAACGCTTTGCTGATTTAGGTGTGAGAGGTCTCACCATTTGCGATACAACAGGTATGGCTAATCCAGATCAAGTTAAAAAGATGTCTGAGTCTTTGCAAAAACGCCTCCCTAACCTGCAGTTGACATTGCACTTTCATAACACGAGAGGGATGGGCTTGGCGAATGTGCTGGCCGCTGTGCAATCGGGCATCGTTCGCTTTGATGGCTCTCTAGGCGGTCTAGGGGGATGTCCATACGCACCTGGAGCAAGTGGCAATATCTCTAGTGAAGATGCTATTCATATGCTTGATGCTATGGGTTACGACACCGGCATGAATATTCCCAAGTTATTGCAACTTGCCAAAGAATTGCCACAGATCGTAGGTCATGAAGTCCCCGGTCAAGTTGCTAAGGCTGGTAGTACTTACACATTGCACCCTGAGCCAAGTTACGTAGATGAATTACGTCGCGCTCAATAACAAGGATCCATCATGATTGACCATTTAGATCATTTAGTTCTCACAACCGCAAAAGAAGGGGAGTGTGTTGATTTCTATACGCGCGTACTCGGCATGAAGTTGGAATCGTTTATTGGTGGTACGCCGCCAGTTGAGCGCAAGGCTTTTAAGTTCGGCAATCAAAAGATCAACTTACACATCAAAGGCAAAGAGTTTGAGCCTAAGGCGGATATTCCGACTCCGGGATCGCTGGATCTTTGCTTTATTGCTGATCACCCCTTGGAGCAAGTAATTGAAAAGCTGAAAGCAGAAAATTGGCCAATAATTGAAGGTCCAGTCATTCGTACTGGTGCTACACAAAAGATTAACTCGGTGTATGTCCGGGATCCAGATCAGAACTTGATTGAAATCTCTGAATTAATTTGACAACTCGTTCAATGTTGCATCATTTCATATGACCAATCAATTCAATACAGAGCCTGATAACAAAGAAGGACTTCAGGACGTAGCAAAAGAAGCCCCCTCTGATGAAGAGATTGAAAATAAACAGGACTCTAGTCATCCCAGAAGGGCTGGTCGCAGTAAGCGAGAAATCATGGAAGAGTTATCGCGCGCTAGATTTCCTTGGGATGAGTAATTATCACCACTGGATTGCCTAAATCAAAAGCCACCTCAGGGTGGCTTTTGTACTAATGAGGCAGGTTTATATCGTTTGGTATGATCGATTTATCACCCAATCTGGTGCCCCATCCTTTAAAAGCAACTCATATATGAAAATCTTAAAAAATATATTTGCCGCATCCTTTCTTTTGCTTGCTACCCAAGCATTTGCAGATACTGCAAGCGTCTATTTCAATGGCGACATACTGACCATGGAAGGTGATAAGCCTCAGTATGTTGAGGCTGTCGTGGTGAAGGGCAAGAAGATTGCTTACGCTGGCAATATGAAAGAGGCTTTAAATGAGGCTGGCGCCAATGCGGTGATGAATGACTTAAAAGGTCAAACCTTATTGCCAGGCTTTATCGATGCCTGGGGGCACTTTACTTTGATTGCTCAGAATACCCTCAGCGTGAATCTAGGTTATTTTTCAAACAAGCCACCCCATACAACCCAGGAGCTCATCAGCCGCTTGAAGAATGAGGCTCGTCCATTTAATGGTTGGATTATTGGATCAGAGTATGCAGACGCTTTTCTGACGGATGGACCTTTAACCATTGCGCAGTTAGATGCAGCCTTTCCGAATCAGCCAGTATTTATTAATAACATTTCTACTTTGACGGGGATTGTGAATACTGCGGGCCTAAAGAAGCTGGGGATCACAAAAGATACCAAGGTGACGCAAGGCATGCTGCCTGTGGATCCAAAAACTGGAAAGCTTACCGGCGAACTCATTGGTAATCCCAATATAGATGCAACAGCGAAGGTATTTGGTAAGTATTCTCGCGACTTAACGATGGAAACGTATCGCAAGGCTGAAAAGATCTACGCCTCCAATGGTTACACCACTGCGCAAAGCTACGAATCTACGGTTCAAGATATAAGCAATATGCGCCAAGCAGTTGATCGTAATGTGATCAGCTTAGACCTGATTGCATTACCTACCAATGATGTGGTTGATCAATTGCTCGCGACTAACCAAAACTACCCATTTGGCATTTACACCAAAGGCGATGGTGGTTTTAAGGTTGCTGGTGTACTGGTCTCAACAGATGGTGCGCCGCAATTGCGTTTGGCCTATTTCACTAAACCTTATAGCGATACAACAGGGTTCCCAAAAGATTGGCGCGGCATGGCTGTTGCCTCGCAGGCCTTGGTGGATAAATATGCCAAGTTAGCTTATGAAAAAAATATCCAGTACTTCGGCTACTCCAATGGAGACGCCGGTATTGATATGACGCTCTCTGGAATTGCCAAAGCAATCCAAGAAACAGGCGTTACTGAGGACCGTAGATCAGTAATTTCACATTCATTCTTTGTTCGTGATGATCAGCTAGATCAATACAAGACCAATAAGATTCTTCCTCAATTTATGGCTAATCACATTTGGATGTATGGCGATGTGTATCGACAGATTCTCGGGGATGAGAGGGCCAGCAATATGGTTCCGCTCAATTTAGCTAAAACAAAAGGCATGCAATTTGGTCTGCATAACGACACACCATCTTCTGGCCCGAGTGCATTGTTTACCGTGTGGACTTCCGTTAATCGCAAAACCTATGGAGGAAGTACTTTAGGCCCTGATCAGCGTATTGATCCATACACAGCTCTGCGAGGCTTTACCTCTGTTACCGCCTATCAGTACAAAGAAGAGGCTTCAAAGGGCAGTCTTACTGCTGGCAAGTTGGCTGATATGGTGCAGCTCGATCGCAATCCATTGAAAGTCGACCCAATGGAAATTAAAGACATTCAAGTTGTGAAGACTGTTAAGAATGGCAAAGATCTATACGTTCGCCCATAGCAGCTCAACTACTCAAAATAGTCGACAGTGATTAAAAGAAAAGCCACCCTCGGGTGGCTTTTTGTATCAGCAGTAATTTTTTAATTGCTTAATTACATTTAGTGTACTTGCGCTTCTTGGCATCCACAAGATAAGTATCAAATATTAAAAGTGGATCAAACTGTTTTTCACCCAGAATGGCGAACTGAAATTTCTTCGGGGTAGGTTGGTTTGAGCCAAACCAAGAATAAGAGGTCATGTAGCGAGAGGTCTTGCCGTTTACAGTTAGATCAACATCGGACGCGGTGCCATTTTGCCCGGGATTGACTAGTCGATATTCAACAACAGTCTTGCCATGGCAATAAACCGCACCTTCAGGCTTCTCAACAGCACTAACAGGCATGGAAATGTACAAAAATAGGGCGATAAGGGCTTTAAGCATATAAAATACCAATACTTTCAATAATGATTTCTGTATGAATTTTAAGTCACTTCTCCTATCTGTATCTGCAATTCTCTGTATCAGCTCTTGCACCACTTACCGATATGAATACATTGCACCGCCCACTGAAAGCGGAAAAACTTGCGCCGTTCATTGCATGAGCACTAAGAATGTTTGTTACAACGGCGCCCAGGCTCAAGCACAGACAAATATGAATTCTTGCCATCAGCAGAATAGTTACAGCTATCAAGCCTGCGTCAATCGTGCGCAAAGCCACGATGATGTCAAGAAGTGCAACCCAAATCCGCAGTACTGCTCGGCAAATCCAAATTACTGGAACTGCGATGAATCCTATAGGCAGTGTTTTGCTGCTTGTGGCGGAACGGTTAATGTATATAAAAATGAATGATTGATTTATGAAAAAACTAAAACAAAAAAATATTATTTTTAATCTTGCCATATTGGCTTTGGGTACTGCTGCAGCCAATTCAAGTTTCGCCGCCTGCGCACCCAATACCAGTCCCAGCGCAAGTTGCGACGGCCTCGTTGTTGATGCATCAGTTCCGTCCCTTACTGTCAATGGTGGCGTTACCGTTAGAAATGATCCATCGTCGGGAATAGCGGTAGATATTCAGTCTCCTAGTGGAGTAGTAACGAATTTTCTGAACAGGGGCTATATCGGCACATCTGCTAGCCTAACTTTTGGCGTCAATATCGGTGGCAATATTGGAACATTCACCAATAATGGCGTTATTCAAAGCTATTTCACTGTGATCCAACAGGCTGGCTCTACTGGAAGTATTGGATCCCTTATAAACAATAATCGTATTGAGAGTAATGACGTTGCTATACAAACTGCATCTACAGGGAGTATTGGGTTAATTAATAACGCTGGAACCATCGTATCGTTGAGTGCTAGTAACGGAACTATCGATAATGCTGGGGCCATCAATGTGATCACTAATACGGGTGTGATTACCAATGGATCTGGCCCATCGATCAAAAACTCCGGCACCATAACTACCTTAAATAATGCTCAAAGTGGATTAACGTATAGCGGCAATTTACCGACAAACTACAACATCATTATTAGAAGTGCTAGCAATTACGGTTCTACTACCTTTTCAAATGTGGCTGGTAGTCCAACGACCTTTGGCTTTGGTTCTGGATCGGCGATCAGTCGATCTGGTACTTATGCCGATGTATTGAGTGGAGTGACGTCTTCTAACTTGGCCAATACATCCGGATCTATTGGCGGCGGCGTTGTACTAACGCAGTGGAACTTAACAAATACATCGGGCACAGATTGGAGCTTAACGACAACGCCTAGCGCTCCTGTGGCACCTAAAGTTACTTATAGTTTGGCAGCAACGTCGCTAGCTGCAAGCTTAACTACGGCATATTCCATTGCTGCTGCTGGAGGTTCTAATCCAGTGCTAGCAAATGGAGTAACTTTGGGTAGCGCAGTTCAGGATTTAACAACCAGTCAGGTTAATCAACTGATTAACGTTCATGCTGAGGGTTACTCCTCCAATATGACTATTGGTCTAGAGCAAATGGCACACATCACCAATACCGTGATGGATCGCATTCATGCGCCGATGAGCGCATCCCCATCTACCAAGGTTTATCAGGACGATGAGGGTCGCTATATTTGGGCTGATGCAGCTGCAGTCAAAGGCACTGTTAATAATTACAATAACCTCGCAGGATTTGGATACAACTTGTACGACCTGATTATTGGTGGGGATATCAAGCGCTCTAAAGAGGGCGGCTATGGTGTATTCGCGGGTACGGGCTCTACATCAATGACTGAGAGTCAGCAAGTTACACAAAACTTCAACACTACCAACTTCTACGCTGGCTTATATGGTGCTCGTAATTTCGATGCGCAGGTTAAGCTCTCTGGTGCATTGGGTTATATGTACGGAAACACCAATGCCAATCGAAATACTCCAAATGTTGGCTTATTTACCGGCGGCAATGCAACAAGCTCCTATAAAACGAATGGTGTATATGCGGCGGCAAAATTAGCCAAGGCCTATCAAGCTGAAAGCTTTACGGTTTCTCCATTTGTTGGAGCGTCTTATTCTCAGCTGTGGATGGGTGGTGCAAGTGAGCAGGGCGGAAATGATTTTAACTTCGCTATCAGCTCTGCAACAGCCTATACAGCAGTGACTTTTGCGGGATTGGATTTTGTCTATCCATTACTTAAAGGTACGAATGATCCATTGTCATTAATTGGTTTCTATAAGTTCGGTTACGACTGGTATGCCAATAGCAATTCAGCGCACTCCATTACTGCCACAAGCCCAACTTACGGATCTTTCACACAAGTTGGCGCCAATATGGGTCCTGTATCCAATATGGTGGGTTTAGGTATTCAGGGTGGAATTACCAAAGAAGTATCTGCTCGTATTGGTGCAGTTGCTTCCTATAACACCTATGGTCATGAATACGGTGGCGGTGCTGAACTCAGATTTAAGTTTTAAATGTTTGCCATACTCGCCTAGCGAGTTAGGGACAAAAAAAGCCACCTGAGGGTGGCTTTTGAATTACTCGGATATATCTTGATTAACCTAACTTGTTTTGGGTGCACCCGGTTGCTTCAGAGGATGCGCATCTGCAAAGCTAGGAAGCTTCATGCAATTTGTAAAAATGCTATTGAGAGTGGGGGCGGTGCTCATATCCACATTAAATAGTTTTGCGCCAACCACATGTGAGGCTAATGCAATATCAGCAATCGTTACTTCATCACCAAATGAATAAGTCTTAGACTTACCTAGCTTGATGAGTGTGTTTTCAATTGCTTCATTGCCTTTGGTGAACCAATGTTGTGCCCATTTGGTTTGCGCTGCTTCATCTAGTCCCCATTCTTTGTTCAAAAAGTTTCTCACTCTCGGAACAATTAAGGGGTGGGTATCGGCGATAGTGATTAATGCAAGAGCCTTGACTTCTGCTTTATCAAGCGGGGCGCTAGGAATGAGCTTTGGGTTAGGCCAAATATCTTCGATGTATTCCAGAATGGCGAGGGATTGAACTACTTCATTGCCGTCATGCTTGAGCAAAGGCACTACGTGTTGTGGATTCAGGGCGCTATAGGCTTCGCCGAACTGCTCGCCACCGGCTAAGTTAACCGAGATCTCTTCAAAGGGAATGCCCTTGAGGTTGAGGGCGACCCTAACGCGATAAGCTGCTAGGGATCGCCAGAATCCGTAAAGGGTAACGCTCACGGGGTAATACTCATAAATTGATCCGCTACTGAGTCTTAGGCGTTAATGAAGTTGCGAATAGCATCCATAAAGACCGCCGGAGCTTGCAACTGAGGAACGTGGGCCAATCCAGGCAAGATATTCAAGGTTGCATTTGGCAAGCCGGCATGAAGTTCTACCGACATTGCTGAAGGAGTGGCTTCATCAAGTTCTCCAACCAGCACTAATGCTGGCTGAGTTACTTTGGATAGTTGATCACGAATATCTAGGCCAGCTAGAGCAGCACATGCGCCATGGAATGTTTCGGTATCGAGCGCTAAGAAACGTTTCTTTCTTTCGGCAACGAGGGTTGGGTTTTGCTCTTGGAACTCAGGAGCAAACAATCTACGCATTGCTACATCTGCAATAGCCTCTAAGCCCTTTTCTTTGGCGGCACCAGACATGCCGCGGAAAGCCGCACGACCAGGTTCGGAGAACATTGCGCCACAATCTGCCAACACCAAGCGTGAGGCAAGTTGTGGGTGACGAATGCTGGTGATCAAAGCGATGAAGCCGCCATAACCATTACCCAAGAAGATGGGTTTTTCAGAAAGGTGCAGAGATTCGATGCCTTTGGCAATATGGTCTGCAATCGTATTCAGATCGCCGCCCACAAAGTCAGAGCCCTCAAATCCAGGCAGATTGAGTGAGATCACTTCATGGGTCTTGACTAAGTCCGCTGCCAGTGGCGCAAATGAGCTGCTGTCAGCCAATAGAGAGTGAAATAACACAATCGGCTTACCTGAGCCTGAAACATCCAAACTCAATTTTTTGTTATCAATGGTTAATGTTTTATTTGCCATGTGAATTTTTTCCTTACTCTCTATTGGAAGACGGGTGATTAGTTAAGACGTGGTTGGCTGGCGGTATCTTTGTACCAGTCAAACGGTGCATCATCCAAACGAATCATGACGCTCTTAGTCTCAAAGTGTTGATCAAACGATTCTGTACCGCACTCGCGACCAATACCGGAGTCCTTAATGCCGCCCCATGGTGATGCTGGGTCTAAACGGTGGTGATCATTTACCCAAACAATACCGCATTTGAGTTTGGCAGCAACACGGTGCGCTCTAGTCACGTCGTTTGTGCGAATGGCACCTGCAAGACCAAATGGAGAATCATTAGCCAACTCAAGGCCTTCTTCTTCAGTCGTGAATTTAGTCACAGATACGAATGGACCAAATACTTCCTCTTGGAAGATGCGCATGTTTCTAGTGACGTCAGCAAAAACGGTTGGCTCAACAAAGAAGCCGTTTTGAAGAGTTGGGTCAGCAGGCGCTTTTCCGCCAGCAACCAAACGGGCTTTGTCTTCGTTCAATCCAATGTCAATGTACTTCAGAACGCGCTGCTGTTGACGTGCGGAAACGACAGGTCCTAGTTGCACAGAGGCATCAATTGGATTACCAATGCGAATGGATTTTGCTTTGGCTGCGAGCTTTTCTACAAACTCATCATAAATTTTTGCCTGAACAATTTGACGGCTTCCGCAAATACAAGTTTGTCCTGCGCCAATGAAGGCGCCAAATGCCGCGTAGTTCACTGCTTGGTCTACGTTGAAGTCATCAAATACGAGCACTGGTGTTTTGCCACCGAGTTCTAAAGTTTGGTGTGCGAAGTTGCTGCCAGCTAATGCACCAGTAATACGTCCAGCTTCTGTGCCACCAGTCAGAACCCACTTAGCCAAACCAGGGTGCTCTGCAAGTGCTTTACCAGTTGAAGGTCCAAGGCCAGTAATGACGTTGAATACTCCTGGAGGTAAACCAGCATCAACAAACAGTTGAGCAAGACGTAATGTTGTTAAAGGAGTGTATTCAGAAGGCTTAACAACTGTGGTGCAGCCTGATGCGAGAGTCGGGGCCAAGCTCTTCACCATAATCATCAACGGGTGATTAAATGGTGTGGAGTTACCAACTACGCCAATTGGTGTGCGTAGTGTGTAGTTCAAATAGTTGCCATCCACTGGAATCACTGAATCGCGACGTGCAATCGCAAGACCTGCGTTGTAGCGGAAGAAATCTGGCAAGCGGGAAACTTGAGCACGAGTCTCATTTAATGAGCGGCCGTTGTTGGCTGTCTCTAATGTGTAGATTTCTTCTAGGTTGGCTTCGAATACATCTGCAAGCTTGTTAATGAGTTTTGCTCTTGTACGGTTTGACATCGCACTCCATTCGGAGCTTGCAAATGCCTTAGCAGAACTCTTCACAGCCTTATCAACGTCTGCGTCAGTGGCGTGTGAGATTTGTGCAAGCATCTCACCTGTTGCTGGATTGAGTACATCTAGCAACTCTGGTTGTGATGCCGGCACTTCCTTGCCATCGATGAATAATCCACGAATGGGTACTTGCTTATTAGAGGTTGACATGGTGGTCCTTTTAGAAAATAAATTGAATTAGTTAACAATCATTCCGCGTGAAACTGCATTACTTACGCGCTTGCCGGCAGCAAGCACATGCTGCTCAGCTAAACGCTGGGCAGCCTTAATTGATCTGGCTTGCACGATATCGATGATCTCGCGATGCTCCTCTACAAGCGCTTCAGGTTTGCCGTGATTCATATTGCTGACGCTGATCTGAACCGCTCTCTCCATTAAATCAATGAGGTCTATGAGTTGATCGCGCATACGTGGATTGCCACCGAGTTCGGCCATCTTGCGGTGGAAGGATTTGTTGTATCCAACAAATCCATCTGGCCACTGGTGAGCGTGAAAGCTTTTGAATTGATCTAATGCCTGCAACTGTTCATCGCTTGCATGGCGAATGACTCGCTCAATATTCGCGCGCTCAAGTGCTGCTCGCAGATGAAACATATCCAACATATCTGAAATTGAGACTGGCGCCACTCTATAGCCTTGGCGTGGAATCGTAATGACCAAGCCTTCGCGTTCTAGGCTAATCAAGGCATCACGAACAGGCGATTTGCTCACTTCAAAGCGGGCCGCTAATTCAGCCTCCCGAATCTCAGCACCAGGCATGAGTTCACACGTCAAAATATCGTGACGCAGTTGCTCATAGACTCTCTCGCGGAGTAATCGACCGTCTGTTTCTACGGGTTCGGTGGTGATAGATGTCATGGTTTCAGAGATATTAGGTTCTCTATAAATGATGATCGTAATATATCACAAGGAACTTATTGGATGCCATAGAAATTATTAAGTCTATGATTTATATAGATAAATAATAATTTAA
This sequence comes from Polynucleobacter sp. VK25, assembly GCF_018687355.1. Classification (NCBI taxonomy): domain Bacteria; kingdom Pseudomonadati; phylum Pseudomonadota; class Betaproteobacteria; order Burkholderiales; family Burkholderiaceae; genus Polynucleobacter; species Polynucleobacter sp. VK25. The sequence continues at coordinate 1,423,602 of NZ_CP061288.1, read as the reverse complement.
GAAAAATATTGCTTAAATTAAAATTTATTGTAGTATATCAACTAAGACATTAAAAATAGAATTAAAAGACAAAAAACACCGTGAGGAGACAGCTATGTTGAAGAAGATCCACCTAAAGGCAGTAGCACTAGCAGTAACGGGTGCGCTTTTGACTCCCGCAGCTTTTGCGGCCGATAAAGCGCCAATTCGGGTTGGCTTTCTGACCATCAAATCTGGCGCATTGGCTGCCGGTGGAAAGCAGATGGAAGAGGCAATTAACCTCTTCATGAAGGAGCGCAACAATACGATTGCCGGTAGAAAGGTAGAGCTCTTTGTAGCTGATACTTCTGGCCAACCAGCTGTTACTAAAACTAAAACACAAGAGCTGGTGGAAAAAGATAAGGTTCAAGTCATTATTGGACCTTTGGCAGCCTTTGAGGCAATTGCAGTAGATGACTACATCAAAAAAGTCGGCGTGCCTGTTATCTCACCATCCGCTGGCGCAGAAGATTTGACACAACGCAAACCGAATCCTTGGTTTGTTCGTGGTGTAGGTAGTTCAGCACAACCAAGTCATGCATTAGGTGAGTACGCTGCTAAAGACCTGAAGTACAAGCGCATCGCCATCATTGCCGATGACTTTGCTTTTGGCCATGAGATTGCAGCTGGTTTCCAAAGAACATTTGAAGAAAACGGCGGCAAGGTAGTGCAAAAGCTGTGGACTCCTTTGAACGTAGCGGACTACGGAACTTATATCGGCCAGATTAAGCCAAACGTTGACGCTGTATTTGCAGCCTTCGCTGGTGGTAATGGCGTGAAGTTTGTAAAGCAATATAGTGAGTACGGCTTAAAAGGAAAAATTCCTTTGCTTGGCGCTATGACTACGGTCGATGAAGGTATCTTGCCTTTCATGGGTGATGATGCTCTGGGTGTGATTTCTACTGGTTGGTATTCAGCAAACCTGAATAACGCTGCGAACGCGAAGTTTGTAAAAGACTTCAATACAGCCTATAAAAAGGATCCTGGTTACTATTCCATGGGTGCTTACGGTGCTGCATTGATGCTTGAACAAGCATTGAAAGATGTCAAAGGCAATATTGAAGATAAGAATGCCTTCATGGCTGCATTGCGTGCCGTGCAGTTGCCAAATGACCCAAGAGGCAAGGTGACATTAGACGCATTGGGTAACCCAATTATGGATATCTACATCCGTAAGGTGGAGAAAAAAGACGGCAAGTTGTCTAACGTAGTGATCAAAACTTACCCAGCGGTTAGCCAGTTCTGGACTTATAAAACTAAGGACTTCTTGTCTAACCCTGTTTACTCTAGAGACTACCCACCTGCGAACAATTTAGAAAACTGATTCGCTGCACATGTCTTTTTGGTTAATTCAGAGTCTTAATAGCCTTGCCCTAGGGGGAGTTCTTTTCACCCTGGCGGCGGGCTTTTCATTAATTTTCGGATTAATGCGCATTGCCAATCTTTCTCACGGCGCTTACTTTATGTTGGGTGCTTATGTTGGTTTAAGTGTGATTGAAGCAGGGCACTCTTTCTTCTTAGCAATTCTTGCTGCCGCAGTGGCAATAGGTTTATTAGGTTGCGTTGTCGAAAGAGTGATCTTGCGTCGCTTAGCGGGCAATAGCCTATCTCAAGTCTTGGCAACCTTAGGTGTTGCCTTTGTCATTGCTGATTGCAGCCTTTGGTTTTGGGGTGGGGATCCTCGTCCTGTTGCGGCGCCAAGCTTTCTTGCTGGCGGTGTTCAGATCCTTGGCCAAACCTTTCCTCTCTACCGTATTGCTTTAGTTATCTTTAGTATTTTTGTAGCACTTGGCTTATGGCTTTTGCTGGATAAAACAAAACTGGGTGTCATGATTCGCGCTAGCGTTGATGATCGCCAAATGGCTCAAGGGATTGGTGTACCTGCGACTAAATTGTTCTCCATTGTGTTTTGCTTGGGCGCGGCTTTGGCGGGAGTAGGTGGTATTGCTGCTGCTCCGATTTTGTCGGTATACCCAGGCCTAGATGCAGACATGCTGCCAATTGCATTGGTAGTGGTGATTCTGGGTGGCTTAGGTAGTTTATTGGGCGCATTCATCGGCAGCTTTTTGATTGGCTTTATCTACAGCTTTGGTCAAGCTCTGTTCCCTGATTTGGCATACATCATTTTGTTTTTACCGATGCTGATTATTTTGGCTGTTCGCCCACGTGGCTTGTTTGGAAAGATTAGCGCTTGAACCGCATTTTCTATATTGTCATTCTGGCTGTATTGCTTGCGCTCCCAATCATCATTGGGGGTACGTACTACACCAACCTTGCAAGCCAAGTTCTGATTGCGGGCATCTTCGCAATGAGTCTCAACTTACTTGTCGGTTATGCCGGTCTTACTTCACTGGGTCATGCAGGCTACTTGGGCTTAGCGGCATACATCAGTAGTTGGTTGACGGTAAAGCTAGGTTGGAGTCATGCAAGTACTGCAGCGATTGCAATCGTGAGCACTACCGCCATCGCCGGCATCTTTGGTCTTATCGCCTTGCGCGCTACAGGTATTAGCTTCTTGATGATCACATTGGCCTTTGGGCAAATTCTTTGGGGTTTAGCGTATCGTTGGGCTAGTGTGACTGGTGGTGATAACGGAATCTCCGGCATCACTAGACCACATATGTTTGGACTTGATTTAGGGGAGGCGAATTATTTTTACTACTTCACCCTTTTTGTATTTTTATTAGTGTGGATTGCAATTGCGATTATGGTTCGCTCTCCATTTGGTGCGACTATTCGTGGGACTAAAGATCAACCACGTCGGATGAGTGCGCTGGGCTTTAATGTCTGGCTCATTCGTTGGGTTACCTTTACTGCTTGTGGCTTCTTTGGCTCTATTGGTGGAATTATGTATGTCTACTATCACCAATTTATTAGCCCGCACAGTCTTTCCTTGGCAAACTCTGCTGAGATGCTCTTGATGGTGATTGCCGGCGGTGCTGGCACCTTGATGGGCCCAGTCATTGGCGCTGCTTTAGTGATGTTGCTGAAGAACGTAGCGAGCCAGTATGTCGATCACTGGGTAACCTTATTGGGCTTGGTCTTTATTTTCATTGTGATGTTCATTCCAGGTGGAATTGTTGCTGGATTTGATCGTATTAAAAATGCACTCAACTCAAACAAGTAAAAGATGAGTCCCATTCTTCAAGTTTCCGATTTAAGTAAATCCTTTGGTGGTCTGAAAGTGACCAAGGGCGTTAATTTGACTGTGAACGCCGGAGAGAGGCATCTCTTGATCGGACCCAATGGTGCGGGCAAGACAACCTTATTCAATCTGATCTCTGGTGACCTGGCTTCAGACTCCGGAACCATCACGCTTGCTGGAAAAAATGTTACTAAATTGCCAACGGCTAAGCGTGCACAGCTGGATTTAGCAAGAACCTATCAAATTCTGACGCTATTTGGTAAAGACAATTTAATTTCTAATGTGAAGTTGGCGCTATTGGGAAAAATGTCCTTACGTTGGAAATGCTGGGGATCTTTCTTAACCGAATCAGATCTAGATCAGAAAGCATTAGCAGTGTTGGAGAAGGTAGGGCTTGGTGCTAAAGCTTATCTGCCCTTAGAGCAGACCTCTTATGGAGAGAAGCGTCGCCTAGAGATTGCGATGGCCTTAGCGCAGAACCCGCAAATCTTATTGCTCGATGAGCCTTTAGCAGGCTTATCTACCGAAGAACGTGAAACCATTACTGAATTGCTCCAGCAAATTGATCGCAATATTACTATTTTGATGATTGAGCATGATATGGCTGTGGCCTTAGCCTTTGCTGATCGAGTAACGCTTTTGCATTACGGTGAAGTGATTACGAGTGGCACGCGTCAAGAAGTTGTCAATGATCCGCGTACCAAGGAGATTTATCTTGGCCACTAATGCCATCTTAAAGATTGAAGGCTTAAATGCCTTTTATGGCGACAGTCATATTCTGTATGACGTGTCATTTGAGTTAAAGAAAGATACTGTTCTCGCTTTATTGGGCAGAAATGGTGCGGGTAAGACTACTTGCATTAGCTCCATCATTGGTTTCTTGTCTGGCAGAACTGGATTAATTGAGTTGGATGGCGTGCAGCTACAAAACCTATCGCCTGAGAAAATTTGTCAGGCAGGCATCGGTATTGTTCCCCAGGGTCGTCGCATTTTTCCTAGCTTGACAGTCAAAGAGAATCTAGACGTGGCATATCAAGCTCCCCGTGCTGGCAGCTCACGCCAGTGGTCTCTTGAAGATGTGTTTCAGTTCTTCCCGCGTTTAAATGAGCGCAAGAATCAGATTGCGGGCAGCTTATCCGGTGGTGAGCAGCAAATGCTAGCGATTGGCAGGGCCTTGATGACCAATCCTAAGGTCTTACTATTGGATGAGCCATCAGAAGGTTTGGCGCCACAAATTGTCAAAGAGGTGGGCAATATTATTGCCACCCTCAAGCCATTCATTTCTATTGTGCTGGTTGAGCAAAATCTCAACCTGGCTTTAAGTGTTGCAGATGATGTTGTGCTTTTGAACGGCGGTAAGGTTGTCTTTAGCGGTAGCAAAGCACTGTTTACTGAAAAGCAGCAAGAGCTACAAGCTCACCTGAGTGTGGAATAAACAATATGCAGGATTTATTAAAGACGGCGAAGATCGGCAAGTACGACATTCAATATCTCGATGTTGGTCAAGGCGTACCGGTAGTCTTAATTCATGGTTTAGCAGGTGACTATAGCGCCTGGACCTCGCAGATACAGCTTCTAAAGGATCACTATAGAGTGATTGCCTTTGACAATCGTGGGGCGGGTAAGAGCACTCAGGTTGATGAACCTATCAGCACCCAAGATCTTGCGAAAGATACTTTGGGATTAATGGATTTTCTGAATATTCCATCAGCACATATTGTTGGCAGATCTATGGGTGGAGCGGTTGCTCAGCACATGGCTTTAATGTCGCCAGAGCGAGTGAAATCCTTAGTGCTGTGCGCATCATTTGCTGTACTAGACCCACTGGGTCGTAGAGTGCTATTGAATATGCGGGAAGCGCTAGAGTGGCGTATGAGCTGGGCTGACCATGCGCGACACTCCATACAAAACTTTGTCTCCTATGAATTTTTTAACAATAAACAAGAGCAAGTTAAAAAAATTGAGGCACTGATTGGTGGTGAAACTCGATTACCTGCGTGCTATAGCCGTCAGAATGAGGCCTGCCAGAATCATGACACTGAAGATCAATTGGCTTTCATCAAGCAGCCAACACTGATCATGGCTGGAAAAAATGATCCGATTTGCTCTTTGACTGCTACAGAGATTATGAGCAAAGGTATTGCCGGCTCAGAAACTATTCTATTTGATAATGCCAGCCATTTTTTCTTAATGGAGCAGCCTGAGAAATTTAATCGAAGTCTCAAAGAGTGGCTCGATACACATTAAGTAAGATCTAGAGCAATAGTAGGTAAAGAAAAAGCCCTTGAGTGAATATTCAAGGGCTTTTGTATAACAAGCTTGCTGTATGAAGCTTGAGCTTAAGTTGGTTTTAAGTTGAGCAGGCGTTCTGCATTGCCGCCAAGAATGGCAATCCGATCTGTATTGCTTAGCCCCGGAGTGGCCATGACATGCTCCACCGGAAATTCTTCCCAAGGAATTGGGTGATCTGTACCAATCACTACTTGGCTAACACCTACTTGTGACACCAGGTACTGCAATGCCTCTGGTGTAAATACAAGTGAATCAAAGTACAGTTGCTTCAGATACTCAGAGGGCTTCTTCTTCAAAACAATATTGGGATCACAGTTTTTGGGTGACACAAAACAGCTATGGTCCATACGGGGAGCATAGGAGCCTAAAAATCCGCCTCCATGGGCTGCCAGCACTTTGAGTTGTGGATATTTATCTAGGACTCCCTCATAAATGAGGTGCTGTAAAGCGATCGTAGTATCCAGCGGATTACCAATCACATTCGACATCCAGCCGTTTCCCTTGAAGCGCTGAGCAAGCTGTGGGGTACTTTGTGGGTGAATGAATAGAGCGACATTCAGCTCCTGCGCTTTCGCGAGTACGGGATGATATTTGGGATCTGAAAAATCTTGCCCTAATACGCTACCGCCAATCGCAGCGCCACGTAAACCCTGTTTTTTAACTGCGTACTCGAGTTGCTCTACTGCTAGATCAGGATATTGCATGGTCAGTGATGCAAAAGCAGCAAACTTATCGGGTCTGAGGTTGCAGAGTTCTGCTAGATGTAAATTGTTGAGTCGGCAGATCTCGACAGCAGTCTCTTTATCTTTGCGATACCAGTAAGGATTGACGCTGAGAACTTGCATGTCAATACCTTGAGCATCCATCGCCTTAATGCGCTCATTAATTTTGATGAAATGTTCTGGAATGCCTTTGGTTGGCGGTGGAACTGAGGCAGCATCTTCACCCATTAAGTCAATGGCATCCTGGAACATGCAGTGTGCATGTACGTCGATCGTTTTGATGCGTTTACCATTGATAAAAACGGGGGTAATACGTTTAGGCTTTGCTGTATCGGCAGCATGTGATAATCCGCAGCCGCAAAAAAATAAGCCACCCAGGGCTTTGCCAGAGGTCTTCAAAAAAGATCGGCGGTTGTTCATAAAGACACTTTCTATTGTGAGTTAGCGCACTAAATTCATGCCGCTATTTTTAATGGGTACAGCCGCGCTTGGTGAGCTTAAATATTCAATCAGCTTTTTAGCCGCCTGTTGATTTGGCGAATTCTGAATAATGGCCGCACTAAAAGTTTGAATAAGTTGAACGTCACTAGGAAGGGCGCCGACGTAGTCAATGCCGGGAATGTTAACTAATTCACTGCTGGGCTGAACGGCAATATTCGCCTTGTGGGCAGCCAGGATGGCGGTAGATTCTGAACCCCTTTCGGTTACTTGAACCTCAATTTGATTGCTGATCCCTAGACGTGGAAATAATTCAGTTTTTAAGTAGATGCCACTGGTACTGCCTGGCACGACAATTTTTTTAGCCTTCACTAATGCATCTGCAAAAGCCTTAGTGGTTGATATATCTGGTTTTGGGTTCCCGGTAGGCACGGCCAGTCCCAAAGGGGCTTGCGCTAAATCCACATCTGAATTTGGAGCTATTTTGTTTTGAGCCATTAGTTCGGCAAGACCTTCTCGAGAGAGTATGACAACGTCTGCCGTAACGCCCGCATTCAGCTGTGCTTTGATAGTTTTAGGTCCAGAACCTTGCGATGCGCCTGACTTAGTAACAACTTTAATGCCAGTTTTCTGTTCAAAGCCAGGCAGCATTTGGTTGTAGGGTCCAGAAAAACCGCCCGAGATAATCACTTCAAGTTGTGCCATGGCTTGGGTACTTAGTAGTAGTGAGAGTAAGAATACAAAAAGAAATTTCAAATGGTTCTCCAAATTTATTTAGCCCGAATAAACTTCTGGGCGCGCTTGCCTGTATCAACCTCAGTGGTATAGACGCTACCCTCAGAATCAACAGCAATATTATGTACCCAGTGGAAGTCACCAGCATTTCTCCCGCTCCTGCCAAATGAGCTGAGTTTGCGTCCAGAATCCCGCTCCATTACCGTAACTTCATTGTTAGTTCCGTCGGCAATCAAGATGTACTTTTGAGTCCCATCTGCTGGTATTAGATCCCATACCGAGCCAGAACCCCTTGTGTCAGTTTCAAATGCCATTTCTCGAATAAATTTTCCGCTTTTCTCAAATACTTGGATTCTATTATTTGCTCTATCGCAGACAAATAATGTGTTGTCTTTCATTAAGCGAACACAATGGACTGGATTGGCGAACTGCGGTGATGTCGGGTTGAACGTAGGTATTTTTTCATCGCTGGGAGTGTTTCCATAGGCGCCCCAATGACGTTTGTATGCTCCGGTATTGGAGTCAAAAACAATAACCCGTTTATTGAGATACCCATCTGCAATGTAGACCTCATTTGCTACGGGGTCTACATTCATATGGGCAGGGCGGCCAAGCTGGTTTTGATCATTGCTGCCTAGACTTGTGCCGGGCGAGCCAATCTGCAGAAGAAATTTTCCTTGTGGTGTGAATTTCAAAATCATATGGTCAGCTTGATCATTGCCGCCTACCCAAACATTTCCATTGGGATCGACATAAATTCCATGTTCATTTTTTGGCCAGTTGTAACCAATGCCAGGCCCACCCCATGCCTGCAATAAATTACCTTTTTTATCAAACTCAAGAACTGGTGGTGCTGGTACGCAGCACTTTGATCGTTTGGGGTTTAGTGTTGCCCCTTTTTCATCATCTGTAATGGTGAGTGGGCGATGAATGATCCAGATATGATCATTTTTATCAGTAGCGACGCCTGCTACCTGACCTAATATCCAGTTATTAGGTAATGTTTTTGGCCAAGATGCATCAACTTTGTAATCAAGGGCCTTACTGGAATTTTGGTTTTGCGACAATGCGCTAAAACTTGCGGCGACTAATAGAATGAAAAGTCCGCGACGAATCATTGCCTTCATGGATATCTCCTTAGCGGCTTGCTGGTTTAGAAAGATAATTCAGTGACTGAGCTTCGCTTTTTAATGGCGTTACCTTGTCCGGATCAAATCGGATCATTAAGTAGTTAATATGGTCTGGAATTTCGGTAAACCAATGCCCTGTGCCTGCGGGTATGACTACAACGTCACCTGGCTGAAGTTTGCGTGAGGTGCCGTTCAGAATTTCACTGCCATTGTTTCCTGGGCCGTTGAATTCAACCACGGTCTTTTGGGTCGCTGGTCTACGTTGGCGATTGGTAATGTCTGGACCAAGCACTAAGGTTCCGGAGCCAGAAATAATGTGATAAACCTCGCTAATCTGATCATGCTCTGCTACTGAGTCTGGATTTGGCGCATCCAGCTTGCCGCGGTACACCATGCCAATTCCTACTCGGGCTTTTCCAATATCAATATCGCGTACCTGCTGGTCAATATGCCGCTCTTGGATTGCTTTCTTTGTATAGGCATTCAGTTCGTCTACAGGAATAAATGTACCTGGACACATATAGCAAGTTGGCTGGGGATCTGTAGGATTTACTTTGGGTTGTGCAGCAACTGTGGTGCAAATTAACAATGCGGCAATGGCATATAGGTATTTCATTTTGTCTCCATATTTTTTAACTGCTATTTTCTGAAGAGCTTACCCTGAATTACCCCATCTGTAGTCTGTTATATGGGTTATCCCTTAGGGTATTTCTAGGTTCGGTCTACGCATAGATAGTGTGAATACCTCGAAAAAGAAAAAGCCACCCGAAGGTAGCTTTTGTATAACTGGTAAGTCTGGCGAGATTCGCGCTCGCGACCAATGAAGAGTTGAAGATTAATCGGCTGATTTCATAGTGAACTCGCCGTTATCACTGCTCACACTAGTTTTATTGAGCTCGTAGTATGCAACATCAGCCAATCCTGCGGAGCTCATGAAGTTTGTAACCATTTCAGATTTATTGGGCGAAATAACAAAACGATAAGTCTTGCCACTATCAAATTGATAGGTTTGGGAAAATACGCCGAGAATACCGGACAATGTACTGTCTACCTTAAGAGCATGCTTTCCTGAGGGTATGTTTACTATGCAATTACCTGAATCAGGGATTACGCAGACCTTAAGGTTATCCACATAAACTTGGGCGCTTTTCACAAGTCCAAACCAAGCCGTATTTGTCCGACTAAAGATAAGCGTGACATCTCCACCGGGATTGACAGGAGCAGCACCTTCTTGATACCCCATGCTCTGACATCCTGCCAGGAGGGTGAACAAAGCAATGCTCAGCAATTTCTTGAATGGCACTATTGCGTCTCCAAAGTAAGTCACTCTAAGCATACATTACCCCAAATTAATCTCAGTACTTCAAGTGTCTGGGTTCCAATGGAAAAGTCACCCAAGGGCGGCCTTGCATCACTGGTGGGTCGGGTGAAATAGGCGTATCGACGCTTCATTTTCAAACTCCCAACCGCAAGTTCGCTGCGCAACTGTAGTCACGGAGAAAGCCCAATCAGATGAGGTTGTTTTAACCATTTCTTTTGAAGTTAAAAGAGTAGGTGTATCTTTCCGACGGGTGAACCCCAATACCCACTTCAAAAATCTTACCGGCAGCATTTGCATATCTTCGATATACAGTTAATGCGGATGAATTTTTCTTAACCTTCAATAGGGCAGCAGTTTTGGGGTCAACATTACTTGCCACAATATCAATCTGAGTGGACTCAGCCAATTCACCATACATTTCAAGAATCTGATCAGCTATGGGTATTTGTTCATGCTTTTTATGTTTGATCACCCCTGAAAATTGTGGAAGAACATAAATATCTGTTTTACACAAAGGTATTTTTGATCCCTTGGGGATGCGAATTGATTCAATATGAAACCAACTATCGCCAGGAGCGCATTTTAGGATTGCAGCTAATTCATGATCCGCTGTAATGAATTCGGAACGCAGCACTTCGCGAATGGTTTCGCTGGGGTAGTTTAATAATTGCTGTATTGAACCAACCGACTGAATTAGCTGACTGATTCTTGTAGTGGAGATGACAAAAGAGCCAGCACGTTTATGTCTGGAAATTAGCCCAGCCTCAACCAAAGATCCTAGGGCTTGTCTCACAGAGTATCGACTAGCCACAAATGAAGTGCATAGCTCTTCTTCGGTTGGAAGCTTTGCGCCTATGGGGTATTCACCGGACTTAATGCCTTCTTCAAGTCTTTGACAGATTTCAGCTTCTTTGGATATTTTTTTGGACATAGGGGAATTCGGCTTGACTTTAATTGTTCGAATAATTAAACTATCTTAAACCTTATAAATGTTGATTTAAACAGCTATTTTATAACTTTAATATCAATTGTTCGAAAATAATAGAATAAATGATCTACTACAGTGGACCTCAATGTGAATGCTAAAAAAGAGCAATTGACCGATAAAGTCATCATTACTTGTGCTGTTACGGGGGCAATTCATACCCCGTCAATGTCGCCGTACCTACCCATCACCCCCGAAGAGATTACTGAGGCTGCCGTTGGGGCTGCCGAGGCAGGGGCTGCCATTATTCATTTGCATGCAAGAGACCCTGTAACTGGCAGGCCTGATCAAAGTCCGGAAGCATTTGGTAAATTTTTACCGCAAATTAAAAGTAGGACAAATGCAGTCCTAAATTTAACGAGTGGCGGCTCACCATTTATGAAGATTGATGAACGAATTCAACCTTCAATGAAGTTTGCACCAGAAGTAGCCTCTCTCAATATGGGCTCTTTAAATTTTGGTTTATTCCCAATGCTCTCTCGATTTAAGGAATTTAAACATGATTGGGAGAGAAAGCATTTGGAGGATAGCAATGATTTGATTTTCCGCAATACCTTTAAAGATATTGAATTTGCTCTAAAGGCAGTTGCCGATCATCAAATTCGTTTTGAATTCGAGTGTTATGACATAGGCCATCTCTACAACTTGGCACATTTTGTGGAGCGAGGATTGATCAAGCCACCATTCTTTGTGCAATCCGTTTTTGGAATACTAGGGGGCATTGGCGCCCACTATGAGGATGTGGTTCATATGAAGCGTACGGCAGATCGTTTATTTGGTAAAGATTACCAATGGTCTGTCTTAGGTGCCGGTCGCAATCAACTCAAAATTGCTGCCATGAGTGCAGGCATGGGTGGAAACATTCGAGTTGGTCTTGAGGACAACCTTTGGCTTGGCAAGGGCACTTTAGCGAAATCGAATGCGGAGCAAGTGATCAAGGCGCGTCAAATTGTTGAAAGTCTTGGTCTAGAAGTGGCCAGTCCAGATGATGCAAGAGAGATGCTGCAGTTAAAGGGCGCCGACAAAGTGAATTTTTAATTCGTATTAGCAAGTATTTATAAGGAGACAGTGGTGGCAAGAATTTCATATCCAGATTTAGAGTCAAGCCCAGAACTAAAAGCGTTAACCACGCAAATCATTTCAGAAAGAGGAAAGCTGCACAATCTATATAAGATGCTGCTGAACAGCCCTCCCATTGCTGAAGGCTGGCTTAACTTATTAACGGCTGTTCGTCAGAAAAGTCTTTTAAGTGGCAGAGTGCGTGAGTTGGTCATCATGCGCATTGCGGTGATCAATAAGGCTGAATATGAATTCATCAGCCATACACCATTTGCTTTAAAAGAGGGCATTACTCAGGCGCAGATTGATGAAATACCTCATTGGGAAAAATCCAGCTTATTTGATCCAATTGATCGGGCTGTAATGGGGTATACCGATTCAATGACTCGAGACGTGCATGTCCCAAAGGCGATATTTGATGAGGTTAATCAACATTTTGATGCTAGAGGTATGACAGAGCTAACAGCAACGATCGCCGCTTACAACTTAGTTTCTAGGTTCTTAGAAGCCTTAGAAATAGATCCAGAACCCAAATAAGGAGTTGATATGAATTCTCAATTGTTACGAATCTTATTACTCGCGCTTACCTTATTCTGCGCACAGAATATTTCTGCACAAGGCGCATATCCAGATAAAACCATTCGCATGATTGTTCCGCAAGCTGCGGGCGGTCCATCTGATGTCCTGGGCAGATTGATTGCTCAGAAACTCTCAGACTCTTTAGGTAAGAGTGTGATTGTGGATAACAAGGCTGGGGCAGGCGGCAATATCGGTGCTGATCTTGTTGCAAAATCAAAGCCTGATGGGTATACAGCCTTGATTACGATTGTTGGCACGCTAGCTATTAATGAGTCTTTATATAAGAACCTACCTTTTGACGTGCCAAAAGATTTTGATGGTGTCAGTAAGGTTGCCTCATCGCCTATGGTCTTGGTTGCGAATCCTGCGTTTGAGCCGAATACGATTGCTGAGTTAATTGCTTTAGTCAAATCAAAACCAGCATTAAGCATTCCATACGGCTCAGCCGGTAATGGTTCACCGCAGCATATTGGTGGCGAGTTACTCAATTCTAAGGCGGGTATTAAGTTAAGCCACATACCTTATAAAGGTGCTGCTCCCGCTTTGACGGACCTATTAGGCGGTCAAGTGCCCCTAGCGATTGTTGGTTTGCCTGCCGCCTTGCCGTACATCAAGGCTGGAAAGTTAAAAGCAATTGCAGTCTTTAGCAAAACGCGCTCTAAGTTAGCTAGCAATATTCCAACATTTGTAGAGTCTGGTTATCCAGAGATTGAGGCTGACTTGGTCTATGGCGTATTTGTTCCTGCCGGCACTCCCAAGCCCATTATCACTAGCTTGAATCAAAAAATTGTCGAATCCATTAATACAAAAGAAGTTAAAGAAAAATTACTCAATGATGGCTTTGATGTAGTTGTGAGTACCCCAGCTGAATTGAATGAATACCTCAAAAATGAAGTGCAAAAATGGCGTCCCATTGTGCGTGACTCTGGCGCTATTGCAGACTAGTTGATCAATATTTAGGATAGAAAATGACCAAAAAAATGAAGGCCGTTAAGCGTGTAGTAACTGGTAATGATGCGCAAGGAAAATCGATTGTGTGCTGGGATGGAGATGCCCCTGCACGCCACGAATCCGCTGTTCCAGGTAGAGGCGTAACAGATTATTGGGTATGGAGACAAACACCACAACCAATCAATAGCACAGAAGATGCTAGTTTATGGCCAGATGAATTTCCTGGCCCAAGCGGTGGTGGACATTTAAGAACCGTTCATTGGATAGCTAATCACGATGTAGAAGGTGAGATTCCACCATTGGTTACTCCTCATGCACCGCATATCAGTGCAGATGGACGATCATGGGACCGTGGAGGAGGCAATAATGTCACCGTTTCAGATATGCATAAAACAGAGTCAGTCGATTTTGGAATTGTGCTTGAGGGTGAAAGAGAGTTGGTGCTAGATGACTATAAAACAGTCATTAAGCCAGGAGATATTGTGATTCAGGTTGGTGCATGGCACTTATGGGATAGCTCCAGAATCGGCTGCTTGATGGGTTTCGACATGATTTCTGCTAAGTTTGATGAGCAGGGTCTGGGTTTGCAAGAGGTCGATGTACCAGTCATGCTGGCAAAAAAAGATCAGACTTTGCCTAATGGGATAAAACCCCAAAGACGCATTATTACGATTGATAAAGAACCTGGAAAATCTTCCTTGGTCGCTGATTCATTTTCACCAGTAGTAATCCTTGATCCTGCTAGACCAGGTTACGCACTACAACGCATGTGGGTTATCGATAGTCATCCTGCGAAGATTGTTCCCGAAACACTGCAGTTACCGCATGTACTAGTCCCACCTAAAACTGGCACAGTGCTGAATGTGCATAACTTTCCACCCGATACCAACTGGAAAGGGAGTGCTAGCATTGCTAGTGCACAAGAATTCTATAAGGGAGTTGATGCATCTCAAATTTGTACTGCAGGAAGCATTCCCAACTATCCTTATTCGCACAAAACCAGCACTGTTGATTTTTGCTTAGTAACTGAGGGTGAGATATGTTTGATTCTCGATACTAAGGAAATTGTATTGAAGGCAGGAGAGATTGCAGTGATTAGAGGTAGCAATCATGCCTGGAGCAATCGCACTAATGCCCCGGCAATTGTTGCTATCTCGAGTCATGATGCAGTTTCTCAATAAGACTTTTGCAATGATGGCTTGAATGAAGTCCCTAGAGCCACCTATTTTTGCTGGTTCAAAAGAAGAAGCCACCTGAGGGTGGCTTTTTTATAACCAGTGGGGCATTGAACTTGCAGCCAACCCATTGCCAAGGTGCTTTTACCTGTGCTTATTGCTATTTAAAGGGTGATTTGTGGGTAAGTAATCTTTTTATGACCAAAGTAGAGTAAAATACTTACTGCGATTTTCAAGCTAATAGTGTTGTTGTACTAGTAATTAATACCGCAGTTCTGCGATAGTTCTTCTTAGCATCTCCCCCGCCATTCTTGACTTTCGCCTCATTCGGGGCATTGCCCCTTTTATATTTTTTTAAGGAATAGTCAGATATGGCAAACGGAACTGTAAAGTGGTTTAACGACGCTAAAGGCTTCGGCTTTATTACCCCTGAACTCGGCGGCGAAGATTTATTTGCCCATTTTTCAGCAATTAATAGCAGCGGATTTAAGTCATTAGCTGAAGGTCAAAAGGTAACTTTTGATATTACTACTGGCCCTAAAGGCAAGTTAGCATCCAATATTCAACCTGTTTAAATCAGAAGCACATGCCAGGCGGAAATTATTTGCCTGGTCCAAAGCCCAGCATGTCTGGGCTTTTTATTTTTATGAAGGATGTTAAATGGCAAAAGAAGCCTTGCTTGAAATGGATGGTCTTGTTGATGAAATTCTGCCGGATTCTCGTTATCGGGTAACTCTAGACAATGGCCACAAGCTGATTGCCTATACAGCGGGAAGAATGAAAAAAAATCACATCCGTATATTGGCGGGAGATAAGGTTTCTTTGGAAGTCTCTCCCTATGACTTGAGCAAAGGCCGCATCACATTTAGACATCTTGAGAAGAAGCAATCTTTTACTAGCGCGCCATATAGGCGACATTGATGGCTTTGAGGTTTAAAACCGCAAGTTAAATTAAGATTTGTAAAGAATCTCAGGCCCTAGCTGATTTCGTACCTGGCAAACAAGAAATACTAAAGCCACCTTCGGGTGGTTTTTCTTTGGTCGTCTGCTTAAGCTCTATAGCAGGCTTTCCTAAATTTCAATATTGCAATGTCAAAGGTAGCTTTTGTAAAGCTGCTGAGTCTAGCGAGATCCGACCTTGCGACCAGCGAATGAAAAGACCTAGTTAGGCGCTTACAGACTCACAGTGATACGGAAATAATTAACAAATTATTTATTAATTTGAGCGCTCATTTATGAAATTACTGTATCGCGCCTCAATTTTGTTACAAATGTATAACGGTCAGCTGGATGGGTTGTAATCGTTATCTCAAATACTTCATTTGCTGTATCAAGATAGCTTCGAATAATCTTTAAAGCTGGCACACCCTCTATTGAATTGAGTTTTCTTGCCTGCTCTTTAGATAGAAGAACTGGAATGATCTCTTGTTTGATCTCTGAGATCGCTTTGCCGTATCTTTCTTCAATGATGTTACTAATTAATTGCCCAGGATTTTTTTGAGCAATTTTTTCCACGTCGACAAATTTACTATCGATGTAAATTTCTGTAAGACCCATAGGTAATTCAGTGCCAGCATCGTTATAACGAACGCTCGTTAACTTCAGCCATTCCTTCCCAGCACTGCAACCAAGTTCTTCCGCTAGTTTCTTGCCGCAGATTACTTTTTCACCTGGCTGGAGTTTTCGAGCATGACTTGCACCAAATGCGGTGAGGTCTTCTATAGATCCTACTGTCTGTTTATAGGCGCTAGATGAGGTCGCTGACTCTACTTTGGTTCCAGACTTCTTCTTTCGTGAGACCAATCCCATGGCTTGTAATTCTGAAATTGCAGCCCTTACGGTATATCGACTAGCCGAGTAGGTTTCAGCAAGCTCCATTTCAGTTGGAAGATGAGCGCCTACAGGAATCTTCCCGGAGGTGATTTCAGCTTTCAAATCCTTCGCCAGCTTTAGGTAGAGGGGAGTTTTCATCTATTTCTTGACATTATGTACGGACATGATACACAATTAATATGTCCGTACATAATAATTAATCAATCAGGTGAGATATGAGTATTAACAATAGTTTTTCAGCAAGTACCGTGATCGATTCCATCCTTTTTAGGGATGCATTTGGTACTGCGGCTATGCGTGAGATTTTTTCAGATAAAGCATTGGTACAGCGCTATATCGATATAGAAATTGCACTAGCAGTGGCTGAGGCAAAGTGTGGAGTGATACCAAAAGAGGCGGCAGATGAGATCGCTAAAAAATCTACTATCGAATCGATTGATTTTGACTTACTTAGAAATGAGACCGATATTGTTGGTTACCCAATTCTTCCGCTGGTGCATCAGCTAGTGAAGATGTGCGGTAAAGCAGGAAAGTTCGTACATTGGGGTGCTACCACTCAAGACATTATGGATACTGCAGTAGTAATGCAGGTTCGCTCTGGGCTTGAGATTGTTAAAAATGATATTAATGAACTACGTAAGATTCTGGCATCTATGTCGGAAAAATATCGTAATACTGCTATGGCAGGACGAACCCATCTTCAGCAAGCGTTGCCTATTACCTTTGGATATAAATCAGCAATCTGGCTAGCCATGATGGATCGTCATGCAGAGCGCCTCCAGCAGTTAGAGCCACGTGTATTAGTGGGTGAATTTGCCGGCGCTGCAGGAACGATTGCTTCGTTAGGCGATAAGGGTCTGGTTGTTCAAGAAGCATTAATGAAAGAGCTTAATCTTGGAGTGCCTGTTACTACATGGCACGTAGCACGTGATGGTTTAGCAGAAACAATTAACTTTTTGGCTCTGGTCACCGGATCACTTGGCAAGATTGCTTACGACATCATGCTGATGGCCTCCACAGAGTTTGCTGAAGTGTATGAACCATTTGTAAAGGGTCGTGGCGCTAGTAGCACAATGCCGCAAAAACGTAACCCAATTAGTAGTGAGTTAATGTTGGCCGCCTCTAAAGGCGTGCGCCAGCATTCGGGCTTGATGTTAGATGCTATGGTTCAAGATTTTGAAAGAGCAACCGGTCCCTGGCATGCGGAATGGATGGCAATACCAGAGAGTTTTGTATTGACTGCTGGCGCCTTGCATCAAGCGAAGTTTATGCTCTCAGGCTTGATTGTTGACGAGAAAAAGATGCTCGAGAATCTAAATCTCACCAAAGGACTTATTGTTGCTGAAGCGGTGATGATGGGAATGGCGCCATTTATTGGTCGTCAAGAGGCTCATGATGTTGTTTATGATGCATGTCGCGAAGTAAACGAAAAGGGCGGCACATTAGCCGAGGCCCTTCAGAAGATTCCGGAAGTCACCAAAAACTTCACCAAAGAGAAGATTGAGGAGTTAACTAATCCGATTAATTACCTTGGTATGGCGCCACAAATGGTGGATAAGGCTGTAGCCCATTCCAGATCCTTAAAGCTTTAACAAATTCAGAATTTAGGAGATAAAAATGTTGAAAAAATTATCAGTACTAACTCTCGCATTACTTTCATCCCTGGCGATTGCCCAGTCAGATTATCCAAATCGTCCCGTTACTTGGGTGGTTCCATTTGCCGCCGGTGGCCCAACAGATGCCTTGGCACGCAGTATCGCTGATGTAACTAGTAAACAGCTCGGCCAATCTATCATTATTGATAACGTACCTGGTGCTGGCGGAACAATTGGTGCAACCAAAGTTGCTAGAGCAACACCAGATGGTTACACGTTCTTGGTTGGGCATATGGGCTATATGGGCGCTGCTCCTGCTTTGTATAAAAAGTTAAGCTATGACCCCGTTGCTGATTTTGAAGCAGTCTTTCGTTTTCCTGATACCCCATTGGTCTTGATGGTGAGAAATGACCACCCCTCAAGGAATGTCAAAGAGTTATATGAGTATGCAAAAAAGAATCCCGATCAAGTATTTTTAGGTAATGCAGGTCTTGGTTCTAGCTCTCATCTAATTGCTGCTCTGGTAGCTAACGCAGCGGGAGCTGATGTAAAGCATGTGCCATATAAGGGTGCTGGCCCAGCATTAATTGATGTGGTGGGTGGTCAGACTGATGGAATGTACGATCAAACAAATACTGCTTTCCCACAGATTACGGAAAAGCGAGTGCGTGCCTTGGCTGTAACCTCTAAGACCCGTTTACCACAATTAAAAGATGTTCCAACGTTGAGCGAAACCATTCTTCCTGGCTTTGAGGCGAGCACTTGGTATGGTATCTATGCACCTAAGGGCACTCCAAAGGTTGCAGTGGAGAAAATGCAAAATGCATTCCTAAAGGCTATGAAAGATAAGGCTTATACCGATAAGCTACAGGCTCAAGCAATCCAATTATTGCCTGAGCAGCAGTACTTGGGAGCATCTTTGGCTAAGCATACTGAGGCAGAAGTTGTTCGCTGGAAAGCAGTTGCCGCAAAATCTAGTATTGCAATGGATTAATCAAATACGCATGGAATGCATTTAAGGGCTATCCTTTACTGATGAGAAAGATAGCCCAAGAAGACTTAGTGACCAGCATTGCGGATGCACTGCAGTTTATTAGCTACACGCATCCAGTGGGTTTTGTGCAAGCATTAAGACGTGCGTACGAAGCAGAAGTAAATACTGCAGCAAAGTCTGCAATGCTTCAGCTTTTGGTAAATAGTCGAATGAGTGTTTTGGGTCATCGACCAATTTGCCAAGATACTGGAACAGCTCAAATCTTTATAAAGCTCGGCATAGAAGTCCAGTTTTATCGTATCGATCAAAAGCCTTTGGAGTCTCTCCAGGCTTTAATCAATGAAGCTACTAGGCGCGCTTATACAAATTCCTCAAACCCTTTGCGAGCGACGACCATTGCCGATCCCTTGGGGGGCAGAGAGAATACAAAAGACAATACTCCGGGTCAATTGTTTTGCGAAATATCCGAAGGTGATCTCCTGGAGATTTTGGTTGTCGCCAAAGGTGGGGGAGGTGATGTGAAGGCAAGATTTGCAACGCTCAATCCTAGTGATAACGTTGCTGATTGGGTGATCAAACAATTGCCTGGAATGGGCGCAGGCTGGTGCCCGCCCGGAGTTCTGGGAGTTGGTATTGGCGCTAGTCCAGAGCAGGCAACATTGCTTGCAAAGAAATCTTTATTTGAGCCTATAGATATAGACCTTTTGCGCGCGCGAGGTGCCAAAACATCAGAAGAGAAATTACGTATAGAGCTATATGATCGTATTAATGCATTGCAGATTGGCGCTCAGGGTCTGGGTGGTCTTGCTACCGTATTAGATGTAAAAGTTTCCACCTTGCCATGTCATGCGGCCACGATTCCAGTTGCGATTGTTCCAAACTGCGCTGCCACTCGTTATATCCGATTTAATCTAGACGGGGCTGGTCCAGCAAGATTCGAGCAACCCTCTTTAGATGCTTGGGAAGGAATTCCTGATAATTTTTATTTAGAAACAGCCATGAGGGTGAATGTAGACTCCCTCAGTAAAAATGAGATAAAAGACTGGAAGGTAGGTCAGACGCTATTGCTCTCAGGAAAAATCCTGACTGCTAGAGATGCTGCCCATAAGCGATTAGTTGATTTATTGGCCAAAGGTAAAGCGTTGCCAGTTTCCCTCGAAGGGCGATTTATTTACTACGTAGGGCCAGTAGATGCAATTCATGGTGAGGCCGTGGGTCCGGCGGGACCTACGACCTCTACCCGTATGGATAAATTTGTTGAAACTCTACTTTCTCAAACGGGTCTTCTTGGAATGATTGGTAAAGCAGAGCGCGGACCTGAGACTATTGCTTCCATTCAAAAACATCAATCGGTTTATTTAGCGGCCGTAGGTGGAGCGGCCTATATGCTTTCTAAAGCAATTACACATTCAGAGGTCATTGCATTTGAAGATCTGGGAATGGAAGCTATTCATGAGTTTGAGCTAAAAGACTTCCCAGTCATCGTCGCTGTTGATTCGCGAGGAAATTCGATTCATAAAGCATTTAAGATTCATCCCGACTAATCCGCTAGACAGGGTTGGGTAATCTAAAAGAAAAAGCCACCCGAAGGTGGCTTTTGTATAACTGGTGGGTCGGGCGAGATTCGAACTCGCGACCAACGGATTAAAAGTAAAGAACTCTATTTTATTTCTTTTAAAAACAATAACTTAATTTTGGTGCGCGCTAAAGTGTGTATTTGAGTTCTTCTTTTATTTGGTTGCTAAAGTGTTACTTGCGTAATACTTTAAGTCTTATCTTAACCACTTATATTCATAATTGTACTAACAGTCAAAAAATAGGGTGTTTTATGGTGGTAGCAAAAAAGAAAACAATACGCAAAGCTGTTGTTAAAAAAGATGTGGCAGTTAAAAAAACCAATCCGCCTAAAGCTACAAAAGCTAAGTCAGCAAAAACTAAAAAGCAAATTACAGCACTTACACGGCAAAGTGAAGATGTGCGTCAGCAAAAGTTAGCCGTCTATAAAGAAACAGAAAAAGCTAATGATTTAGCAATGAACGATTGGGGAAGTAGATTAAAGACAACAAAAGTAAGGATGGAGAAGTTAAACAAAAAGTATGAAGAGTTACTTCTTGTCCTACTTAATGAAGCATATAGCGTTTACAGAGAAGTTGTTAAAAGTGATTTAGCAGATGACTTTTTTAGTGCGCTATGGAATGAACTGTACAAAGAGGGAATAAAAGTACAAAGCAATACCCCTAACGCTTCACTTGTTATCCGCTACATCTGCGGTGCCAGCATAAGTACTAAGACAGTTAGTAACTACGCAAAAGTATTGGAAGGTGCGGACTACAACAACATAAAACAAGAACAGTTCATTGCTTGGGTACAGCACAAGACAATGACAAAAGTGATTGAGGATCAGCGCAATATTGAAAACAATACGGAGACAAGGGCAGAAAAAATGGCACGTGCCCGCGCCGTTGTAATGCGTTTAATAGAGGCAAGAGAGACAAAACCAGAACACAGTTGGAAAACTACAGCGTGGCAAGCTGAAAAACAAATCAGCAAACAAGGGTTATGGGTTGGGATTGGTAACGCACACAGAATATTGGATGGTGGAAGTAACTTCAACGCAAGCATGAACTTAGTAATGATGTTGCCGCTTAACGCTGAAATGGAAAAGCACATCCTCAATATATACGCAAGAACAATAGTAGATGGTATTGACTACTATGAAAAACAAATGAATGAATTGGAAGAAAAGCTGTGGGTTGATGACTTATGGGAAAAACTCGTTAGCGCTGGATATGAAGAAAGTGTTAAGCAGGATGAATACTGGAGTAACAGACAGCAAGCCGCTATGTATGAGGATCAGCAGGAGTTTATTGAGAAGGTAATTAAACCCAAGCAAACAAAGAAAAAAAGCAAAAAGAGTGCTTAAGAATATAAAATAGCACTTTAAGTGAAAGAAGAAATGAACAAGCGTAAAGTAGCATCCCTGTTTTCTGGTTGCGGCGGTATGGATATTGGCTTTGAAGGTGACTTTGAGGTTCATAAGTCTTGCCTGACGCCTGCTGAACAGCACTTGGTAAAAAAAGCTAATAAAAATGGATTTGTAAATTTAGATAGCTTGGGATTTGAAACTGTATTTGCCTGTGATGTAAATCTCAAAGCAAAAGAAGCGTGGAATTCATACTTTAGTAAAAAGAGAGATGTGACTGGAGTGTATGAAGCAGAAAGTATTGTTGATATTGTTAAAAGTATAAAAGCTGGTACTAGAAAAAACTTATCAGACATTGATATTGTTACTGGTGGTTTCCCGTGTAATGACTTTAGCGTTGCTGGAAAAAGATTAGGATTTAATTCAGATAAAAGCCACTTGGGTAATAGAAAGCTGTTACAAGACAATGAAGATCCTACTGCTGAAAATCGTGGAATGCTTTATTACTGGATGCGTGAGTATGTTGCGCAAGTAAAACCAAAAATCTTTTATGCGGAGAATGTAAAAGGTTTGGTGTCACTGGGTGACGCAAAGGCTGTAATTGAAAAAGATTTTTCATCCATTGACGGAAGTTCATACTTAGTTGTCCCAGTTAAGGTTCTAAATGCTACGCATTACGGAATCCCGCAAACTCGCGAAAGAGTTATTTTTATTGGGATAAACAAGCAAAAGTTAAAAGCTGATGTAATTAGATACATTGAAAAACACGGCGCACTCCCCGCTGAACTTGACCCTTACCCACTACAAACACACGGCAATCAAACAAATGATGGTAGAAAAATATTACCCATAACAACCACTAAATCAGCATTTGCTGGACTTAAAGAACCTGAATTAAGCACAGACTTGTCTCAGCAAGCGTATTCAAAAGCAAAATATATTGGTAAGAAATTACAAGGACAGGCGGAAGTTAATTTCTATGGTCCTGGTCCTACCATTCGCGCAGAACATCACGGTAATATTGAATTCAGAAGACTAAATGAAGAGAACGGCGGTAAAAACATTGAAGAATTAAGTAAAGGTTTGCCACAGCGCAGACTTACTGTAAGAGAGTGCGCAAGAATTCAAACATTCCCAAATGATTATGAATTTGTAATTCCTAATAAGTTATCAGCATCAGATGGCTACAGATTGATTGGCAACGCAGTACCGCCGCTATTGGCTTACAGGTTAGCGCAAAGAATTGATGAGATATGGGACGAATTGTTTAGGAAGAGATGATTAAACAATCAAGGTATCAAGATCAATTTGAGAAATCAGATAGTTAGCAAGTAGCAAAGCAAATTCATTGCTACCAATATTTCCTGTATCGCTATCTTTTACATCTTCATATATATGTTTGAGATGGTTTTTCAAAGCTGACTTGTAATCATCCAAAAATGATTGAGTGTTACTGTATTTTTTTATATCTGAATTGTTTAGTTCATTGATATAAATCTTGCTACCATCCCCAAGTGCCTCAGTAGCCACCTGAATTACTTGTGGTACTAAAACTGGGGAGTGTGAGAAGGGGGGAAGGACAATCTCTATCTTGCCACCCGCAGAATAATCATCCCTTGTTGTGTAGACTGATTTCTTTTGTATAGCCCATTCAAACAATCCGTTGTACTTAGTGGGTGATGTTTTATCAAATACTTTTGGAAATGCTAAGAATGCTTCTTTTAAAAAGTTATTTCTCTTGTCAGCACTAAGGTTTGAAAATTTACTCAATCCAGTTGAACCAACAGGCACGGAATCATCCGTAGCAATCCACCAAGGTGACTCACCTTTGGACTTAGCTTTATTTGCCATCCATTGAATAATTTTTTCAGAATCAATACTATTACCACTAAAAATAATGTCTTCAACTAAACCTACTTTATCAGCGCCACTGCCAAACATAGATTTACTTGGTTCTAAATCAATATCTAATTGAAAGCGTGGTGAATGCGTAACAACTGGTGTAGCAACGCACTCAAAGTAGTCACGATAACCAACCTCTTTATCATCACCAATCCAATACATTAAAAAAACTTTCTTTAAACCAGTTTTCATCGTGCTGGCAATAACGCTGTTGCCATTAAAGGATCTATGCGCCTTAGCCCCTTTAATTTCAATGCCGTAATGAGTGTTGCGCAAAGTAACATCTGGAAACGAATGTCCGCCGTGATGTGAAATTAAAGTTCTATCTAACCCTAATGTAGTACAAGCATCTTGTAATAAAGAAACTAAGAAGTTTTCACAAACAAGAGAATCTCCGTACGTGGGAGCCTTGTCTGTTTGTAAAATTTGATTGCCTTTCTGTACTGCTAAAGAAAGAATCTGATGTACTTTTTCTAAATCAATGGATGACATATTGCTTTACAAGGAATATTGATATTGTTTATCTTATTCTATATTTGGCAATATTGATAAATTTATTACTTTTAGGATGACTATGTATAAAGCTACAAGAGAATTTATTAAAGCAAGGCAACCTCACACAAAGCTAGAACTTCAAGTTGTAAGCGTTAAACAATTAGGTGGCGGAATAGCTAACAACTGTAGTGATAATGCTATAGATAATGCTGAGAATATGGATGGGGTTAGAAGTGTGACTGGATGGTTAGTACATCCGTTTAATCCACTAACTAATACAACGGAAATAATCCAACACTGGTGGAATATAGATGAGGATAGAAATTACTTTGATACTTCCCCTGATGCTTTAGGTGTTAAGTGTGACTATGTATTAGATTTTGATTTATATCGCTATGCTTATGACAACTATGATGATATTGAAAGCATTGTTGCTTGTTCACTTTTGCTAAAGGATGGTGCTTATACTGCCGCTTTAGCAGACTTAGATAACATACATAATGTTAGATATAAAGCAATCAACTCCTTAGATACGCAAACACTCTTTACTTTCTTTTGATATCAAACTAACTCTACTGCTTTACGCTTCATATCATCATTCACATCAATGTATTTTTGAACTACACCAAGATTTTTATGTCCACTCAAACCCATTATTACTCTTACACCAACACCTTTGCTTGCTAAGTTGGTAATAAAGGTTCTGCGCCCACTGTGGCTACTTGCCCCATATATGCCTGCCCTTTTATATAGGTAGTGGAAGAACTGTGTAAGTGTATTAGCGTTGTAACCGTTGCTATTTCGCTTTTGACTGTAGAAGAACTTAAGCTGTGTATTAGTTGGTTTATATGAGTTTACGTATTGCTGTAGTTCTTTTTTTAGTTTAGCGTTAACAAAAACAACCCTTGCTTCCTTGGTTTTGGTATTTTCAGCTTTGAGTCTAATCTCATCGCGCACCTTACCTTCATCATCTACAACATCAATGTAAGTTAAGCTACTTAACTCACCAACTCTACAGCCGCTATAAAAAGACATAAGCACCAAAGCACGATTACGTATGCTGTGCTTACGTGTAGCTGTGTAATCTAAAACTCTGCGTAATTCTTCTGCTGTAAGTGTTTTTGCTTGCTTTGACATAGTTTCCACCTCAAATGTAATGTTTTGTATGTCATTAGTATGTTTTCTTAGTTTCAAAATTCCTACCTCTTTTAAGTGTTACTTAAGTAATACTTTTTCTTTCCATAAATCAAGTGGTTACGGCATATGGATGCGTAAATGTAAGGTTTTACTTAAATCCTTACATATAGCTATTTAAGTATCTGTAGTCAAAGTGCCACAGTTTTGTAAGACTTGCGTACAAGCCCTATGCGCTGATTTATTGCGCTTCTGCTGTATTGCTACTCACTTTTCTGTTTTAAGTGCTTGTAGCGTTGATTTACTGCTTTAAGTATTACTTAAGTAAGACTTTCATTATTTGAAACCATAGTCATATAACTAAGCATTGCGTCCAATGCTTAGCTAACAACCACCTAACGCAACTTTAGTCAGCGTTTAGTGCGCTGTAAGGTATTTGAGTATTTTCAAAATCCCAACAACTTAGATTTCCAAACTGTGTTTCTTTAGTGCCGTAATGTATTAGTTGTGATTGAGTGTTAGCTAACGGTTCTGTAATGTATATGTCGTTCTTTTGCTGTGCCTTATCAACCCAGCAATATGTCCATAATGTTTTTATATCTTCTGTTGTTAGTATTTTTGGTAAGTTGCCTAAGTAAATGTTGTAGTGAATGGTTAGTTGTGGATTTGCTGTATTTGTAGTGCCTTCTATTGTGGGTATTAGTAATGGTTGTAGTAGTTGTGGTTTGCGTCTTGCGCCGTTGCCAAATAATTCTTTGTTGAAACAGTTTCTTGCGTGCCTTAAGTCTTTGCGTAAGTTGAATGTCATTCTCTCTATATCTTTAGCATCTTTGTGATAGGCAGAGTAGTTGCTATGTGCTACCAAGTAGTGCGTTATATGCTGTGCTTGCTTATCCAAAAAGTCTCTTATGTCTTGTGCTGTTGCTTTCATAAAAGTATTTAGCAGAACCAAATGAAAGAGTGACTATTTGTGGATTTATTACATTCTGATGGGAAATGACTGGAAAATTCAGGTTGTCCAACCAGCTTTGATGAAAATAAAGTTAGTACTCAAACAACATAAAAGGAGTATTAAATGAGTACGTTAAGTAACTTGAAGTTAGTAGTAGGTAAGCGTCATCTAACAGTAAGTCCAGTTGTACACAGACGTAATAAGTTGGTTGCTAAGCTACATGAACAAATTGAGTTATGTGAAGCAAGGAAGGCTGGTAATACCTATGCGCCTAAACGCTTAAAGTCTTATACAAATAAGCAAACGGGTGAACGCATGACTGTTGAAGCAGTAAAGCGTGTAAAAGAGTGGTTTTGGATTAGTGATAGCGGGAAAATCAATCTAGCTATTAAGTACGGCGCTAAAACTCTCACGCTAAACAAGAAGACAAAAGCCAACTGTATTGAACTTACCAATGGTGATGAACTGATTAGCACGTTAAAAGCATTAAAGACTGAAGTATTGAATGGTGCGCTTGATGAAGCTATAGAAGAGGTAAGTAAAGCTACAAGGGAAGGGTTTGGTAAATGAGGAAGTACAGACTATGGGTGCGTATAAATGCTTTACAAACAGCTAACACCTTTATCTATGCTGAGAATGCTTTATTAGCTAAACAGTTAGGGGAAGCACAGTATGGTGTTGGTAGTGTGCTGAACTACACAGAAGTAGATGAATGAAGGTAAGGGGGGTTAAATACTTGTATGCGCTTCTATGAAATACAAACTATTAAACCCCTTAAACCTATGAACCCACAGCAGTACCGCCTGTACAGTCTGAAGCGCAATAAAGACAATGCTAAGCAAGCATACAAAGCTGAGAAGGACAGGCAGAAGATAACCAAAGCACAGCAACAAATTTTTAATGCTACCCACAAAAAACCGTAGCGCAGTTTTCAAACACACCGCAAAACCTTACCCCCACCACTTTTAATCTAACCCCCTCATACTTTGCTTGATAAATGAAATATGCGTTTTGACGCAAAATCGTATGGTATTTGGCGGTTTCAATGTGTATTTTTATTTTTATGAAGATAGTGATGAGAGGTATAGCTAGAATGGTTTATTGACTTTTTGCTTTATTTCTTCTTGTCTCACCTGATTTCTTCCCACCCAAGCTACGCTTAGCTTTTAGTTCTGCTTTTACTTCCGCATCTGATTTGGGGTTGTACGTAGGATTGCTTCTTGCTTTCTTGTTTAGCAACCCTCTTGTTGTTTCCCCTTTTAATTGAGGTAGTGCTTCTTTCACTTTTAAGTGTCCGTAGTGCTTTTCAATCATAGCTACGCTTGTACCCATATGTTCAGCAAGCGTATAAACGGGGGTTTTGTCATACGTTAACTTAAAGGTAGCATAGGTATGACGCAGGCTGTAGAAGACGCGCTTCTGTTCTGTGTTGGGATCTATGAGTAGATTGTGCTGTCTAAGGAATGTTTCAAATAGCTTTTGAAAAGACTGAGGTTCTTTTCCATCTTTCATTCTAAATACGTAACCGTTGTGATTGCTTTCAGTCACTTCCTCTATACCGCCTAAACCTTGTACTTTAAGTAATCTTTTAAGTACGTCAATGGTGTCATCCCAACCAATAATCTTTCTCTTACCAGTCTTACCATTCACGTTCATCTCAACGTGACTACCACTGTCATTAGTATGTGTATAGCGTACCTGTTTCCAGCGCAAATTTAATAGTTCCTTACCAGGACGTGCGCCTGTATCAAGCAATACGTATACATACTCTCTTAGTAATATTCTTAAATTTTTACTTACCTTGTTTTCAGCACGTTCAATCCAATTATTGAAGTGTTCCTTTAGCGCACGGATTTCATCCAATTCAAATGCTGGACGGCGTTCACTTACTTTTCCTTTAGCAATTAGCTTGGGACGGTCAAGTTCCGTCATAAATCGCTGTAGTACAGCCTCATCAAATATTAAGTTGAGTACAGCGTTATGCGTTAGCTGTGTGCTGTAGGTAGCTGGTTTACCCATCTTCTTTGTACGCTTAGTCTCATACTCATCCAATGCTTCACGCTTAATGTTGTTGACATTGAACTTACCCAGTATTGGAATGACATAAGTCTTAAGAACGGAGACATAGTCTTTGTAGACGGGTTTTGCTGTTCCTTCCTCAATGTCAGCTTCCAGTTGCTTAAGGACTGTATTAGCAACATCCTTCAGCTTGCGTGTGACAGGGGAGATATTCAGTTCTTTTTTGACGTTTGCTTTAATGAGGATGTCATGCGCGGCTTTTTTAGCTTTTGCTAAATCCCGTTCATTGGTGCTTGTGCGGTTCCAGCGTCCGTCTACATTGAACGCAACCTGCCACACAGCACTACGTTCACGCTGGTAAATGCGTAGTTCCCGTTCTATCAAAATGTGAGTGGTAGCGTTTTTTTCTCTCATACCCAAATAACCAGCAAGTCCATACAGCATAAGCGTTTGCTGGGAATAGGACAAGTAGCAATTTTTGGTGTGTATTTGGTGTGTACCAAAAGAAAAAGCGCACTTTCGTGCGCTTCGCCTTATGCTATGGTGGGTCGGGCGAGATTCGAACTCGCGACCAACGGATTAAAAGTCCGCTGCTCTACCGACTGAGCTACCGACCCAGTTAAGCCATAAATTATAGCAAGAAGTTTGCAGGTCTTCCCTGGGTTTGTGGGGTCCACCTCTCAGCCCTTGTAGTTACAAGTGGCTTATGAATTTACCCGTCTGGCAACTGGCGGATTTTTAGAAAAATAGTCCTTAATTCCCCTCAAAATCGCCTCTGCAATACGATCCTGGTAGCCATCATCGTTTAACCTGGCCTCTTCCTGTGGATTGCTAATAAAAGCGGTCTCAACCAGGATTGAGGGGATATCTGGGGCCTTCAAAACTGCAAAACTGGCTTGCTCAACCTTGGGCTTGTGTAAGGGCGCAAATCCACCAATTTGCTTCAAGATGGAGTTTCCTACCTGCAGTGAGTCTTTAATCTGAGCAGTCGTCGACATATCCAATAGTAAGTTAGCAACCTGCCTGTCTTGCGTCTTGATATTGATGCCGCCAATGAGGTCTGAAGCATTTTCTTTATTGGCCATCCATCTGGCAGTAGTACTACTGGCTCCCATTTGAGATAGTGCAAACACTGATGCACCTTTGGCATTTCTTTCAATAAAGGCGTCTGCATGAATGGATACAAATAGATCAGCCTCAACACGCCGTGCTTTTTGTACCCTGACGTGTAGTGGCACAAAGTAATCACCATCTCTCGTCAAGAAAGGGCGCATATACGCTTCGCCTTCAATCTTATCTTTGAGTCGCTTGGCAATCGCGAGCACGACATTCTTTTCTCTTGAGCCTGCAGCGCCAATGGCCCCTGGATCTTCACCACCATGGCCGGGATCAATCGCAATGGTGATCAAGCGCTTATATTTGGCTGAGGCTGGCAACTCCTTGGGATCTGGAATGGCCTGTGCAACTGGTGCCGCTGGAACTTTAGCGAGCTCTTTTTCTTTCTTGGTAGCGAACTGCGCAATGAGGTCCACCTCTTCGTTGGATTTCTCGAGAGCACTTTCTTTTTTAGCGCTGCTTCTCACTAAAGCCATCAATGGATCTGGTGGTGTAGTGGGGTACAAGTCAAACACCATACGGTAGTTGTACTCACCAATAGGATCGAGCGTAAAGAGCTGCGGCTTAATCGGTTCTTTTAGATCAAATACCAAGCGCACAACGCCTGGCTGAAATTGCCCAACCCGAACCTGAGAGATATACGGATCATTTGGCTTTACTTTGGCTACTAAATCTTTGAGGGTGGGATTAAGTTCCAATCCTTGCACATCCACTACCAAGCGATCTGGATTAGTTAGGATCTGCTGTGTAATTGGTAGCGGAGTATCGGATTCCAGTGTGACGCGGGTGTAGTCCTCAGAAGGCCAGACACGTACACCCAATATCTTGGCACCCCAAGCAATATCAACCTCTGTCAGCAATAAAGCAAAACTCAAAAACTTCGCTGAAGTCTTAAGTGTTTGTCTTTTTGAGAGGTTGATCTTTGGCTTGATCTTGTTAGTGCTCATTACTGATTGGATCGAATATCTTCTAATGCGCTATTACCCTGATGAGATAAGGCAATAATTTTGATGCTGCGTTCATTCTCATCGGGACCAGCGTTCAACTGAATCTGAATATCAAAAGCAGGTAAAGTGCCTTCCGCTTTCTCTGGCCATTCAATCAGGCAAATTCCAGGCACATCAAAGTGTTCTGCAAACCCAGCCTCTTGCCATTCCAATGGATCACGCATGCGATATAAATCAAAATGGTGAACCGTGATTGCTTGATCTTTTAATTGCAGCGGGTAGGGTTCACACAAAGTATAGGTAGGACTCTTTACTTTGCCCTCATGTCCCAGTGCTTGAATGAGGTATCTCGCAAACGTCGTTTTGCCAGCACCCAGATCACCCTCTAAAGAGATATTGAGATGTGAGCCTGATTGCTGAGTCAGAAATTTCTCAAAACTGGCCGCCAGCTGTTTGGCAAGGGATGCGGTATCGGCCTCCTGCCTACAATAGAGATCTATTGCAGTGAGCGGGGTTGCTGAAGTTGCCTGTGTTTGAGCCATTCCCCTAGTTTATTCAATAATTGCGCTACATTCTGTATTCCATATGCCTTTATCTACTAGCCCTCAATCCCTAGATGAGGCCAATCTGCGAGATTGGCTCAATACCCAAGCTATAGCGCTCGGGTTTGACGGCTTGCGGATTACTGATACCCATTTAGGCTTGGCAACTGAGCGACTAAAAGAGTGGCTTGAGCAGGGTCGGCACGGCCAAATGGAATACATGCAGCGCCATGCAGAATTACGCTCCAATCCCGAGCTTTTAGTTCCTGGCACCGTACGCGTCATCTGCGTTTCCATGAACTATCTACCGCCTGAAACGGATTTCGATGCTGAGTGGCAAAGACTTGAAGATCCTACTCAAGGGGTAGTTTCCATGTATGCCAGAGGGCGCGACTATCACAAGGTACTTCGTAATCGTCTACAAGAGTTTGCCCAGCTCATCGAAGAACGTATCGGAAAATTAGGCTATCGCGTATTTACGGATTCAGCACCATTGATGGAAGTGGAGCTTGCACGTAAGGCGGGCTTGGGTTGGCGCGGTAAACA
The DNA here is from genome assembly GCF_018687355.1 of Polynucleobacter sp. VK25. Taxonomy (NCBI): domain Bacteria; kingdom Pseudomonadati; phylum Pseudomonadota; class Betaproteobacteria; order Burkholderiales; family Burkholderiaceae; genus Polynucleobacter; species Polynucleobacter sp. VK25. The sequence goes on along the minus strand of NZ_CP061288.1, from coordinate 1,392,054 downwards.
CACGCTCTTGCTCAATCGAGAATCTGGCTCCACGTTTTTCTTGGGTGAGATCTTGGTAGATGTACCACTCCCGATTGATGGGGAGACGGAAGAGCATTGTGGCACCTGTACCTCTTGTATTGATGTCTGTCCTACACAAGCCATCACTGCACCATATCAATTGGATGCACGTCGCTGCATCTCTTATCTCACTATCGAAAATCCTGATTCCATTCCGGTTGAGTTCAGAAGCGCCATGGGCAATCGTGTTTATGGCTGTGATGATTGCCAGCTTATTTGCCCGTGGAATAAGTTTGCTCAGCGTACTGAGTTACCAGACTTTGCAAGACGTCACGGCTTAGGGCAGGCGACGCTATTGCAATTGTGGTCTTGGACTGAGGTAGAGTTTGAGCAACGCCATGAAGGCAGCGCTATTCGCAGAATTGGCTATAGCCGCTGGCGCCGCAATTTGGCAGTGGCTATGGGTAATGCACTTGCGAGTCCAGAAATATCAGGTGTTGATAGGCAAGCAATACGCTCCGCATTAAATGATGCTTTTGCTGGTGCAGACGCTTTGGTAGCGGAGCATATTGAATGGGCCTTAAATGAATACAAGGCTTACAATTAATCTATGTCATCTGCAGACCAGCCCTATATTGATCCTAGCGAAATCGCGCTAGAAGAACCTGCGGCAGAACGCTTTAAGAGTACAGGCGATGCTTTTTGGTCTGGCATTCGGGATGCAGCAGGCGCTCCTGCGATGGTGCTCTTTGCCGGCATGGTGGGCTTTGGAGCCATGGCCAAAACCAATGGCTTTGACGTTTGGTTTACGACCTTTACCTCCTTCTTTATGTTTGCATTACCAGGGCAGGTAGTCTTACTCGAGATGGCGATTACTGGCTCATCTGTTTTAGCGATTGCCTTAGCAGTCACGTTGACCTCAACACGCTTTATCACTATGACAGTAACGCTCTTTCCACAGTTTCACCAACGAGATCGCAATCGTAGCTTGTATGCCTCAGTACATTTATTGGCAATGACGGCATGGGCTATCTCGATGCGTGAGTTTCATTCAATTGAGGTGAAGCATCGCCTCAATTATTTTGTTGGCTTGGGATTATTGTGTTGGTTAATCTCCGTTCCGGGAACTATTTTGGGTTTTTATTTGGCTGGCAGAGTGCCGCCTGCCGTGACTCTGGGGTTGGTCTTTATTAACCCGCTATTTTTCTTGCTGACGTTTACTGAAGTAAAGCCTTGGATCAATCGCATTGCGATTTTCTTGGGTTGTGTCTTTGGCCCCATCTTCTTTGTAATAGACCGTGATACCAGTTTATTAACAGCAGGCTTGTTTGCAGGTACCTTGGCTTACTTTATTGATCGCAAGTTCTTGCGCAATAAAGCTGGGGTAGTTGGATGAACGGGGCGATTGATGCTTTCAATCACATGGGTGATGCACTCACGGGTTGGGGTCTCTGGATTGCTTTGGTCGGCGCCTGCTTAGGCACATACTTTTGTCGCGCAATTGGCGTATTTCTATCGCAAAGTATTAATCAGGATAGTGAAGTCTTCCGCTGGTTGGCTGCTGTGACCTATGCGATGGCTGCCGCTTTAACCGTGCGCTTGATTCTGATGCCGCTTGGCCTCATGGCAACGGTCCCTCTATGGATACGTATCCTGATTTGCGCCTTGGCTGTAAGTGTGATGATCTCTAAGCGAACTCGTCGCCTGGTTCCAGCCTTATTGACCGGAACCTTATTGATGGTTGGCTACGGCCTCATACATTAATTCGCTATAGATGTGCTGCCAGTATTCTGGCGATATGTACAGCCTCCCTTTGCGTGCCATCGGCAATTTGATGACGACAACTCGTACCATCAGCGACCACCCAGCTATCTGGCGACTTGCGAATACTTGGCAATAGACTGGCTTCAGCCATTTGCTTAGATACTTCAATGTGCTCAGCTTCATAACCAAAGCTACCAGCCATACCACAGCAAGAAGATTCAATCAGCTTAGGTTCTGCATTGGGAATAAGTTTGAGTAGCTCCATTGCTGGAGTTACTGCAGCAAATGCTTTCTGATGACAGTGACCATGAAATAACACTGACTTATCAGCAGCTTTGAGATTGAGTTTGAGCTTGCCCGCTTTTACTTCGCTAGCCAAGAACTCTTCCAGCAATTGCGCTTGCTTAGAAACGCTGACAGCGCGCTCACCAAAACCCATCACCAAGGCTTCGTCCTTCAGCGTAAAGAGGCAAGAAGGCTCTAAACCAATAATCGGAATGTTCTTGTCTGCGTAGGGCGCGAGGTGATCAACCAATTCACCAAGAGTGGCTTTGGCTTTATCAACCATGCCAGCTGCAAGATAGGTTCTGCCGCAACAAAACTCTTTGGAGCAGCCGCTTTGTGCTTTATCTGTTGAGTTTGCCGCCTTGCTTTGACTTTTATTGGGGATATGCACGCGATAACCTGCTGCATTAAGTACTTTTAATGCTGCCTGGAGGTTTTCATCTTCAAAGAAGGCGTTAAAGGTATCTGCCAGGAGAACAACACCCTTGCCATCAGTATTGCTGGCTAGTTGCTCCGGTGTGTATTGATAAGCATTGGCTGTTCTCTGATTCCAAAATGTTTTTGCTTTCCAGATTGGCAAACTTCTTTGTGCAGAAATACCCATGATCCATTCCTGTAACTTAGCAATCGGGGTAATGTGATTACGTAAGTTGAGGATTGCTGGCAAGAGGGGGATATTGCTAATCGTGCTGGCATATTTAGGGAGGTAAGCAACCGCTAAATCTCTGAGTGAGTGACCTACACGCTTCTTATAAGCAGATAAGAACTCAATCTTCATCTTGGCCATATCTACACCGGTAGGGCACTCGCGACGGCAAGCCTTGCAGCTCACGCAAAGCTCCATCACTTCTTTAATGGCATCACTTCCTAGAGGTGAGGATTCATCTTTGATGTAGAGCTGATTTGACAGTGCCAGACGTAAAGTGTTTGCTCTACCGCGAGTGAGGTGTTTCTCATCTCTGGTAACGCGATAGCTAGGGCACATGACTTCAGCATCAAACTTGCGGCAGTGACCATTGTTGTTGCACATTTCAACGGCTTTAGCCAAGCCCATGGCAGGATCACCGCCTGTACCAGGCGCAGTTGTTTCTTCTGTGACGGGATCATTTTGGACGTTCCAAGCAGACCAATCGAGCGCTGGTTGCAATGGAATGACTTTGTAGCTAGGTGAAAATCTAAAGTTGATGGAGTCATCCATCTTTGGTGGATTGACGATCTTGCCGGGATTAAACAATCCCTTCGGATCAAATGCGTGTTTAATTTCTGCAAGGGCTTCTGTGATCTTTGGGCCAAACTGCCAAGAGATCCATTCGCCTCGGCAAAGGCCGTCGCCATGCTCACCGCTATATGCACCTTTGTACTTGCGCACCAAGGCAGATGCTTCTTCAGCAACAGCACGCATCTTTTGTGCGCCATCTCTGCGCATATCCAGAATAGGGCGTACATGCAATGTGCCTACAGAGGCATGGGCATACCAAGTGCCCCGTGAACCGTATTTAGAAAATACATCCGTTAAAGCTTGGGTATATTCCGCCAAACTCTCGAGCGGTACTGCGCAGTCTTCAATAAAGCTCACTGGCTTGCCATCACCTTTAAGGCTCATCATGATGTTCAGGCCCGCTTTACGCACTTCCCATAAATTTTTCTGTGGCGATGCATCTGGCATCGGTACAACAGATCCAGGCAAACCTAAATCACTCATGAGCTCTTGCAATGCTTTGAGTTTCTCAAGCAATGGTGCATGAGACTCTCCAGAAAACTCCACCAATAAGATTGCCTCAGGGGTCTGCGCTGTGTGATCTATTAAAGCGGTCTCAATGGTTTTCTTAAAGCTAGGGTTGCTGCGTGCCAGATCAATCATGGTGCGATCGACTAGCTCAACCGCAGTAGGGCCCAGCCTCACAATATGCTGCGCGCTATCCATTGCTTTATAAAAGCTGGCGAAGTTCACAATACCCAACACCTTGTGCTGCGGTAAAGGCGCAAGCTTAAGCTTGAGTGACTTGAAGTACCCAAGGGTGCCTTCACTGCCAACTAATAAATGGGAGAGGTTAACGCTGCCATCTTGGGTATAGGGCAACTCACTTTGGGGATTGAAGATGTCGAGGTTATATCCCGCAACCCTTCTCAATACTTTCGGAAAATGCGCCTCGATTTCTGGTTGGAGGGTGTTAGCTAGGTTTTTTACAAAGTCACCCAACTGCTTTGCGGCTCCGGTACTACTTGCGTAATCACTAAAGTTGGAAATTCTGCCATCCGCTAACCATGCATCAATACCTAAAACGTTGTGCACCATATTGCCATAAGCAATTGAGCGGCTGCCACAAGAGTTATTCCCTGCCATACCGCCAATCGTTGCTTGCCCTGCAGTAGAAACATCCACCGGATACCAAAGACCATGTTGCTTGAGTGTGCCATTAAGGTGATCGAGAACAATACCAGGCTCAACCTCAACATAGCCTTTATCCAGATTGAGATCTAAAACATTTCTGAAATATTTGGTGTTATCGATGACAAGTGCTGCACCAGTAGTTTGGCCGCATTGACTTGTGCCTCCACCACGTGGCAACACGGGTACTCCGAGTTCGGCGGCAATCTGAATAGCGCTCGCAATATCTTGTGCAGTCTTTGGTGCAAACACTGCAACTGGCATGGCTTGATAAATGGAGGCATCAGTTGCATAGCGGCCACGACTGGCGCTATCAGTCATGACTTCGCCTGAAGTCTCCTGACGCAAGCGTTTAGCTAGTTCAGCTTGATCCACCATGAGTTCTTTGAGGTCTAGGGGCTTATTCATGATTTGACAGTTTCTAACTGAGATTCTGATTGGAGTAATTGAGCAACCACATCACGTTTATTTCTGACGTGTTGAATCATAATTTTGCGCATACGTACGCTATCCCGTGCCTTGAGGGCATCAAGCATTTCTTGGTGCTCCTCCACAGCCTTTTCCCACTTAACACCATCTTGATTGGAGCGAAAGCGCAAGGCCTCAATACGCGCATTGACTTGAGTAAAGAGCTTGGATAACACGGGATTGTTTGCTGCCTGATTAATCAGATGGTGAATGCGTAAATTAAGTTTGTAATAACTCGATAAATCACGACGCGCATATGAGGCCATCATTTCATATTGAAGGGCCTCTAATTCAGAGAGGGTGGCATCGCTAATATTGTTCGCTGCCAGTTCTCCAGAAAATCCCTCTAGGTCTGCAATCACATCAAATGTATTTAATACATCTTCAAGACTGAGTTCCACGGCGATCGCGCCACGGTTGGCAATTAACTCCACTAAACCTTCAGCGGCCAAACGGCGAATAGCTTCCCGAATAGGGGTGCGGGAAACATTGAGACTCTCAGCGAGTTCACGTTCATTGAGTTTGCTGCCAGGGGCAATCTTGCCCTCTACGAGGAGGGACCTCAGCTTCTCGAAAGTAGCTTCATGTAAATTTTGTGAATTTGGCTGCTCTAGTGCTGTCATGGATCAACCTCTGGCCTGAATAATTTGTATACAAAATAAGAATAAACGATCTTAAGGCATAAATATAGCCTTTAAATGCTTAAATTAGGCTTTATTCTGATGTCTATTTAAAATAATTTGTATACAAAATGGAAATTTCTCAAAAATTGTCATACACTAGAAGCAGAAATAACTACCTATAAACACTTTAAAAGTGAGACACAGCATGTTGAAACTTGATAACCACGCATCAGGACGCCATTTTTTACATATTCCCGGCCCAAGTCCTGTTCCGCCACGCGTACTGCGCGCCATTAGCTATCAAACGATTGACCATCGTGGTCCAGAGTTTGGTGCGTTTGGTTTGAAGGTATTAGATGGCATCAAAAAGATTTTTAAAACTGAGCAGCCCGTCATTATTTATTCCGCATCTGGAACGGGTGCTTGGGAAGGTGCATTAGTGAACGTTCTTAATCCTGGCGACAAAGTGCTGTTCTATGAAACTGGTCAGTTCGCTAACTTGTGGCGTGCTCTTGGCAAGCGTCTTGGTTTAGATGTGGAAGTGGTTGGTAAGGCTGGACAAGATTCTTGGCGTTGGGGTATTGATGCCGCCGTGATTGAAGAGCGTTTGCGCAAAGACACTGGTCATGAGATCAAAGCAGTTTGTGTTGTACATAACGAAACTTCTACTGGCGTGACATCCAATATTGCTGCCGTTCGTAAGGCGATTGACTCCTTAAAGCATCCAGCCTTATTGCTTGTAGATAGCGTATCTGGCTTGGGTTCAGCGGACTATGAGCATGACAAGTGGGGTGCAGACGTCACGATCTCTGGCTCACAAAAAGGTTTGATGTTGCCGCCTGGTATTGGCTTTAATGCCTTGTCACCACGCGCAATTGAGGTCAGTCAAAATAATAAAATCCATAAATCGTATTGGGCTTGGGACGAGATCCTAGAGTCAAATAAAAATGGTTACTGGCCAACAACCCCCAGCACCAATTTGATGTACGGTTTGCATGAAGCCATGGACATGATGTTGGCTGAAGGATTGGATACGATCTTTGCGCGTCACCAACGTTTGGCAGCTGCTTGCCGTGAAGCAGTCAATGCTTGGGGTCTTGAGATTCAGTGTCAAGATGAAGATTGCTATTCACCAGTACTGACTTGCATTGCTACTCCAGAAGGCATGGATGCCGATGTATTGCGTAAGCATGCTTTAGAGAAATTCAATCTCTCTTTAGGAACTGGCTTAGGCAAAATCAAAGGCAAGGCATTCCGTATTGGCCATTTGGGTGACTGTAATGAATTGAGCCTGATGGCTGCCCTGAGCGGGGTAGAGATGAGCCTAGGTTCTATGGGTTACAAACCCAAGGCCAGCGGAGTCGTTGCAGCCCAAGAGTTCCTTAAATAAGAAGGACTTAGCGCAACACAGAAGCGCATTAATTGGGGTGAAGCCTGATTCTGTATGAAGAATCGCGCTACACCCCTTATAATTCAAGTACTTATATAGAAGTGCATGCACCAAATACACCATATTCGAGACAGAAAGATTAAACATGTTGGCTACTAAACCTTACTTAACTCAAGCTGATGTTCAAAAGATTTTGGACGCAGCAGACAAGCATGCCGCTAAAAATAACTGGGCAGTGACTATTGCCGTTTGTGATGATGGCGGTCATGTATTAGGTTTAACTCGCCGCGATGGTTGTGCTCCAGTATCTGCTTACATTGCTCAAGAGAAGGCACGCACAGCTGCAATGGGTAAACGCGAGAGTCGTGTGTACGAAGAAATTATTAATAACGGCCGCATTTCTTTCTTATCTGCCCCACATATTTCGGGCATGTTGGAGGGTGGGGTCAATATCGAGGTAAACGGGTTTACCATCGGCGCAGTCGGCGTTTCCGGCGTTAAATCGACCGAGGATGCTGAAACCGCTAAGGCCGGCATTGCGGCCATCCTGTAAGTTACCTTGACAAATACTGCTACTGAAATAAATTCATCTACAGGGGTTAGCGAAGCCGCTACCCCTAGTGTTGCTAACACTGACACTGCTGCCGCTGCTGCTACCGCACCATCCCTGGCAACAATCACTTTTGCTGACTTTGGTTTAGACCCGAAGATTCAAAAAGCGGTTCTAGAGCAGGGTTACACCATTCCTACCCCGATTCAAGCGCAATCAATACCGCACGTATTGGCTGGTAGCGACTTGATGGGTGCAGCACAAACCGGTACTGGTAAAACAGCTGCCTTTGTATTGCCTATCATTCAAAAGATTTTGCGTCATGCTAGTAGTAGCGCTTCACCAGCACGTCATCCGATTCGCGCATTGGTTCTGACTCCAACTCGCGAGTTAGCGGTGCAAGTGTCTGAAAATGCCGCTAGTTACTCTAAACATACTGATTTACGCGCTGCCGTTGTGTATGGTGGCGTGGATATGAAAGAGCAAGTAGCCATATTGCGCAATGGCGTAGAGATTTTGATTGCTACACCAGGACGTTTGCTCGATCACATTGGTTCTAAAGTTGCCAATCTCTCTCAAGTAGAGATTTTGGTATTAGACGAAGCCGATCGCATGCTCGATATGGGTTTCTTGCCCGACTTGCAACGCATCATTGATTTGATTCCTGCGCAAAGACAAACATTATTGTTCTCTGCTACTTTCTCACCAGAAATCAAAAAGTTGGCACAAAGCTATTTGCGTACCCCAGTAACGGTTGAGGTAGCTCGTCAAAACGCCGCCGCTGATACGGTGAAGCAGGTGGTCCATATGGTGTCTTCTGCGGATAAGCAGCGCGCCATTGTCAAAGTATTGGAAGCACGTACACGCGCTGGTTTATCCCGTCAATGCATCATCTTTACTAACAGCCGTTTAGGTTGCGCAAAGTTATCTCGTGCACTCGAGCGCGATGGTATCAAAGCGGGCGCGATTCATGGCGACAAGAGTCAAGGCGAACGCACTTTAACTTTGGATGCATTCAAATCTGGCGCAATTGAAGCCTTAGTAGCAACCGATGTGGCTGCACGCGGCCTAGATATTCCGGATATGCCTTGCGTGATTAATCACGAGTTACCTTACAACGCAGAAGACTTTATTCACCGCATTGGCCGTACTGGTCGCGCTGGAAGTAAGGGCGATGCGATTGCTTTGGTCGATGCTAGCGAGAAGCGCTTGCTCGACGATATTGAAAAGCTCATGAAGCGCAAGTTGGATGTACAGCCTTTGCCAGAAGGTGCGCCTTCACAAAGCCGTCCATCATCTGGTGGCTCCAGAAGCTCATATAGCGCACCAGCCAAAATGTCAGACCCTTTCTTCTACAAGCCTTACGAGCCGTCAACAGCTCCAGCATCTGCTTCAGATGCTGCTAAGCCAGAGGAGAAAAAAGTTGGCATTACCCCTGCAAAGCCGGCTGTTGGTGCTTTGCTTGGCGGCTTTAAAAAGAAATAAATAACCCAAGAAGTAAGAAGTAAGAAGTAAGAAGTAAAAAAGAAAAAAAGAAAGGCTAAGTGATTTAGCTTTTCCATGCATGAGTGGCTGCCAAGAGCCACTCTGCAATAGAGACATTCTCGCCATCAGGCAAGTTCTTCAAACCCAAATGCATTCCCGCTTTACGTAACTCTATCAGTGAGTGTTTGTCATCTTGTGTATTGATTTGCGTTGCTAGAGTTTGCTTGCTGAGTTTTTCACCATGCGCATCTAGTACTAGTGGTAGATGAAGATATTCTGGTTTCTGGTATCCCAGTACATCTTGTAGATAAATTTGCCTTGCCGTATTACTTAATAAATCTTGGCCTCGAACAATACGAGTGATGCCTTGTTCGGCATCATCCACTACAACAGCTAGTTGGTAAGTAAATAGTCCATCGCTTCTACGTAAGACAAAATCACCCACTTCCGCATTAAGATTCTGACTTTGTGGACCCAGCGCTAAATCCTTAAATTCAATAAGGCAATTTTGGGGAAGGGCAATGCGCCATGCCTTTTTTAAATCTTGGACGGTATCCCAGGGATTGCTCATTAATGAGGCAGGTCGGCAGGTGCCGGGATAGACCATTTCTTGATTGCGGGGGCTCTCAATGCTGAGCTTGGCTAAGGCGGTGGCTATTGTTTGTCTTGAGCAGGTGCAGGAATATAGGCATTTGAGCTCATTGAAACGCTTTAAAGCGTCCTGGTAAGCCTTTTGGCGCTGGGATTGGTAGATGATCTCCTCATCCCAAGAAAGTCCGCAGGCGAGCAATTGGGCCTGGATTTGTTGGGTAACCTCTGGGATGCAGCGCGGGGTATCTAAATCCTCAATTCTGAGCAGCCATTTACCCTCATTTTTACGGGCATCTAGCCAACTTCCGAGGGCGGCAACCAGGGATCCGGCATGCAGCGGTCCGGTAGGGGAGGGGGCAAATCGCCCGCGATAGCCGCCGGCTGGGGATGGAAGGTTTTTGGGTGTCGACACAGCTAAAATCATCTCATGGCTTCACCCCGTTTTGTTCATCTCCGCGTCCATTCCGAGTTTTCGATTACGGATGGCGTCGTTCGCATTGACGATGCGGTCGCGGCAGCCGTCAAAGACGAGATGGGTGCATTGGCCATTACCGATTTAAGTAATTTATTTGGTTTAGTGCGTTTTTACACCGCTGCCCGTTCTAGCGGTATTAAGCCAATTGCCGGTGCTGATGTTTGGGTCAGCAACCCCCAAGACCCAGACCAACCCCATCGTTTATTGCTCTTGGTGCAAAACCATTCGGGCTATCTCAATTTGTGTGAGCTGCTCAGCAGAGCATCTTTAGATAACCAATCCCGTGGTCGTGCTGAAGTAGATTCAGCATGGTTTAGTGAGCCAGCTGCTAAAGCAGAAGATAAAGCAGCTAAGCGCACCCTGACTTATGGTTTGATTGCGCTCTCAGGCGCACGCATGGGTGAGGTTGGTACAGCGCTTTTAGGTGGCCAAGAAGATCAAGCCAAGATTGTTGCTAGGCGCTATGAAAAACTTTTTCCGCAGTCCTTCTATATCGAAGTCCAGCGTGGCGGCAATCCTCAAGATGAAAAACAACTGCAACTTGCCTGTCATCTAGCTAGTGAGTTGGATTTGCCAGTAGTCGCAACGCACCCAGTGCAGTTCATGCAGAAGAGCGACTTTACTGCGCATGAGGCCCGTGTTTGTATTGCTGAAGGCGAGTTGCTCGGCAATCCACGCCGAACCAAAAAGTTTAATGATGAGCAGTACTTCCTGACCCAAGAGGAAATGGAAAAACGTTTTGCTGATTTGCCGGCCGCATTGGCGAACTCGGTTGAAATTGCAAAGCGTTGCAACCTCTCCCTGGTCTTAGGTCAGCCACGCTTGCCAGATTTTCCGACGCCTCCAGGTATCACGCTCGATGATTATCTATTGCAGCAATCGGAGATTGGCTTAAAGCGCCACATGGAGCGCAACTTTCCAGATGCACAAGAGCGCGAAAAAGAAATGGTGCGCTATCACGAGCGCTTGGTCTTTGAAGTCAAGACGATTGCGCAAATGGGCTTTCCAGGCTACTTCTTGATCGTTGCTGACTTTATTAACTGGGCAAAAAATAATGGTGTGCCAGTAGGCCCTGGTCGTGGATCTGGTGCAGGCTCATTGGTAGCTTACTCATTGGGTATTACCGATCTAGATCCACTGCGTTACAACTTGCTCTTTGAGCGCTTCTTAAATCCAGAGCGGGTATCCATGCCCGACTTTGATATCGACTTCTGCCAGCACGGTCGCGACCGTGTGATTCAGTACGTGAAAGACAAGTACGGCAAAGATGCGGTCAGTCAGATTGCCACTTTTGGAACCATGGCCGCCAGAGCGGCGATTCGTGACGTGGGACGTGTGCTGGAGCAGGGCTATAACTTCGTTGACGGTATCGCTAAGCTCGTACCCAATAAGCCAGGTCAGTACATGACTATTGAAATGGCAAAGAAGGAAGAAAAGCAATTAGCTGAACGCGAGAAGAATGAAGATGAGGTGCGCCAGTTACTCTCTTTGGCACAGCAGTTAGAAGGTATGACTCGTAACGTCGGTATGCATGCGGGTGGTGTGTTGATTGCTCCGGGCCGTCTCACCGATTTTTGTCCACTCTACACTCAAGAAAGTAAAGACCAAGACAGTAGCTCCGTCATCAGTCAATTCGACAAGGATGACGTAGAGGCGATTGGCTTGGTAAAGTTCGACTTCTTAGGTTTGACTACCCTTACTATCTTGGCTGCAGCAGAGCGTTGGATTAAAGCGTTACATGCGGATCGCAGAGACTGGAATATTGGCGAGATTGCACTCGATGATGAGAAAGCCTTTGACGTTCTCAAGCGTGCCAATACCGTTGCCGTGTTTCAGCTAGAAAGCCGCGGCATGCAAGGCATGCTACGTGAAGCAAAGCCAGACCGCTTTGAAGATATTATTGCTTTGGTGGCTTTGTATCGTCCGGGTCCAATGGATTTGATTCCGGACTTTATTGAGCGTAAGCACGGTCGTCAAAAAGTAGAGTATCCCGATCCCCGTATTGAGCCTGTTCTACGTGAGACCTACGGCATCATGGTCTATCAAGAGCAGGTGATGCAGATGGCGCAGATGATTGGCGGCTACTCATTGGGTGGCGCTGACATGTTGCGTCGTGCGATGGGCAAGAAAAAGCCAGAAGAAATGGCGCAGCATCGCAAGATTTTTAGTGATGGCGCCAAAGCGGGCGGTATTACCGAGTCAAAAGCCAATGAGATCTATGACTTGATGGAGCGTTTTGCAGGCTATGGATTTAATAAGTCGCACGCCGCTGCATACGCACTCTTGGCTTATCAAACCGCTTGGCTCAAAGCGTATTACCCAGCCGAATTTATGGCGGCCAACTTATCGCTCGCAATGGATGACACCGATAAGGTGAAGATTCTGTATGACGATTGTTTGGTAAATAACATTCGCGTGTTCTCACCGGATATCAATACCGGTGTTTATGAGTTCACGCCATTGCGCGCTCCCGATGCGGCGCCGGACTCCCCAATCAGTCATATTCGTTATGGTTTAGGTGCAGTCCGCGGTACTGGCGAGGCTGCCATTGAATCTATTGTCAAAGCGCGTGAGACTGGTGGACCATTCAAGGACTTGTTTGATTTCTGCGCACGGGTAGATCGTCGCCAGGTAAATCGTCGCGCTATTGAAGCGCTAATGCGTGCTGGAGCATTTGATAGCTTGTATCGTGACACCATTCCTGCGGACGGAAACCTGTATGACATTCGCTCAACCTTACTAGCCTCTTTAGCCAGAGCCATTGAGGCTGCCGAGCAAGCAGAAGCATCGATTCATCAAGTCAGTTTGTTTGAAGTGGCTGGTGAAGAGAACCGCCATCTGCCAGAGTTAGTGCGAGAGCCTGTCTGGTCTGAGAAAAAACGCTTGCAAGAAGAAAAGACTGCTTTAGGCCTTTGCTTAACAGGACATATGTTTGATGCTTATCGTGATGAGACTTCGCACTTCATTCGTCAGTCATTATCAAAAGTCACTGAGGGCAAGGATCAATTGATTGCGGGCATCATTACTTCGGCAAGGATGTTGACCGGTCAACGTGGTCGCATGATGATTGCAACGATTGATGATGGTACTGCTGCCCTCGAAGTCACCTTGTATAGCGAAGTCTATGAACCAAACCGTTCATGGCTCAAAGAAGATGAACTCTTGGTTGCTAAAGTAAATGTGACGCCAGATAAGTTCTCCGGCGGAATGCGCATTGTGTCTGAGGCGGTCATGGATATCACAGGCGCACGCATGCGTTTTGCTCGTAACGTGCACGTATGTATTGATAATGCAATCGATATCAAGATGCTCCGCAGCCAAATCAATCCTTATCTCATGGCAAATCGCGTGCGTGATCCTAGGTTAGGTGTCTCTGCGCCTGCTGGGCCGGGGTCGAATGAGGGTATGAAGGGGCTAATGCTCACTGCTGCTGTCACTACCAGTGGCGGCGCTTGCTTAATGCAGTTCCCAGAAGAGCTGCGTATTTATCCAGATGATGCTTGCTTACACGGCCTCAATCAGATTTTGGCTTCAAAGCAAAAAGATCCTGTACAAATTCAGTATCACTGATCGTACTAGTTGATCTAGCTCGGCAACGCTTTCTGAATAGCCTCGATGACTTGCGCAGGCTCTAGTAAATCCAAGCACTCGCTATAACTATCTGCTTTGTCTAAGCAGCCGGCCTTGCGGCAAGGCACACATTCACCAGGACCTTGCAGAATGGAGACGTTGCCCACAGTTTGCGTACGGGCGCGCAATTGGTAAGGTTGCTCACCAATAAAACCATTGGGCCATGGACCAAAGTTCGTTGGCGGTGTAGCGCCAAAGAGGGCAATCGTTGGGGTGTTGCATGCCGCGGCTAAATGGGTAATCGAGGTATCCACTCCAATGTACAAAGCGGCGCCACGAATTAGAGTGCCCGCCTGTGGGATGGATAACTTACCAGCAGCATTGATGACTTGTTTTTTACTTTCATCATCCAGTAAAGAGATGATGTCGTGATTCAGTTGCATATCTTGCTTAGCAGGCGATGCACTGAGCACCACTTGATAACCTTGCTTCACCAAGTATGTAATGAGTTCTTGCCAGTAAGCTAGCGGCCAACGTTTGTAGGCGGTAAGTGGCCCTGGATGCACTACGACATAGGGTTGCTTCAGTTCGCCGGCAATGATGGGAGTTAAGGGCTCTCCAGCTGGCGGGGTCACTGAGATCGCTTTGGCAAATAGATCAGCAGGATTTTTAAAAAAAGTTTCTAGTAGACGCAACTTTTCTGTAATGACATGCTGTTTAAAGTAATCAACATCGACGGTGTGCATGCAGATAAATTTCTTCCAAGCGTTTTGCTTCTCGCTTTTACTGCGTTTCTGCTGATCTTCGGCATCTTTGCCCTGAGGGTGACCTCCAAGCACACCGACTCTTCTAAAAGCCGCCACCAAGCCATACAGGTAGGCGCGATCACTTGGTTGCGTTACTACCGCTAAGTCATAGCGCTGGAAGAGGCGATTAAAGAGCGAAAGGTATTCACCAAAACCAGGTCGGTCAGAAGTTTCTATGACTTCGGCGATGTCCGGATTACCGTGCAGCATCTCTAGCTTGCCGCGATATCCCAGGAAATGAAACTCCGCATCTGGCCAGAGCTCTCTCGCCTTGCTGATCAGTGGAGTTGTGACTAAAACGTCACCAATTTGCCGCGTGGCAATGAACAATACTTTTTTAGGTTTGAGCTTGGAGTAAGTAGTCATAGCAGTAAAAATGCTTATAGCGCCTTAGCCAAAATCTTTTCACGCACGCGTCGTGCATTCTCATTAGCGTTGCTTTGATCATGAATTTGATGAAAGAGGTGCAAGACTTCGGTAGACCACGACCCAGATTTACGACGAATACCATGGTGTTGTAGACGGAAGATAAAGTCTGCATCTTCGTGGCCCCAGCCAGTCATGGTTTCATCAAAGCCATTAATGACTTCAGCATCAGCCTTCCAGCAGGCCATATTGCAACCCTTAATACGGCGCCAAACAAACTTGTTGTAATCCCGCCAAGTGCCATTGCCCAATTTAATCTTGAGAGGCCAGTATTTATTGATACCACCACTAATTCTTTTTCCCAGCAAGCCTGAGCAAAACTGCTGAAAGTTCCAGTGCGCCCAAGAAAGCAGTTCTTGAGTGAGGCTTTCATTCAGTAAGATTCTGCTGCCGGTGACGAGATAGCCTTTTTGAGCCAACTGACGATGACGAGCTATAAAGTCTGGCTGGACAATGCAATCACCATCTAAAAAAACCAGGTAGTCACCATGGGCTGCAGCAATGGCTTGGTTCAAAATTTTGGTTTTCCGAAAACCTTGATCCTCTTGCCAAAGATGTTTGATGGAAGCGGAGTGTGAGTCTTGAAATGAGTCAATAACTTGCTTTGTACTTGCGGTAGAGCCATCATCCGCGATGATGATTTCAAAGTTCTGATCGGTTTGGGTGGCCAGAGATTCTAGGCATAGCTTGAGCGCTTGAGGCCAGTTGTAAGTGGCCAATAAAACGGAAATCATTTATTGGCTTCCTGATTCAGATGCCACAGCTTGATATATCGGTAATAAGTGCCTTGGCCATTAGATGCCGCCAAGGCAAATCCTTGCGGACCATCTAAAAATCCCGCGCGCAGAATGTATGTTCGGAAAAATGCCCAAGCCCCATGAAGCACTGCTTTGAGGGGGCTGCTTGTTTTACCTTTAGCAAATGCTTGCTCGGCTGATGCAGTGGAATATCGATCTAGCTTTTGCAGAACTTGGGAATAGTTCATGAAGCTGTAATGCAACATTGGATTTTCTAGTTTGGCGACTTGGCCATTAGGGACAAGTCGTTCATGAACGAGGTCATCCGAGAAGTGGGCGGTCCCCCGTTTAAATAAGCGATCAACATAATCCGGGCTCCAGCCAGAGTGGCGGATGAATCGTCCGCAATACCAAGATAGCCGAGGAATGGCAAAACAATTCACATGGGCGCTATGGTGAATGGCCGTCAGGATTTCAGATTTAAGGGCGGGAGTCAGTCTTTCGTCAGCATCCAAAGAGAGTACCCACTCGCCAGTAGCCAGGTCTAAAGCACGGTTCTTTTGGGGACCAAAACCAGGCCAATCAGAGGGCTGGGATATGGTTGCCCCATGCTTTTTGGCTATTTCTAGGGTGCCGTCAGAGCTATTGGTATCAACCACCACAATCTGCTGGGCGATGCCCTCCAGAGAGGCTAGACAATCGTCCAAATTGGCCTCTTCATTGCGGGTGATGAGTATGACTGATAAGGTGGGCATAATTCATTATATGAATGCTCAAGACCGAATTGCCTTAAATCGCTTAATTACCTACCTCAAGCCCCATTACGGCTTGATTATTGGGTCACTTTTGGCCATGGCACTAGTGGCCGGAGCGGAAACCTCGATTCCAGCCTTAATGAAGCCCCTGTTAGACCGGGGATTTACTGGGCAGCTCAATAGCAAGCTTTGGCAGGTACCTGTATTTCTGGTTGGCTTGGCCTTGGTGCGCAGCTTGGCTCAATTTCTATCGAACTATCTGTTAACGCGCGTTATTAACGCAGTGTTATTGAAATTGCGCGAGCAAATGTTTCAAACGCTCTTACATGCCAGCACAACCTTTTTCCAGAAGAACTCTGCATCGAGCTTAATCAATGCCGTGGTATTTGAGGTGAATAATGTTCTGTCTGTAATGGGTGGGATGTTAATTAGCTTAGTGCGCGACTCACTTACCGTCATTGGTTTAATGGGTTATTTGATTTACTTGAATTGGCAATTGACATTAGTAGTTTTGGTGATATTTCCCATTATCGCTTTTGTCATGAGCAAAATTAATCGCCGCCTAAGATCGATTAATCGTGCGCAACAAACACTTACGAGTGATTTGGCCTACATTGTTGAAGAGGCTGCAGCAGGTTACAAAATAGTTAAAGTACATGGTGCCCAAGAATATGAGTTAGAGCGCTTTCGAGAGAAGGCCGAGCGATTGCGTCAATTTAGTCTTAAATCCGCTGTAGCGGGCGGCCTAAATCAACCTATTACTCAGTTAATTGCCTCAATGGCCCTGTCTGTAGTGCTGGTGATTGCGTTGATGCAATCAGCCACTGAAGGTACTACCGTCGGGGGCTTCGCAGCTTTTATCACCGCCATGATGCTGGTGATTTCACCTCTGAAGCACTTGGCAGATATCAACCAGCCACTGCAACGTGGACTGACTGCTGCAGAAATGATTTTTGGCATGATGGATCAACCTTTTGAAGAGGATGAAGATCGAAAGCTGAATATGCGATCTTTAGAAAAAGCCAAGGGGGCTATTCGTTTTGATAATGTCGGATTTTCTTATCAGCAAGAGACAGGACGCAAAGATGCATTGGTCAATATTAATCTCACAATCAATCCAGGTGAGGTAGTGGCTTTTGTGGGTCCTTCAGGTGGTGGTAAATCCACTCTCGTGAATTTATTGCCGCGCTTCTTTAAGCCTACCAGTGGCCATATCTACTTGGATGACATTGCTTTAGAGGGAATCGTTTTAGCGGATGTTCGCAAACAGATCGCTTTTGTAAGCCAGGATGTGGTTCTCTTTAACGATACGATTGCCGCTAACGTTGCCTATGGCAGCAACTCTAAGGTAGGCATCGATCGTGGGCGCGTCATTGAGGCGCTAGAGGCCGCCAATCTAAGCGCTCTCATTAAGGAGTTGCCTGAAGGTATTGATTCAATGGTGGGGGATAACGGCAATCGCTTATCTGGCGGGCAACGCCAGCGCCTCGCCATTGCCCGGGCAATCTATAAAGATGCGCCAATTTTGATTTTGGATGAGGCTACTTCTGCCCTGGACTCGGAGTCGGAGCGTCAGGTGCAAGATGCACTCGAGCGCCTGATGGCTGGAAGAACTACTTTAGTGATTGCCCATCGCTTATCCACTATTGAGCATGCAGACCGTATTGTCGTTTTGGAGCACGGTCAAATCGTTGAAAACGGTTCGCATGAAGATTTAATTAAGCAAGATGGACTGTATGCGAATTTGCATCGCATTCAGTTCTCAAACGCTTAATAAAATTACTGAAATTAAGGGCGATTAACTAAGAACAATATCGTATTGCTCTTGGCGGAAACTGCCTTCTGCTTGTAGAGTGATAGGCTTTCCAATAAAGTCGCCTAACTGGGCGAGGAATTGATTCTCTTCCTCTAAGAAGAGGTCAATTACATCGGGTGCAGCCACAATCCTAAATTCTTTTGGATTGAATTGGCGGTGCTCCCGCACAATCTCTCGCAAAATTTCATAACAAATCGTTTGAGCAGTTTTAATCTCACCCTTGCCAAGGCATATAGCACAGGGCTCGCAGGTGATATGGGCCAGTGACTCACGCGTCCGTTTGCGAGTCATTTCTACCAAGCCTAATGCAGAAAAGTCGCTTACTGAGGTGCGGGCATGATCACGCTCTAGATTGCGCTTGAGTTCATGTAATACAGACTCTTGATGGTCTTTGCCAGCCATATCAATGAAGTCAATAATGATGATTCCACCAAGATTGCGTAAGCGCAGTTGGCGAGCAATGGCTTGAGCTGCTTCTAAGTTAGTTTTGAAAACAGTGTCATCGAGATTGCGTGCACCGACATAACTACCGGTGTTCACATCAATTGTTGTCATCGACTCTGTTTGGTCGATCATCAGATAGCCGCCAGACTTTAGATCTACACGGCGACCAAGTGCTTTATTGATCTCAGCATCGACGTCAAACAAATCAAAGAGTGCTCGCTCACCACGATGGAGTGTGAGCTTGCCCAAAAGATTGGGCATGTAAGCAGTGGTAAATGCTTTGAGCTTCTCGAAATTCTCAGCAGAATCCACGCGGATCTGGGTAGTTTCTTCACCGGCAACATCACGCAATACCCGTTCAGCTAAGCTGAGATCTTGATAGAGGAGGGTAGGGGCTGGCTTATGTTTCATGGCCGCATGAATGTTGTCCCAGGTCGTACGCAGGTAAAGCATGTCATGCTGCAGTTCGGTATCTGAGGCGTCTTGGGCGCTAGTGCGGACAATAATGCCGCCTTTTTCATCATCAGCCATGAGGCTAGCAAGACGAGACTTAATCGCTTCGCGCTCTTCAGGTTGATCGATGCGCTGAGATACGCCAATGTATTTTTCGGTGGCAGCATCACTGCCCGCAGGAGGCAGATACACTAAATTACGGCCAGCAATACTCAGTTGAGTTGTTAAGCGTGCTCCTTTGGTACCTAAAGGGTCTTTAAGTACTTGCACTAGCAGGGTTTGACCTTCAAACAATAATTTTTCAATTTGTGCTTGAGGATTGTTTTGAGTGATATCGGCAACGTGCATAAAAGCAGTGCGCTCTAGACCAATCTCGATGAACGCGGACTGCATACCTGGCAATACGCGCGCTACTTTAGCTAAATAGATATTACCCACAATACCGCGTTGGCGTGTACGTTCAATTTGCAATTCCTGAACCGCCCCTTGCTGAATTAAAGCAACGCGTGTTTCTTGCGGAGTGATATTGATCAGTATTTCTTCGTTCATATGCTGCTGACTTGGGCGCGATTTAGTAAAAGCTGTGTTTCGTAAATAGGTAGCCCCATGATACCGCTATAGCTGCCTGCAATAGAGGGTATAAAGGCTCCGCCCAAGCCCTGTATGCCGTAGGCCCCAGCTTTACCAAAGGGTTCACCGCTGGCTATATACGCAGCAATTTGTTCTGGAGATAAAGAAGCAAACTCAACTTTAGATACCTGAACAAGTTGTATGGGTTTTTCGTTCGGGCTAACGGTAATCGCAACTGAACTAAGTACTTCATGAATTTGGCCACTCAGCATACTCAGAATGCGTGCCGCATCTGCTGCATCGACAGGTTTACCCAAAATTTCACCATCAGGACTATTGGGTAAGCTAACGGTAGTATCAGCACAGAGAATCGGGGCCCAAGGTAAACCACTTTTTTGCCAACGAGCAAGTGCCGCTGCACTTTTCGCCAAGGTAACGCGCTCTACATAGACGCGCGCTTTTTCTTGGGGGAGCGGTATTTCAATACTCTCGCTATCCTCACCTGGAGCAGGCAACAGCATTTCGAAGCGAACGCCAATTTGCTTTAAGAGCTCTTGGCGACGGGGGCTTTGCGAAGCCAGGTAGATAAAAGAATGCACGGCATTACTCACGATGGTAAGGGTGGCCTTGGAGTATGGTCCAGGCTCGATAGAGTTGTTCTACCAGCATCACTCTTGCCATCGCGTGGGGAAGGGTAAGGCTGGAAAGCCGCCACATTGCTTGTGCGCTAGTTTTCAGGCTAGCATCCAAGCCATCTGCGCCACCGATCAGGAAGGTAATATCAAAGCCCTCCTGACGCCAGCTAGCCAACTGTGTGGCTAGATTCTGAGTAGTTTGGTCTTTGCCGCGTTCATCCAAAGCAATGACTCTGGAACCCTTTGGAATGGCCGCTGCAATTTTGAGAGCTTCCTTGGCTGGCGTGAGATCTGGTTTGATCTCTTTGATTTCGATGCTGCAATCTGCAGGCATTCTTTTGATGTAGTCATGGGTTGCGGTTGCAACCCAATCGGGCATCTTGTGACCAACTGAAACAATAGTAAGGCGCATCGATGCAGGTAACGACGAAGTTATTCGTCGTCGTCTTCAGATTCGCTGGCTTTAACAAGACCTTTACTACCAGCCAATTTCACGCGCACAGGTTTAGCACCCCACATGCCTTCAAGCTGGTAATAGGAGCGAAGCATGGGTTGCAAAATATGCACGACGATATCACCGCAGTCCACCAATACCCATTCACCAGTTTCTAAGCCTTCGATGGAAATGACTTCGCCGCCTTTGGCATTGACCTCTTCTTTGACCGACATCGCTAAAGAGCGGGTTTGACGATTGCTTGAGCCGGTAGCAATGATCACGCGATCAAATAACTCACTCAATTTGCTTGTGTCATACACGCGGATATCTTGTGCTTTGACGTCTTCTAGGGCATCAATCACGACGCGTTGTAATTTACGTAAGTCCATATTTTCTCGACAATAATTTTTTCTAATTAGGGTGATCTTAGCTTGATTACTGATACAAGCCCAGATTTGTAATGATTTCTAGGGTGTGGGTTGGAATATGCTCAGAAGCGATAGCGCCCCGAGAACTCGATTTGAGGCGATCTCTTAGTTCGGTAGAGGATAGGTCAACATTCAAGCCTTCATCGATGTATATGAGGCCAGAAGGTTGATTTTCAAGGGCGGCAGGATCACTTGTTTGGTGGCCTTTCAAAAATTGACCCACTTCAGAACTGATTTCCATCTTTAAACCATGATGCGGTCTAGTGGCCACAGCAAAATTGACGTAATGACTGAGTTTTTCCCAGGAGTTCCAGCTGGGTAGCGCAACTAAGGAATCAGCCCCCATTAACCAGGTCAGGCTAGCGTCTGCACCATAGCGTTCACGCAATACCCTAACAGTGTCAATGGCGTAACTTGGACCGGCGCGATCAATCTCTATGCGATCAATGCCTACTTGAGTAGCAATCTTAAGATATAAAAATGCGCGTGCTAAATCGATACCAGCAGCCTCAGTTAGTTGCAGGCGTGTTTCCGCTGGAGTGATGCCAGTACCCTTTTGCCATGGCTCACCGCTAGGGATAAGTAGTAGGGCATCTAAGTGCAACACTTTGGCAAAGTGGGTTGCCAATCTTAGGTGACCGACATGGGGAGGATCAAACGTGCCTCCGAGGATGCCAATTTTTTTAATGGTGCTCAATGGTCAGTGCTCACGCTAGCCAATCGCGTGGCTTAAGGTAGTAGTCATAAAGCTTGGCTTCAGGTGTGCCAGGCTTCGGTTGCCAGTTGTACCACCACTGAACCACTGGTGGCATCGACATTAGGATGGATTCGGTGCGACCACCTGAGTGCAAACCAAAGATGGTCCCTCTATCAAAGATGAGGTTGTATTCCACATAACGACCACGACGATATTCTTGGAAGGACTTCTCTTCTGGCGTAAAGCTGTCTTGATAGCGACGTTTCACGATTGGGAGGTAAGCGTTAATAAATGCATCGCCAACTGCACGAGTCATCGCAAAACTCTTTTCAAAGCCAAGCTCATTAAAGTCATCAAAGAAAACGCCACCAATGCCGCGTGGTTCTTCGCGGTGCTTTAGGTAGAAGTATTCATCACACCACTTTTTAAAGCGAGGATAGAGCTCTTCCCCAAACGGGTCTAGCGCATCTTTAGCTGTTTGATGAAAGTGTTTGCAGTCTTCATCAACGCCATAGTAGGGAGTGAGGTCAAAGCCACCACCAAACCACCATACCGGCTCTTTACCTGGGGATTGGGCAATGAAGCAGCGCACATTCATATGCGTAGTTGGTACTTTGGGATTATTTGGATGGAATACCAAAGAGACGCCCATTGCCTCAAAGCTACGACCTGCAATTTCTGGGCGATGATGCGACGCTGAGGGTGGCATTTGATCGCCTCGCACGTGCGAGAACCCCACGCCACCTTTCTCAAGAATATTGCCGCCGTCCAAAATACAGGTACGACCATAGCCCTTGAGTTTGCTGTCTTCAGGTTTATGCCACTCGTCAGCAACAAAGACCTTGCCATCCAATGTACTCATGGCGCTGGTAATGCGATCTTGCAGGCCTAAAAAATATTCCTTTAAGGCGTCGATATCGATTTGGGTATGTTGATCTGACAAGATTGATCTAACTTAAATAAATTTATTTAATGGCGCGGTAGCCAATATCTTTGCGATATTGCATTCCGTCAAATTTGATGTGATTGATTGCTTCATATGCTTTTTGCTGGGCCCCACGAACGGTGTCCGCAAGTCCAACAACACACATAACGCGACCACCAGAAGTGACTACCTTGCCATCTTGCAATTTAGTGCCCGCATGGAAGGTGATTTGATCTTCAGTGTCAGCAGGGATGCCGGTAATGACATCACCAGCACGAGGAGTATCAGGATAGTTGTGGGCAGCAAGCACAACGCCGAGCGCGGTGCGGCGATCCCATTCCAATTCCACTTCATTGAGAGTGCCATCCACCGCGTGATCGAGTGCATTGACAAGATCGCTGCGCAAGCGGGCCATGATCGGTTGGGTTTCTGGGTCACCCATGCGGCAGTTGAATTCCAAAGTCTTGATCTTGCCATCTGGGGCAATCATCAAGCCTGCATATAAGAAACCAGTGTAAGGAATGCCATCGGCTTGCATGCCCTTGACGGTTGGCATGATGACTTCGCGTAATGCACGTGCATGAATTTCTGGGGTAACCACGGGAGCAGGGGAGTAAGCACCCATACCGCCGGTATTTGGTCCTTGGTCAGCATCGAGCAAACGTTTGTGATCTTGGCTAGTTGCTAAAGCCAAAACATTTTTACCATCGACCAAAACAATAAAACTTGCTTCTTCACCAGTCAGAAATTCTTCTATGACTACTCGGGCGCCTACATTACCAAGTTTGTTGTCTGCCAACATCATGTCAACAGCAGCATGCGCCTCTTCCAGGCTCATAGCTACTACGACACCCTTGCCGGCGGCTAGACCATCAGCCTTAATCACAATTGGCGCGCCTTTTGCATCGATATAAGCGTGCGCCTCTAATGCGTTAGAGAAGGTTTGGTAATCCGCCGTTGGAATGCCGTGGCGTTTCATAAAGGCTTTAGAAAAGTCTTTAGAAGATTCTAGTTGCGCAGCCAATTGCGTTGGGCCAAAAATACGTAAGCCATTATTGCGGAACACATCGACGATGCCAGCAGCAAGGGGAGCCTCTGGTCCCACAACCGTTAAATGAATCTTCTCGCGCTTGGCGAAGTCAGCAAGCTCTTGCAGTCCCGTGATCGGTAAATTCTCGATGCCTGCATCAGTTTGCTTGGCGGTAGCTGTACCACCGTTACCTGGCGCAACATATACCTTTTGTACCTGGGGGGATTGGGCTAACTTCCAGGCCAACGCATGTTCACGTCCGCCAGATCCGATTAGTAGAATTTTCATAACAAGCTATCTAATATTTAAATGAGGTAATTAAAGTGCGGCGTTCGTAAATACTTCTTGAACGTCATCTAAGTTCTCGAGTGCATCTAATAACTTCTGCATGCTTTCGGCTTGATCACCCTCTAAGGCAATTTCTGTCTCAGGACGCATAGCAACGGTTGCCAGTTCAGGCTTAAGACCAGCCTTGCCAATGGCGTCTTGCACTTTAGAAAAATCAGGAACAGGAGAGAGCACTTCTAAAGATCCATCATCATGCGTAATAACATCTTCAGCACCAGCATCTAAAGCAACTTCCATCAACTGGTCTTCGCTGGTGCCTGGGGCAAACAACATCTGTCCACAATGCTTGAACAAGAAAGCAACAGAACCTTCTGTACCCATATTGCCGCCATTTTTATTAAAAGCATGGCGAACTTCTGCGACAGTACGAGTGCGGTTATCGGTTAAGCAATCCACAATGATGGCCGCGCCATTAATGCCATAACCTTCGTAACGAATCTCTTCGTAGTTCACGCCTTCAAGCGAGCCAGTGCCGCGTTGAATCGCTCTTTGTACGTTGTCGTTTGGCATGTTGGAATCTTTGGCTTTATCAATAGCCAGGCGTAAACGTGGGTTTGTAGCGATATCGCCACCACCTAATTTGGCGGCTACGGTAA
Source organism: Polynucleobacter sp. VK25 (assembly GCF_018687355.1). Taxonomy (NCBI): domain Bacteria; kingdom Pseudomonadati; phylum Pseudomonadota; class Betaproteobacteria; order Burkholderiales; family Burkholderiaceae; genus Polynucleobacter; species Polynucleobacter sp. VK25. The sequence goes on along the minus strand of NZ_CP061288.1, from coordinate 1,367,362 downwards.
TTTCTTTAATGAGTTTGGTCCAAATCTTGCCGCGTTTTTCGTCCTGACGACCTTTGCGGTGTTGAATATTGGCCCATTTCGAATGGCCGGCCATACGGGTAAGTCCTTTTAATAATTTGGCTAGAAGACCTCATTTTAAGGGGTTCTAGACCCGAGGTAGGGGGTATCTGACCATTTTTTGTTACACTCTCATGTCTTAGCAGTAACAAAGTAGCAAAGTAAGCAGAATTTCCACTGCAAACACCTGCCTCGGTGATGGAATTGGTAGACGTGCCGGACTCAAAATCCGGTGCCGCAAGGCGTGGCGGTTCGAGTCCGCCCCGAGGCACCACTCAAAGACTGTTCTGTCTTTGAGTATTCCCAGAGTAATTCTTGATCGGACTAGATTTCGTAAGTCTCTGACTCGTTATTCATGGCTTGCTCAACAATCTTCTTCGTGAGTGTGGGTGAGAAGAGCTCAATGAAGGTGTAAACAAAGGATCTGAGGTAAGCGCCTTGCTTAACGCCGAGATGGGTCACGTTGTTGCCAAACAGATGTCCCGCAGGGATCACTTTGAGATTGCGATCTCTGTCCGGATCGTAAGCATGACCAGCAACAATACCAATGCCCATACCTGTTTCTACATAGGTCTTAATGACGTCGGCATCAATCGCTTCCAAAATAATATCGGGTGTGATGTTTCTTTGTGCAAAGGCAGCATCAATCTTGCTTCGACCTGCGAAGGCTTTGTCATAGGTAATGATGGGGTACTTGGCAATCTCTTCAAGCGTAAGCGTTGCTTGGTTGAGGAGCGGGTGACTCAACGGCACCATGAGCACGTGTTGCCATTGATAGCCAGGTAGCGCCAGGACGCCAGGGGTATTAGCAATACCCTCAGTTGCAATCGCAATATCAGCGCGATCGTGTGTGAGTAACTCAGCAATTTGGCCTGGACTTCCTTGCTGAATGCTGACCTTCACTTTTGGAAAGCGTTTTGTAAATTCAGTAAGCACTTTCGGAAGTGCATAGCGCGCTTGTGTATGCGTAGTCGCAATCACAAAGCTACCTTGGTCTTGGCTGGCAAAATCTTTGCCTACTCTTTTGAGTGTTTCTACTTCATCAAGAATGCGCTCAATCGAACTCAAAATGCGTTTGCCAGGCTCGGTCAGAGAGCGAATGCGTTTGCCATGACGACGAAAGATCTCTACGCCCAGCTCATCTTCCAACTCAATGATCGCCTTAGATACACCAGGCTGGGAGGTAAAGAGCGCCTTTGCAGCGGTCGTTAAGTTGAAGTTCTGTCTAACAGCTTCCCGTACAAAACGGAATTGATGAAGATTCATGAGGATTCCTATCTATATATCTACAAAGATATAGGAATCAAATTCTAAATGATTTTTGGGTATTAAGCCTTGGAAACCCAACGCAGTCCAAGGATCGCCAATAGGAAGTACAGCAGTGGCGGGGTGAGGGCTGTGAGGAGTGCTGGCCAAGAACCCAGGAGCCCCACATTCGAGAACAGAGAGTTAAAGAGCTGGAAGCTCATCCCCAGCATGATGCCGCCGAATACCTTAATGCCAACACTACCGGCTCGAACCTTCAAATAGGCGAAAGGTAGGGCTAGTGTGAGCATCACAAAAATAGTGAATGGGTAAACCACTTTTTTCCAGAAAGCGATTGAGTGGCGCTGAGCATCCTGTTTGTTATCACGTAGATGTGAAATAAAGCGACCTAAACTCACGATCGACATTTTTTCAGGACTAATTAACAGTACGCTCAAAATTTGTGGGGTGACCTCAGACTCCAAGGACACAATAGGATGCGTAAAAGTTTGCGCAGAAAAAACAGGATTCAATGGATCGGACTGCTTGGTTTCTTTAAAGCGAGTTTCTGTCACATCATTTAAAACCCAGACACCTGTTTCATCAAAGTGCCCAGAGGCTGCGCTCCGAATCGAGAGGAGGTGGTATGTGTCGTCAAACTCATACATACGGATATTGCGAATTTCATTATCTTTGTCGACCTTGCCAACGTTGACATAGCGTACGCCGGGGCGAACTGGACCACTGCCATCTTCATCACGCAAACGATCTTTTACCCAAACACCCGTTCTAAACTGAGAAGAGTAGGCAGAACCCATGGCTTTCATGCGGATCTGATCGGACTTGGCCTCGGTGTAAGGGCCAACCCATTCGCTCATGATGAGGGTTAGTGCAATCAAAGGCAAAGAGATTTTGGTTAGGGTAATTAGGCCGCGCTTAACGTCCAGTCCGGCGATACGCAAAATCGTGAATTCAGACTGGCTAGCTAGCATGGCAAATACATAGATGCTGCCAATTAAGCCTGCAATTGGAATAATCTCGGAGATGCGGCTAGGTGCTTTTAAAAGAACGTGCAGTAGCGCCAAGGGAAGTGTGTAGGCACCTTGGACAGAGCCAAGTTCACTCAAGATATCAAAGAATAAGAAGAGTGCAACTAAAGCAAATAAGATAAAACCAAAAGCAGCATAGATCTGCTTGGCTAGATAGCGCTCATAAATGAAAGGAAAGAGTAATTTCATTTCTTAACCATTGAAGCGGGTAATTGACGAAGCCACCACTTCAGCGAAGGATTAATACGATTGCGAATTAAGGCTGTAGCAATCAAGAGAGCAAGCAAATGAATCGGCCAGATGGCAACAAACACGCTGACCTTGCCTTGTGATACAAAATTCTGCGTGAGATTTAGTAAGTTGCTGTAAATCAAATAAATCAAGACCGCATAGAACATCGCTGTGTAATTACCTAGGCGCGGATTTACGTAAGCAAGGGGAATGGCAATCAGTACCAGACCAAGCGCCATCAGCGGTAGACCAATACGCCACAGCAATTCTGCGCGATTGGGATTGGTGAATGCCGGATTAGGCTCGTTTATAAGCTCGGTGATTGTCTTCTCGCGATCGCGTGGCGCTGGCGCTAAGGTCTCTTTACTGCGGATCTTGGTGCTGTATTCATCGAATTCGAGAATCCTAAAATCGGGCTGAGTAGGTTGCCCCTCATAGCGTCTGCCGTTATGCAGCACGATCGATTTCTCGCCACCTGCAGAGTTTTGGATATAGCCACTTGATGAAACGGCAATGCTTAAGCGACCATTCTTGGAGTCGGCAACAAAGATATTTTTAACTTCACTTTTATCAACATCGAGCTCTTCAATAAAAAAGACGCGTTCTGCTTTTGCGGATTCTTTAAATTGTCCAGAGCTCACCATCGATACGTCATCGCGTTGTTGAAAGCGCTGACTAATTAAAGTGGACTCACGATTTGCCCATGGCCAAACAAAAAGGGCAAGCAAGGCAATCACAATAATGAGAGGCGTAGCAAATTGCAGAATAGGGCGAATGAGATTTGTCACGCTTAAGCCGCTAGCAAACCAAACGATCATCTCTGAATCTTTGTACCAGCGAACTAAAACTATCAGCGTTGCAACAAATAAAGAGACCGTTAAAAGAACGGCGAGATATCCCAAGGTAGCCAGGGCAATTAATACGAGCGCATCTTCTGGATTGACTGCGCCATTAGCGGCAAAGCCCAAAATCCGGATCACCAAGGTAGTCACCATAATGGTGACTAAGACCAAAAAGACCCCGCCAGTTGTAAAACTGAGTTCACGGCGAAGGGCCTGTTTAAAAATCATGAGAAATAGGGGTCTGGATTTACGAGGTTAGTTGATAGTGGATGGAGGCTATAAATGGCTTATATTGCTAGTGATAAGGGAAGTTCATCTCATGTCGGAGGATAATGGATAAACGTCCCAAATTAGCAATTACCTCCCTTTTGAATCGACCAAAACACCGTAATAGATTATGACAATTCAATTTAGCACCAAGATTTTCCCTCAAGCCGACCTGCAGAGTCCAAAACTCCAGAAATCTAGCCTCAAAACCTTGCTTAGTCAGGCCACTGACTGTTTGGTGCTGGCCTATTCAAAGGCAGATATAGATAGCTTTACCGGTGCAAAAGGTGCAAAAGCAAAAGTGGGGTTCTTGCCAGAGCTGGATCTGATGCTTGGAGGCTCAGTTACTCATGCCGATACGGTTGGAGATTTAGACGCTAATCAAGCGGCTGTTTGCATGTTGCGAGCTGAAAAATCTTGGTCTACCAATGGCGTCAAAGCAAAAAGAATATTGCTGGTGAGTTTGGGTGATGTTCACCTCGCCAGTGAGCGTAGTTTGACAACCTATTCCAAAGTAGCTCGTGCAGCATTAAAAGCACTCAGTGGTGGGTCAGTTGAAAGCGCCCTTTGGTTCACGCCAAGTTTTGCGCTAGCTCACAAGGCTGACTTCATAGCAGAAGAAGTGCGTTTAACGGTTCAATATGCTGGCGATCAAGCTTACCGCTTTGGTGTGCGTCAGCCGGCTATGAAATTTAAAGCCAAAGATAAAGCAGACGCTTTTAAGAATTTAGTTTTCGCTGGCAATGATGCTTGCGCCAAAGAATTGAAAGCAGCCGTAGAGCAGGGCGTATCTATGGTTGAAGGTATGAATTTAGCAAAAGACCTGGGTAATTTGCCACCAAACATCTGCACCCCAACCTATTTAGGTAAGGCCGCTCAGGGCTTAAGCAAAAAGACTAGCCTCAAGGTTGAGGTACTCGGTCTGAAGCAGATCGAGGCTTTGGGTATGGGTTCATTCTTATCCGTTGCCAAGGGAGCTGTGACGCCACCGCAATTTATTGTGATGAAGCATCAGGGCGGCAAAGCAGGGGAGGCTCCAATTGTCTTGGTTGGTAAGGGCATTACTTTTGACACTGGCGGCATCTCATTGAAACCAGGCGAAGCTATGGATGAAATGAAGTACGACATGTGTGGTGCTGCATCCGTCATCGGCACAATGTATTCGGTTGCTTTGATGAAGCTAAAGAAGAATGTGATTGGTGTTATACCAACCTGTGAAAATATGCCATCAGGTCAAGCGACTCGTCCCGGCGATATTGTCAAGAGTATGTCTGGACAAACAATTGAGGTTCTCAATACGGATGCAGAAGGTCGATTAATTCTGTGCGATGCGCTTACTTACGTAGAACGCTTTAAGCCAGCAGCAGTGATCGATATCGCCACCTTGACTGGCGCCTGTGTGATTGCTTTAGGTCACGTGCATAGCGGTCTGTTTTCTGAGGATGAGAACTTGGTAAGCGAACTCACTAAAGCAGGCCACGCTTCTTTAGATACTGTCTGGCGTTTGCCTTTGGATGCCGCCTATCATGAGCAGCTCAAATCCAACTTTGCAGATGTCGCCAATATCGGTGGACGCCCAGCAGGTAGTGTTACTGCGGCCTGCTTCCTGTCACGCTTTACTGAGAAATATAAATGGGCTCACTTAGATATCGCTGGAACTGCCTGGAAGAGTGGGGCTGCGAAAGGCTCTACCGGTCGTCCAGTACCGCTTTTGGTGAACTTCTTGCTTGAGCGCAAGTAAAACCCTCGGATAAATACTGAATGGCACGAATTGATTTTCACAGCAATGTAAGTGACAAGCTGGAATACGCTTGCCGTCTCACGCGCAAGATTTGGAGTGCTACACCTGAGGGTGAGTCAGTGCGCAATATCGTGATGGTTGGAGAGAAGGCGGATCTGCAAAAGTTAAATGAACTACTTTGGTCGTTTAGCAACACCGATTTCTTGCCGCATTGCTTTATCGATAATGAAGCAGCAGCAGAAACACCAATCGTATTGACGGATGATTTTGCCTCCTCATCCCTCAGCAACATTCCTCATGCTGATGTGATGATTCATTTAGGGATGCGTATGCCTGCGGATGTACCAGCTTTAGTCGCGCGCTTCCCACGCATTGTCGAGGTTGTTACAGTCAATGAGGCTGAGCGTTTGGCAGGGCGCGAGCGCTATAAAGCCTATCGAGATTTAGGTCATGAGTTGCATAACTTTGACCAATCCAAAAGCTAATACCCATGTTGATTCATCCTCAGTTTGATCCTGCAGCAATTCGCATAGGATCTTTTGCTATACATTGGTACGGCTTGATGTATCTCATGGCCTTTGCTCAATTCTTGCTTTTGGGTCGTTTGCGCATTCGCGCTCCTCGCTACCAAGCTCTGGGTTGGACTTATAAAGATCTTGAAGATCTCCTATTTGCTGGCGTTCTTGGTGTGGTGTTGGGTGGTCGCTTGGGCTATACCTTGTTTTATATGCCAGGCTTCTATCTAACTCACCCTTTAAGTATTTTTAAGATTTGGGAAGGTGGCATGTCTTTCCATGGCGGCTTGCTAGGTGTTCTGCTTGCACTTTATTGGTTTGCAAAAAAACGTAAGACTACTTTTTTTGTAGTGAGTGATTTAGTCGCGCCGTTAGTTCCGTTTGGCTTGGCTTTTGGTCGATTGGGGAACTTTATTAATGGAGAGTTGTGGGGCAGGCCTACTGACTTGCCTTGGGCGATGATTTTTCCATTCGTGGATTCCGTCCCGCGCCATCCATCGCAGATTTACCAATTCCTAGGTGAGGGCGTGCTGCTCGGTATTGCACTTTGGATTTATGCAGGCAAGCCAAGACGTGTTGGTCAGGTATCTGGATTCTTCTTATTGGGATATGGCGTTTGTCGCTTCTTGGCTGAATATGCCCGGGAGCCAGATTCATTCTTGGGTCTTCTGGGCTTGGGCTTATCTATGGGCCAATGGTTATGCGTGCCAATGATGGTGTTTGGCCTCTACCTGATGACGGCATTTAAATCCAAGAGCAATTAAGCCCCGTCAGCATTCCTAAAGTAGATCTCTGTATTAAGTGGGAAATAAACTGGCCCATCCATGAAGGGCTGTATCCTGCGAGTATTGGGTGATGACACATATATGTTGCGCTGCAATAATATTGAGTCCGCCCTTAAAATCAGACCTTCAATCAAATTCACCTTGTTATTTTGACTCTATTTTTGAAAAGATTACATGCTCGAAAAGTTAGCAAAAGCTCGCAACCTATCAAAAGCAAATAACGCTGTTAAGCGTTTGATTTCTGAGCGCGGCGAATCGAATGCCGTCAGCATGGCAGATGACGTGGTGAACAACTATCGCAAGTTGACGAAAGATCAGCACACTGCATTCTTTACATACTTATTTGAGAAATTAAATCCTCAGGTAGATGCGGTGCTAAAAGCCGCACAAAATTTTGCAGCCGAAGCTACTGCACGCAACTATATAAATTTACAAAAGGTTTCTGAATCACCTAGGCAAGAATTATTCCGCCGCTTGAACCGCGCTGGTCATGGTACTGCGGCGGTAGTACAAATGCGTCGCGATCTCTTGCAGCTGTTAGACAAAAAGCCAGAGCTTGCTGCAGTTGATTTTGATATGCGTCATCTGCTTTCATCTTGGTTTAATCCAGGATTTTTAAAGATGCATCGCGTTGACTGGAAATCACCTGCTGAAGTTTTAGAAAAGTTGATTCAACATGAGGCGGTTCATGCCATTGATGGTTGGGATGATTTACGTCGACGTCTCCAGCCTGATCGCCGTTGCTTTGCGTTTTTTCACCCACAACTGCCCAGTGAGCCTTTAATTTTCGTTGAGGTAGCCTTATTGCCGGAGATTCCGACAGTCATCACCCCTTTAGTGGATAAAAAGGCTGAGACGGTTGATCAACCATCGCAATACAAAGTCGCAGTTTTCTACTCTATTAGTAACTGTGAGTCAGGTTTGCGCGGCGTATCCATGGGCAACTTTTTAATCAAGCGCGTTGCTGAACAATTACACGCCGAATTCCCTAGTCTAAAAACTTTTGTTACCTTGTCTCCTATCCCTGGATTTATGGATTGGGTTTCTGCTGGAGCTAATTTGGGTGAGGATATTCCGGCGGAGAAATTAAAGCCAAATCTAAGGACTGCACGAGATCAAGCTTTGGCGGCCCTCAAGTTAGACAGTCAATCCTGGACTGAAAGGTTGAGCGCTGGATGGCATCCTGATTTGGCGACACCTAAAGAGCAAGAGGCTTTACTGTGCTTGGCATCAATTTATCTGGGCTTGGGTTCTACAGGCCGTAATGGCAATCCAGTAGCTAAGTTCCATTTGGGTAATGGTGCAAAACTGCATTTGGTGAACTGGGCTGGAGATTTATCTCGCAAGGGCTTGCGTCAATCCGCTGGTTTAATGGTGAATTATCTTTATGACTTGGGTAATGTAGAGGAAAACCATGAGAAATTTGCCAACGGGGAAATTGTGTATTCAAGGGCGGTAGGGAAGTTAATGGCACCCTAGTCAAGAATTATGAGGGAGATACCCTAAGGCAGAATCTCAGGAGATTCACTTTAGGGTCTAATGTAGGGCTGGACGTTAAGGTCCAGGTAGTAATGTGATGGATAAGCGGTATTAATAATGAATTTAAAGCCATGAATAGTGGCTAGTGGAGGAGACAAAGATGTTTAACCAATTAAACCTATCTGCAATGATCAAGAAAATAGCTTTTCTGATTTTTGCTGCACCTTTGGTGGTGATGGCGCAAGAGTGGCCAAATAAACCCATCACCTTTGTTGTGCCTTTTCCGGCCGGTGGCGGCACAGATGCTTTCGCTAGACCTCTAGCTGCCCAACTGACTAAGCAACTGGGCAAGCAAATCATTGTTGATAATCGTGGCGGTGCTGGCGGTACTTTAGGCGCCTCTATTGCAGCCAAGGCAGCGCCAGACGGATATACCTTCTTTATGGGCGCTGCGCATCATGCAATCGCTCCAGCGATGTATCCAAACTTGGATTACGACATCGAGAAAAGCTTTGTACCCGTTGCGATGGTTGCAAATCCACCTCAAGTAATTGTGGTTAACCCAAAGAATGTTCAAGTTAAAGACTTAAAAGAATTTATTGCGCTCTTGAAGAAAAACCCAGGCAAGTTTAATTACGCCAGTGCTGGTAATGGCTCTTCACACCATTTAGCTGGTGAACAGTTCAAGATGCTGACAAAAACCTTCATCACCCACATTCCATACCGTGGCGCTGGTCCTGCAATGCAGGATCTCATTGCAGGGCAGGTCGATGTGGAGTTTGATGGTCTGGGTTCTTCGGCCGCTCAAATCAAGAATGGCTCAATTGTGGCCTTGGCAGTTGCTTCCCAGAAGCGTGCCCCAGGATTCCCAAATGTACCTACTGCTGCTGAAGCAGGTTTAGTTGGTTATGAAGTTTCTACTTGGTATGGCTTGTTTGCTCCTAAAGGAACGCCACAACCCATCGTCGATAAGATGATTGCGGAAGTGCAGAAGGCGATCAACACTCCCGAGTTAAAAACTATTTGGACAAACAATGGCTCTGATACTCCAAATTTGACAGGCGATGCATTTGGAAAATTTGTCAGTGCTGATATCAAGCGTTGGGCTGCAGTAGCTAAAGCTTCTGGCGCCAAACTAGATTAAGAATTTTTATTAAACATTACCCCTGGGGTTTGAGGTTCGAATGAATTTATATTCACTATTGGAAAAAGGTTTTCCAAAAGATAAAAAAGCTTGTGCTATCGAGACGCATGATGGTCTTTACTACTCCTGGGATGACCTAGAAGGAGCAACTGCAAAGCTGGCAAATTTATTGGCGGGTTTGAAGTTGCCAAAGGGTGCGAGGGTTGCTGTGCAGGTTGAAAAATCACCTGAAGCACTTTTTCTGTATCTAGCCACTATTCGTGCAGGCTATGTATATTTGCCGCTCAATACAGCCTACCAATCTGCAGAGATCCAGTACTTCTTGGAAAATGCAGAGCCAGCACTCGTGGTATGCAGCAGCAAGAACCTTTCATGGGTTTCGAAGGTGGCCTCTAAGGCTGGCACTAAGCATGTCCTTACCTTGGATGAGAATCGTACGGGTACTTTATTAGAGCGTGCTGCAAACCTGAGTGATAAATTCAAGACTGTTCCAGCAAAAGATGATGATCTTGCCGCGATTTTGTATACCTCTGGCACTACTGGTCGCAGCAAAGGTGCAATGCTGACTCATAAAAACTTGGGCAGCAATGCTCAGGTATTGCAAAAGTTCTGGGGTTGGAAAAAAGGCGATGTATTGCTACACGCTTTGCCTATCTTCCACGTTCATGGTTTATTTGTAGCAGCGCATGGCGCATTGATTAATGGTAGCAAGATGATTTGGTTGCCGCGTTTAGATACTGCGCAACTCATTAAGCATATGCCGCAATCGACAGTGATGATGGGTGTGCCAACATTCTATGTGCGTCTATTGGCTGATAAAGGTTTCAATAAGAAAGTGGCGCGCAATATGCGCTTGTTCATTTCTGGTTCAGCACCTTTACTTACAGAAACATTTAATAGTTTTAAAGAAGTGATTGGACAGCCTATTCTTGAGCGTTATGGCATGAGTGAGACAGTAATGTTGGTTTCCAATCCTTATAAAGGCAAACGTGTTGGCGGTTCTGTTGGTTTGCCATTGCCTGGTGTTCAGGTGCGTGTTGTGAATGAAGACAACAAGCCTTGCAAGGTTGATGAAATTGGCGGTATTCAGGTAAAGGGCCCAAATATATTTAAGGGTTACTGGCGCATGCCTGAGAAGACTGCCGAAGAATTCACCAAAGACGGTTGGTTCAAGACAGGTGACGTTGGTCGTTGGGGTGGTGATGCCAATGGCGGTAAAGCGCCTAAGGAATACTTGTGTATCGTTGGCCGTAGCAAGGATTTAATTATTTCTGGCGGCTATAACGTTTATCCAAAAGAAATCGAGAGCTTTATCGATGACATGCCTGGTGTAGATGAGAGTGCTGTGATCGGTATTCCGCACCCTGATTTTGGTGAGGCTGTAATGGCTGTGGTGGTGCCTAAGGCAGGAGCCAAGTTAAATGCAGAAGCCATGATCGCTACTTTGAAGACGCAAATTGCGAACTTTAAGATTCCAAAGCGTCTTGAGATTGTTGCTGATTTACCTCGTAATGCTATGGGTAAGGTGCAAAAGAATATTTTGCGTCAGCAGTACACGGCTTAATTAAAAACCGAATGCCTTGCGGCTTTCATTAAACATGAAGGCTGCAAGGAAAAAAAGCAGGATGCCAAATACCCGTTTGAGTTGAGCAATGTCGAGTTTTCTGGCCATCTTGGCGCCTAAGGGTGCGGTAAAGATGCTCACCACCACAATGCATGCCACGGCTGGTAAATAAACAAACCCCAAAGAACCCGCTGGTAGGTTAGGGTTGCCCCAACTTCCATACATATAGCCTATTGTTGCTGCAGCGGCAATCGGAAAGCCTAGTCCAGATGAAGTAGCCATTGCCGTATGGGGTTTAACATTGCACCAGAGCATAAATGGAACGGTGATAAAAGCACCACCAGCCCCTACTAAGCTTGCAAGCGCCCCTGCAAATGTCCCAAAAGAAAATAATCCCACTGCGCTTGGCAATTCTCTGCCTGCCTTAGGCTTCTTATTGAGCAGCATCTGAATTGAGGTGTAGACCACAAAAAGCGCAAAGAAGAACGACAGCCAGGAAGTTTTGAGTGCTTCAAATAATTCACTGCCGCCAACAAGTCCGCCAAAAACCATTCCTGGACTTAAGGATGCAACTAGTTTCCAATCAATCGAGCCGTGTTTGTGATGCGCCCAAATTGCAGAGGTTGTAGTAAATAAAATAGTGGCCATTCCTGTGGCGATCGCCATGTGGACAATAACTTCCTGGCTAAAGCCAAGATGGTTAAATACCAGAATCATGAAGGGAACCAAAATCATCCCGCCGCCGATTCCCAATAGGCCGGCTAAGTATCCTGAGATACCGCCACACAACATCAGCATCAAGATATCGCTTAGTAACATGAATTCCCCGCCTTAGCCGCTAGGCCGTCATCCTGAACCCTAAGGTTCAAGGTGGAACGGCTACTCTGCTTCGGGTGCATTAAGAGGTTCAGGGAGTAACCAAGTCTAAGTTGGCACTGTGAACTTGCAAAACGCTCACGCCCACAAGGTAAAGATCGTTCCGGATGCTTGCGCATCGGTTCAAGGAACTATTGGCCTTGGCGAACCAGGCAGGGAAAGGGTTTGCATCAAAGCATCTACTTGATCCTCTAGCGCACGAATTTCACCTTTAAGGCGAGTGACTTCATCGGAGCTCATATTAGAAGGACTGCTTTGCTGCGCTTGATTTTTTTGTAAGGTGATGAGATCACCAGCAATCTTCAGGGCTGCCATCATGCTGGCACGTTCAATGCTGCGGTTACCGCCACTGATAGCAAGTTGAATTTGTTCATCTACTAAGACGCATGCTGCGCGGAGTAATGGTTCATGCTCAGCACTAGTTGCTAGGGTGATCTTCTGGCCAGCGAGACTGACTTCAATGCGTTGTTGGCTCATTATCATCCTCTGAAGTGTTTGGTGGAACCGCTTCGCCAAGTAGATTTAATTGGCGACCATCATTTTGATCTGGCAGGCGACTCAAAATACGTTGTACACGTTTATGGGCATCGTCGATCTTACCCTCAAGCTGTGCGCGATTCTGATTTAGGTTGCCCACTGCATCTTGAATTAAAGCAATTTTTTCAGATAAACGCTTGACGGAGGCACTAAGGGTGCCTAGGTCTGTGACCTCTAAATTTGACGAAGTGGAGAATGGCTCGCTCATACGGACATTGTATCCTTGAGACGAGCCATCGTTCCAGGCGGCTAAAACGTATATTTGGTGGTGATGAAGTAGGACCTTTTATCGCTAGGGTAGTAGTAATAGCTTTTAGCACCTACGCCATCAGCTGTACTGATCGTGCCGTAGCCGCCATAAGTGGCGTAGGATGCGTTCCCAACGTTTTTAATGGTGAATTTAGCGTCAAAACCACCTAATTTATAGGCAAGATATACGTCGCCGACGGTGTAGGAGGGCATCACCGCTAAGGCGTTGTAGTAGTTTGGGCTTGCATCGTAATGTTGATTGCTAACGTAATTGACAACGCCACCAAATGACCAATTCATATCAATCAAATAGCTGGCACGAGCATTTAAGAGAAGATTTGGTGTTAACGGTATTTCATTGCCTAAAAATGGACCATCGTTATAAGCAGATTTTTGATACTTGCCTCCACCCGCAATACTCAGCTTATTGGTAATGCTGGCTGATGAATCTAGCACGACACCCTTACGATTGATGTTGTATGGAGAGTTGTAGTTGTAGCCGGTAGACGGGTTATAAGTGATCTCGTTTTGCGATACGGAAGTAAAGATCGAGCCATTAATCCGAATGCTATTGAGCATCCAATTGCCGCCAAGCTCGTAAGTTTGGGCAGTTTGTGGTCTTAAGATGCCATTGAAAACACGATTGCCTTCAGCATTAAATCCCCAGAATTCATCAATATTTGGGAAGCGGTAGGACTGATTCCATTTGACATAGATCTTTTGGTTCTTCGCATAATTCATATTAAATGCGACATCACCTGCATTTGCTGAATAGGTTTGGCTATTGTTGACTGTGCCGTTAGGCGAAAAGATATTGGAGTCAGTCGTGTTTGCTTGTTGGTTTTGATGTCTTGCCCCGCCATCTAAGCTAAGTCCACCAGCAATGGGTAGTTTCAAAATTCCATAAATGGATTGATTCACAATGGATGCGTTTTGAATGTCATGGTTTAAACCATTGGGATTCGCAATATAGAAATTGGTATTGAGGAAGTCTTGTTGTGTGGCGCCGTATGTGTCAGTTGATCCTTGCGCCGCTTTATTAAACTCATAACCAATGATGCTACTACCTAAAGATCCAAGTCCGGCCTTCACTCTGGGTGATAGATTGAGCTGCCAACCGGACAGCTTGCTGCTACTAGGCACCTGCCAAGAGTTACCAACGTCATAGGCTGTTTGGGTATCCCAGTAGGGGTTTGCGAAGAAGGCAGTTTTAGTTGTGTAAAAGCCATCTAGCTCAGCAATGGAAGTGTCATTTAAGCCCTTGGTCCCACCAAAGCGCACACCTGAATTATTGGTAGTGGTGTTAGAGCCAATATTATTAAATTTGGCAGACTGCGGATCGCCTTGACCTACTTGACCAACTACGCCACCAGGATTTTGTGCATTTGTATATGCATAAAAAAGATCTACATAAATTCGATCAATTGCTCCAAATTTTTGTGTCACCTTTGCATCAAAAGAATAAGCATTGGCGGCGGAGTTCTGGCGCCATCCCTGGGTATTGGCGCTATTAGCGCTCAGTTGATAAGTGGTGTCTTGGTAGCTGTCACGCAAAATCGCGTTGTTGATCAGCGTGCCATAGCTACCGAAGTTAACGCTTGCTTGATTGAGTTTAGTGGTATTGCCGTTAGTGATAATGTTGATCACGCCGCCCACAGCCCCATTGCCGTATTGAACGCTGGCGCCGCCTTGCAGTACCTCTATGCGCTCGATCGAGTCCATTGGAATGGATTCCCAATTGACTCCACTAGAGTCAATTGGATTAAGTCTTTGCCCATCAATCAAGATCAGTGTCGTACTGTTTGCGGTAGCGCCATAACCGCCCATGTCCACGGTTGCATCAAGATTGAGTTGTCCTGGACTCGTGCTGCGAACATTTAAGCCGCCGATTTGCGACAGAACATCGGGAATATTGGTTGATGTTGAATTGGCAATCTCATCACGTGTAATCACTTTGACGTTTGCTGGAACCTCATTAAGGTTTTCCTCAAATCGCGAGCCAGTCACAACGACTGTTGATTGAGAATTTTGTGCAAATACAAAAGATGGATTGTTGATGACGAATAACGCGCCACAAAGTAGGGCGACTTTTGACTTTCTGAACTGCTGCTTCATGATTCACTTCCTGTTATCGATTGCCTAGCTAACTTCCCCGTTAGCTGGGTCGAACAGAATTTCCCGTGCAGGAGTTCAGGCGTCAATGTGGCATCAGATCGCGGGACCGGACGCATTCATCGGCGCGCGAAGGTCCCCGTCCGCAAAATTCCACCTGTCTTGGCCGGTATCCGGGCTAGTAAATATCAAAATCTGGCCTTCCCATGCGATTGACGCGCACAGTGGCTTTGTCAGATTCCTGACGCCCTCGTTAAATCAAAAAGGGCGCATTTACCTACCGTTGCGGGGGCAGCACACGTTTAGTGTTTCCCGTTTAACTTTATTGCACTGCAATAAAGCACCACGACACCGCCATTCTAGCGGAATTGCAGTGCCTAAAGTGGGGGTTAAGGGCTTTTGAGGGCAAAAAAGCCTACAATAGACGGTCTAGGAGCAAGGATTCATGACCGCATTAGATAAGCACCCCGAAAAAAACCTGATTCGTCTGCAGCTAAGTCAAAACTCGGTCTTAAAAAGCTTGGATCCAGCAGCAATGGCAGATTTAGAGCGCCACTTGGAGATCTCCGACCTCAAAAAATCTGAAATATTGCTCCATCAGGGCGACCATCAGATGGAACAATATTTTGTTTTGGATGGAATCCTCAAGCGCATCGTTTCTAGTGCAGATGCAAAAGAGATGATTCTGCGTTTCGCCATCGAAAAAGATATCGAAACTAGCTATGCCGCTTGGCGCTTGAAAACGGCAGCTCCCTACAGCATTGCCTGTGTCACCAAGGCCCGTGTAGCCCGGATGCCTATGAAGAAGTGGGCGGAGTTCCTTGAACAGCACAAGCCCCTAAAAGAGAGCTTTGAATTCGAGGTAATGCGCCTGATGAGTGAAATCATGGCACATACCATTACCTTGCATATGCTCGATGCCCCAGGTCGGGTAGAGCGTTTCTTGCGTAAATATGAGGATTTGTTCGAGCTTCTCCCAAAGAAAGAGCTGGCTGCCTACCTAAATCTTTCTCCTGAGACTCTAAGTCGCCTCAAAACAAAGCATAAAGAGCTCTTTGTCTAAGGGTCAAAACCGCCCGTAATTACGGGATTTAGGGGGAAATTGACCGAAGTCAATGATCAACCCCCTCCCCAAGCCTAATATTCAGATCAGCCTAAGCGGGATGCAAAACCCGTTATGCGATTTATAACTACATTGGAGACGTTAGCGAAAGCTAAATTGCATTAGCTCTACAAGAGCAGATCCGCAATTTTTATACAAATTTCTATGACAACAGATAATCAAAACACACAATTAACCGATGGCTTTCATCTCGTCATTGACGCTTTGAAAGCAAACGATCTCGATACGATTTTCGGTCTCGTTGGTATTCCAATTACTGACTTATGTCGTTTGGCGCAAGCAGAAGGTTTGCGTTTTATCGGCTTCCGTCACGAACAACACGCAGGTAATGCTGCTGCTATTGCTGGTTACATGACGCAAAAGCCAGGTATCTGCATGACAGTTTCTGCTCCAGGCTTCTTGAACGGCTTAACAGCATTAGCAAACGCTACTGTGAACTGCTTCCCAATGATCTTGATCTCTGGTTCAAGTGAGCGTGAAATCGTTGACTTGCAGCAGGGTGACTACGAAGAGATGGATCAGCTCAATGCTGCTAAGCCATATTGCAAAGCAGCTTATCGCATTAATCACATTGAAGATATCGGTATCGGTTTTGCTCGTGCAATCCGTGCTGCAGTTTCTGGTCGTCCAGGCGGCGTGTATTTAGATTTGCCAGCTCAGTTGCTTGCGCAAACTATGCCAGCTGACGAAGCCAAGAAATCCATCTTCAAGGTAATCGATCCAGTTCCACGTCAAATCCCAGCGGCTGATGCAGTTGCTCGTGCATTAGATGTGTTGAAAGGCGCTAAGCGTCCATTGATTCTCTTGGGCAAGGGCGCTGCTTATGCTCAAGCTGATAAAGAGATTCGTGATTTGGTGGAAAAATCAGGTATCCCTTACTTGCCTATGTCTATGGCTAAAGGTTTGTTGCCAGACAATCACCCACAATCTGCTTCTGCAGCGCGTTCATTTGTATTGGCTGAAGCTGATGCAGTGTTGTTGGTTGGTGCACGTTTGAACTGGTTGCTAGCCCACGGTAAAGGTAAGACATGGGGCAAAGAGCCTAAGAAATTTATCCAAATCGATATTCAAGCAAACGAAGTTGATAGCAACGTACAAATCGCTGCGCCATTGATTGGTGATATCGGTTCATGCGTAGGTGAGCTCTTGAAGGGCATTTCTGCTGTTCCTAAGCCAAGCGCTGAGTGGATTGCAGCAATCACTGAGAAGAAAGATAAGAACTTAGCTAAGATGGCTGAGACATTGGCTAAAGAAGCAAACCCAATGAACTTCCATGGCGCGTTGCGTGTGATTCGTGATGTGATCAAGAAGAACCCAGATGTGAACTTGGTTAACGAAGGCGCAAACACACTCGACTATTGCCGTGCAATCGTTGATATGTATAAGCCACGTAAGCGTTTTGACTCTGGTACATGGGGCATTATGGGTATCGGTATGGGTTACTCCATTGGTGCGGCTGTTATTAGCGGTCTGCCAACAGTTGCAGTTGAGGGCGATAGCGCGTTCGGTTTCAGCGGTATGGAATTGGAAACAGTTTGCCGTTACAACTTGCCGATCACGACTGTTGTATTCAACAACAACGGCGTATACCGCGGTACTGATGTAAATCCAACTGGTGGCGCTGATGTTGCACCGACTGTGTTCGTGAAAGATGCTCGTTACGACAAGATGATTGAGGCGTTTGGTGGTGTTGGTTACTACGTAACTACTCCAGCAGAATTGGAAGCGGCTTTAACAGAAGCGATTGCTGCCGGTAAGCCAGCCCTCATCAATGCTGTTATTGATGAAACTGCAGGTACTGAGAGTGGACGTTTAACAAACTTAAACCCATCCACAGCAGCTGGTAAGAAGTAAACCAAGACTAATTTAGAAGCAAACAAGAAAGACTTAAGGAGAAACACACATGACTAAACCATTAGACGGTATTCGCATTATTGACTTCACACACGTACAAGCAGGTCCTGCATGTACTCAGTTGTTGGCTTGGTATGGCGCTGACGTAATCAAAGTAGAGCGTCCAGGTTCTGGTGACGTAACTCGTAGCCAATTGCGCGATATTCCAGGTGCAGATGCTCTGTACTTCACTATGTTGAACGGCAATAAGCGTTCATTGACTCTCGATACTAAGACTCAAGAAGGTAAAGAAGTTTTAGAGAAGATGATCAAAACTTCTGACGTGATGGTTGAGAACTTTGGTCCAGGCGCTTTGGATCGTATGGGATTCTCTTGGAAGCGTATCCAAGAATTGAACCCAAAAATGATCATGGCTTCTGTAAAAGGTTTTAGCGATGGCCACTCATACGAAGACTTAAAGGTATACGAGAACGTTGCTCAGTGTGCTGGTGGTGCTGCTTCAACAACTGGTTTCTGGGATGGTCCTCCTACTGTTTCTGCTGCTGCTTTGGGCGACTCTAATACTGGTATGCACTTGGCAATCGGTATCTTGACAGCGTTGATGCAGCGTCAAAAAACTGGCAAAGGTCAAAAAGTATCTTGCTCAATGCAAGACGCAGTATTGAACTTGTGCCGTGTAAAGTTGCGCGACCAACAGCGTTTGGACAAGATTGGTTACTTGGAAGAGTACCCACAGTACCCACACGGTTCATTCACTGACGTAGTTCCACGTGGCGGTAACGCTGGTGGTGGCGGTCAGCCAGGTTGGGTGTTGAAGTGTAAGGGTTGGGAAACAGATCCAAACGCATACATCTACTTCACTATTCAAGGTCACGCTTGGGAGCCAATTACTAAAGCTTTGGGTAAACCAGAGTGGGCAACTGATCCAGCGTACATGACTGCTGAAGCTCGTCAAGACAAGATTTTTGACATCTTCGCAACCATCGAAGACTGGCTCAAAGACAAGACTAAGTACGAAGCTGTGGACATCCTCCGCAAGTTCGATATTCCATGTGCTCCAGTTCTCTCCATGAAAGAATTGGCTGCTTCACCTGACTTGCGTAAGAGCGGTTCTATCGTTGAAGTGGACCATAAAGTACGTGGCAAGTATTTGACTATCGGTAGCCCAATCAAGTTCTCTGATTTGGAAATCGAAGTTGGTCCATCACCAGTATTGGGTGAGCACACTGACGAAGTATTGGCTGATCTTGGCTATAGCGCTGATGACATCGCTAAGTTACACACAGCTAAAGCAGTTTAATAACAAGTAACACTGGCATTAATTCGAAGGCGCTCCTAGTGAGCGCCTTTTTTATTCATCCAAAACTCTATAGACTGATCATATGAACACCAATATTGATTTACACCAGTTAGTAGAGTGCGTAGGCGATGCGATTGTGGTCGCTGATGCCAACGAAAAGATCGTGCTGTGGAACCCTGCAGCCACTCGCATCTTTGGATATTCCGAAGAAGAGGCCTTAGGAAATACTTTGGACCTTATTGTTCCTGAACGTCAACGCCAGAGACACAACGAGGGCTATAGCCATTCCATGGAGACTGGCACAACTCGTTATGGTGCTTCATTGTTAAAGGTGCCGGCTAAGCACAAGGATGGCAGGACTATATCGATTGCCTTTACTGTCGGAATGCTCTTTGATGCTTCCGGGAAGGCTAATGGGGTAGTGGCCACCATTCGTGATGAAAGCGAGCGTTTTGCGCTAGAAAGAGCCCTTAACAAGCGCCTGTCCGATCTTGAAAACTCCCAGAAATAGCCGCATATAGACCTTAACAAGAGTAAATGCAGGTTTCAGCGGAATTCATGCCCAAAAAACGGGCAGGGCTCAATTTTCCCTATTTCCCACTGGTAAAATTGCCTTAATTCAAAATTTCATTCTTATTAGGACTTAAATCATGGCAAAAGCACTAGAAGGGGTCAAAATCCTCGACTTTACGCACGTTCAATCTGGGCCGACTTGTACGCAGTTGTTGGCTTGGTTTGGTGCAGATGTGATCAAAGTAGAAAAATCGGGCGAGGGTGATGCCACTCGTAGTCAATTGCGTGATATCCCTGACGCAGATAGCTTGTATTTCACGATGTTGAACCATAACAAGCGCTCCATTACCGTGAATACCAAAACCCCAAAGGGTAAGGAAATTCTTGAGCGTCTCATTAAAGAGTGTGATGTCTTGGTCGAAAACTTTGCACCAGGGGCACTCGATCGTATGGGTTTTTCTTGGGAACGTATCCAAGAGTTAAATCCAATGATGATCATGGCTTCGGTTAAGGGATTTGGTCCTGGACCATATGAAGATTGCAAAGTGTATGAGAACGTAGCGCAATGTGCTGGCGGTTCTGCATCTACTACTGGTTTTGATGATGGCCCTCCGATGGTGACTGGCGCACAAATCGGCGACAGTGGAACAGGTTTGCACTTAGCATTAGGTATCGTCACAGCACTCTACCAACGTACTCACTCTGGTCGCGGTCAGAAAGTATTGGCAGCAATGCAAGATGCAGTATTGAACTTGTGCCGCGTGAAGTTGCGCGATCAACAGCGTTTAGAGCGTGTTGGTTTGATGCAAGAGTACCCACAGTTCCCGAACGGCGAGTTCGGTGACGCTGTACCCCGCGCCGGCAATGCTTCTGGCGGTGGTCAGCCTGGCTGGATTGTGAAGTGCAAGGGTTGGGAAACGGACCCGAACTCATATATATATGTGGTGGTACAGGCACCAGTGTGGGAAGCGATTTGTAAAGTCATTGGCCATGAAGATTGGATTACGGATGTGCGTTTTGCATCACCAATGGCGCGCTTGCCGCACCTCATGGAAATTTTCGGCGAGATCGAAAAGTGGACTATGACCAAGACAAAGTTTGAAGTGATGGATATATTGAATAAATATGACGTTCCATGCGGTCCAATCTTGTCCATGAAAGAAATTGCTGAAGAGCCTGCATTGCGCGCTACAGGCACAGTGGTTGAGGTGGATCACCCAATTCGTGGCAAGTATTTGACTGTTGGTAATCCAATTAAATTGTCAGATAGCCCAACTGATGTTGAGCGTTCACCGTTACTCGGCGAGCACACTGATGAGATCCTTAGTGAATTAGGTTACTCAACTGATGAGTTGATTTCTCTCCGTCACGATAAGGTGATCTAAGATGCGGGTTGCTTTGATTGGGAGTGCGGATTTTGGTAAAGCGGCTTTAGAAGCTTTTTTAGATCGTGGTGACGAACTCGTTGCCATTTTCTGCCCACCCGATAATCCTAAATCAAGCAAACCTGAAGTCTTAAAAGAAGCTGCGCTTGCAAGGGGCTTAACCCCCTTGCAGTTCCCATCCCTAAAGGGACCAGAGGCTGCTCAGGCGATGATTGATGCCAATGCGGATATCTGCGTAATGGCTTATGTAATCCAGTTTGTGCCGCAAGAACTCTGCAAAATTCCTAAGCACGGCACCATTCAGTATCACCCATCATTGCTACCTAAATATCGTGGTCCCAGCGCTATCAATTGGGCAATCGCATTGGGTGAAGAGAAAACGGGTTTAACCATCTTCCGTCCATCCGATGGCTTAGATGAAGGCGAAGTGATTTTGCAAAAAGAAGTAGCTATTGGACCTAATGACACCTTAGGCAAGATCTACTTTGATCATTTATTTCCAGTAGGCGTAAAGGCTTTGCTAGAAGCTGCTGACTTAGTAGTCGCAGGCAAGCACCAGGAAATTGTTCAAGATGAATCCCAGGCAAACTATGAAGGTTGGTTTGATGCCAACGCTGCGCAGATTCATTGGGCGACACACATCAGTCAAATCTACAATCTCATTCGTGCATGTAATCCAGCGCCTGGTGCATGGACTAAGTTTGGCGAGCAAAAGGTTCAGATCTACGATTGCCACAAACATGTAGCTGCTACCTTTGGCGCTGTTAAAGGCAAGCCTGGTGAAGTGACTCAGATCACACTCGATTCTTTCTTCATTACTTGTCACGGTGGGCAAATTGAAGTGTTGAAAGCTAAAGGTGCTGGGGCTAAGGTTACTGGCGCTGAATTGGCTAAAGAACTCAATCTAGAAGTAGGGCAGTTCTTCACTTTGTAGTTATTTCTGGGGCCAATTGATATTTTCTTATAACAATTGGAATTTATTTGGGCTTAGCTTAGTATTGCTGCTATGAGTCAAAATAATAAAGTATTCATCCTGGATCGAAGGGCTGCATTAAAGACCTATGGCGCTCTAATTGCCGGGCTTTTTCTTAATCCAAAATCAGTATTTGCTAGTGACGTCGTTATCAACGGACCGCGCTCGGGATTAATTATCGGAAATAGCAAATACCCTGATAGCCCCCTCACTAATCCTGCTAATGATGCGGCTGCAATTAGCAAGGAATTAAATTTACTTGGTTTCAACACATCCCTTCTGATGGATGCAAGTTTAAAAAACTTAAAAAGTGCCATTCAAAAATATACTGATCAATTAAATAAAGAAAAATCGGTTGGCCTGTTTTATTACGCTGGACATGGAGTGCAGTTGGGCTGGAGAAACTACTTGGTGCCGGTAGATGCAGAAATTGACCGGGTAGACGACATCCCAAAGCAAGCCTATGAATTGAATGTCATGCTTGCGGCGCTCACTAAGGCCCAGAATCCAATGAATATTATTATTTTGGATGCGTGCCGCGACAACCCATTTGGGAAAAAGATGCCCATTGAGCAAAAGGGCTTAAGTCAGTTTGATGCACCACCCAATTCAGTGCTTTGCTATGCCACCGCTCCGGGTAACGTGGCAAGTGATGGATCAGGAACCAATGGGCTTTTTACTGAAAATCTCTTGCGTGAAATGCGCAACCCCACGGCAAAGATTGAAGATGTAATGAAGCGGGTGCGTTTGAATGTACGTCTGGCCTCAAAGGGGCAGCAAATTCCTTGGGAAAGTACATCGCTGGAGAATGACTTTTACTTCAACTCAAAGGGTGTGGACCCTCAATATATAGAGGCTCAGGTTAAAGAAACGCTAGCTAGTCTTAAGCCGCCTCCAATTCAAGCTCCTAAGGTTGCAGTTACTGCGCCTATAACTCCAGTTGCTGCGCCTACGATAGCGGCTGCTGCGCCTACAGCCCCGGTTGCCGCACCTACGATACCCGTGGTGAGTCAAGTCGCAATAGAGGCTCAACCCATCTTATCTGCCCCTACTATCCCTGTGGCTGATGTCACTAAAAAAGCAAGCGATGAGGAAAAGGAACGCCGCTTTAAAGAAGAGCTAGCATTGTGGGAAAAGGCTGCGGCCGATCCATCTCCTAAGTTGGTAGAGGACTACCTTCAAAAATATCCTGATGGGTCCTTTTCACAGTTGGCTCAAGTGCGGCTGGATCAATTGCTCGCGAAGAAGGGTGAGAAAAAAGTACAAGTGGTCAGCTCTGCTGCAAATCCATTTTCAAAAGGAAGCGCTTCTATAGTGGGTACGTTCTCGGTGGGGGATAGCTATTCCTTTGAAGTTAAGGATCTGCTCACTGAATTAGTAAAAGGCTCGCATACCGATGTTGTAACTGAGGTGAGTGAGCAGAAGATTACTTTTAATCAAGGTGAGCGCATTATTGACTCGCTTGGTAATGACTTAAAGTCTAAGAGCTCACGTTTTTTATCGCCCGCACAATTCTATCCAGCGGAATTTGAGGTAGGCAATAAGTGGAATACACGCTATGGATGGGTGTTGGGTAACGGCGTGCAATCAGAGATTCAGTTAGATTTCGTTATTAAAAATAGATCCGAATTTAAGTCCAAGCTTGGCCTATTTAATGCGTATGAAGTAGTTGGTATGGGTTATGCAGAAGGCGGATCTAGATTTGATATGAAGTATCTCATCGATCCTGACAAGTGTTCGCAGCCCCTGGTATTTGAAATGATCTCTACAAACCGAAGGAATAATCGCAGAGGCCTTTTGAATAGGGTTGAGTTAATAGCCTATTCTCAGAAAAAAGTGAAATTTGCTTAGCTAAAAGGTTGTGATTGATCAGCTTACTTCGCAAGCATTCTTTTTTGAGATTGCGAAGCAGTGGGCTCCAAAAGCCGTCAATATTTAAGATAAACAAGACATACGAAAACCACCCTCGGATGGTTTTTGCCAATAGCCCAAACCCAGTTTTTATGTGCTATTGTATTTTCTGAGCTGCCGCCCTCTGATCTTTCACTACAAGGATTTTGTCTATGAAACACCGATTTTTGCTATTACTGATATGTGCCCTAAGTCTGGGAATAGTTGCCTGCTCTAAGGGAACTAATTCAAGCGAAATTAAGGTAGCTGTATCACCTGCATCACCACCAATGCTATTTGATCAAAATGGTCAGATTGTTGGTGTCGATATGGATATTTTCCAGGGCTATTGCAAATCTCGTGCCTGCACTTTAAAAGTAACTCCTTATGATTGGCAGGGAATGCTTGGTGCTGTTTCAAGCGGTCAAGCCGATGTTGCCTTTTCTGGTATCTCAATCACGGATAAGCGCAAAGAGGCGATGGATTTTTCTCAGCCTTATTACGATAACTCCTGGCATTTGGTAAGTCTTAAAAGTAAAAATATCAAGATTACAGATTTAAATCAGCTCAAGAAATATTCGATTGGCTACCCGCGCGGTATGGCTTACGATGACTTGATCAGAAATGAGCTCGAGCCTAAGGGCTACTACTCTCTAAGCAAGGTAAAGCTTTATCCCTCCTATGCTGAGGTAGTGACAGATCTACAGAATGGAAATATTGATTTGGCATTTATTGAAGAGCCTGTGCTCTTGAATTATGAAAACAAGCTGAAGCTTCCTTTGGAAAGTGCTTATGTATTTAAGGGTTACGACAAATTAGGATTTGCCTTTGCCAAAGGCTCCAAGTTGCGTGATGACTTTGATAAATACTTAACAGAGCTAGGGCCAGAAAAAATTCAAGCGATCTTAGATAAGTGGATGAAGTAATCCGCTAGCAAAAGGTTGTCATGAGTCTTTTAGATATTCTGCTGGAGCTATGTAAGGGTGTTGTTTACACCGTTATCGTGACACTGGTTTGCAGTATGACCGGCCTTGTTGTCGGTCTACTGCTTTCTAGTTTGCATAGACTCTCTATCAGAAGCGTTTCATTTCTGATTGATATCTACACTTATATCTTTAGAGGTGTTCCAGTACTCGTTCTGTTATTCATGGTGTACTTTGGTCTTCCCGGAATAGGCATTAAGCCACCACCCTTAATGGCGATGGCGCTTAGTTTGGGTTTGGTGGCTGGCGCCTATTTAACAGAAGTCTTTCGTGGAGCATTTAATTCAGTCGACCCAACCGAGATAGTTGCTGCACAAGCAATGGGTATGAGTCGTATCCAGGTGCTTCGTTATATTGAGATTCCGCAGATGCTCCGCTTTGCCATTCCCGGCATGGTCAATGAATTTACCTCTGTCCTGAAATATTCCCCTTTTGCCTATACCGTTGGTATTCCAGAAATCACCAAGGAAGCCATGACATTGACAGCCAATACCCTCAAGGGAATTGATGTTTATCTGATGGTTGGAGTACTTTACTTTGTGATTTATCGGATTTTGTTATTAGGGGTTCAACTCATTCAAAAGCATTATGAGATTCCAGAAATGAAAGAAGCTGCGGTATGACGGTCATCACCATCCGAGACCTCACTAAGAAATTTGAGGGTCAAGCAGTGCTTTCAGGGATTAATCTGGATTTACAGCAGGGCGAAGTGAAAGTCCTGATGGGTTCATCTGGTAGCGGTAAATCAACCCTCTTGAGGTGCTTAAATCGCTTGGTAGAGCCTACCTCCGGATCAATTCAATTCAAAGGTAATGAGATCCTCGGCCCCAATGTAGATGTGCGGCAATTGCGCAAGCAGATTGGCTTTGTATTTCAGCAATTTGCTTTGTATAGCCATCTCACCGTATTGGACAATGTTACATTAGCATTGCGTAAGTTAGAGGGCATGGGGCTCAAAGAGGCGAATGAAAAGGCCTTGCATGAGTTATCTCGATTTGAGATGGCTCCCCATCAAAATAAATATCCTTCTCAGTTATCGGGCGGACAGAAGCAGCGTGTTGCTATTGCAAGAGCTTTAGCAATGGACCCGGCCGTATTGCTACTGGACGAGCCAACCTCAGCACTGGATCCCATCATGTCTCGTGATGTGGGTGATCTCATTAACAGCCTTCATCACAATGGGATCACCATGATTTGTGTAACCCATGATCTAGGTCTAGCAAGCGCTATTTCAGATCGGGTGCTATTTTTGGACAGGGGTGTGATTCGCGCAGATGAACGCATTGAAGTTCTTGCCAACAATCATTCCGATCCAGAGCTACAAGCTTTTTTTGGTAAGAGAGAGTAGGCATGACGGGGTCTTGGAGCGGTTTTGAACGCGATCTTCTTGAGCAGATGCCCCTCATACTGGCGGGACTTGTAAATACACTTCAATTAGCGGCTGTCATTAGCGTTACGGGATTTTTGTTGGGCGTTGTTGTCTTTTATCTGACGCTCAGTAAGAATGCCTTCATCCGTAATGCCATTAATGGGTACATTTCCTTTTTTATTGGCATGCCTTTGATCGTGCTCTTGTTCTTGATGTACTACGGACTCCCTCAATGGGGGGTTCGACTTAATCCATTTACGGTAGCGGTGATCGGATTTACCCTTAATGTAGCTGCATACAACGCTGCATATCTAAAGACGGCATTTAATGGGCTGGATAAGACCCAGTTAGAGGCTGCTAGAGCACAAGGCTTTAAGTCCTCGCAGGTATTTCGCTTGATTACTCTGCCGCAAGTATTGCGTACCTCTGTACCAGCATTAACCAATCAAGTAATAGGTAATCTCAAAGACAGCTCGATTACGTTCTTGATTCAGTACACCGAGTTCTTTGCCCGCATGCAGGAGCTGGCTTCCACTAATTTTCAGTTCTTCAAAGCCTACTTACTCACCGCTTTAGTATATTTACTCTTAGTTTCCGTCATAGTCTTGGTTGCTAGAAGGATTGAGCGACGGGTGCTAATACCGATTAATTGAACTTAGCTAAATATAGCTAAAGACAGCTAAATTCATTTTCACCAGAACTTGGACTTGTATGGAAAGTAATCATAAATTAGAGCGTGGTTTAGGTCAGCGACAAATTGAAATGATCGCTATCGGCGGCTGCATTGGTACGGGCTTATTTATGGGGTCTGGCAAGACCATATCCATTGCTGGCCCAAGCATCATTTTGATTTATGCCGTCATTGGCTGTATCTTATATTTTGTGATGCGAGCGATGGGGGAGTTACTCCTATCGAACCTCAATTACAAATCCTTTGTTGATTTTTGTGAGGACTTGTTGGGGCCGTCAGCAGGATTCTTTATGGGCTGGACGTATTGGTTTGCCTGGATCGTCGCTGCGATTGCTGAGATTATTGCGATTACTGGCTATATCGCGTTCTGGTGGCCTAACTTACCCCCTTGGATCTCTGCTCTTTCTGTTGTGCTTTTATTGCTCACTCTGAATATTCTTAGTGTTAAAGCATTTGGGGAGCTAGAGTTTTGGTTGGCCATTATCAAAGTGGTCGCCATTATTAGTCTGATTGCTCTCGGGATTTACTTATGTATTACCGGCTTTGTTTCTCCGAGTGGAGTTACCGCTCATATCAGCAATCTATGGTCTTACGGAGGACTATTTCCTAATGGAGTATCGGGCTTACTGGGAGGCCTACAGACCGCCATATTCGCATTTGCTGGCATGGAAATCATTGGCACCATGATGGCAGAAACAAAGGATCCAGAGCGGATGCTGCCCGATGCGATTCATAAAATTCCTTTCCGCATCATGATTTTCTATATTGGCACTGTCATGGTTTTAATGATGGTGACCCCCTGGGTGGATATCTCTCCTGATGAAAGTCCTTTTGTTGGCATGTTTTCGCTTGTCGGCATGGTGAGTGCGGCAGCCTTGATTAACGGGGTGGTCATTAGTTCGGCTACCTCATCAAGCAACAGCGGTATCTATGCCACATCGCGCATGGTGTATGGCTTAGCAAAGAATCATCATGCGCCAGCAATTTTCGGAAAGTTATCCTCCCATAAAATTCCAACTGGAGGTATCTTTTTTGGAACAGGGCTTGTATTGTCAGCATCCCTGATACTGACAACCACACAGTCCATGATGAGCGCCTTTGAATTAGTCGGCAGCGTAACAGCCATCCTCTTTATTTACATTTGGTCGATGATTTTGCTTTCCTATCTTGCATATCGCAAGCGTCTACCCCAAGCGCATGACGAATCAAAGTTTAAGACCCCTCTGGGTAAAACAATGACTTATGTTGCATTCATATTTTTTGGTATCGTGGTTTATGCCCTAGGACTTAATGAGAACACGCGCATTGCGCTGTACTTCTTGCCATTATGGTTTGTAGTGCTTGGATTCTTCTACTGGTTTAAGACTCGTAGAAGTCTGAATCAGAAGGCATTGATCGCAGCCTTCAAGCAAAAAGTCATCGAGCAAAATGCTGCTGCAAAAATATATAGAGCTCGATAGGAACATATGCAAACAGTGAATTCCTTGGTTGATGATCTCAGGCTTCTGCCGCATCCTGAGGGTGGCTTTTATCGAGAAATGTATCGATCACCAACCATTGTTAGTGCAGATGGCTCAGGACAAAAGAGCGCCTACACCAGTATTTACTACCTTCTTCCAAGTGAAGATTTTTCATCATGGCATCGCATTAAATCCGATGAGACCTGGTACTTTCATAGCGGCTGCGATGTCAGTATCTATTTCTTTGATAAGAATAAAGAACTGCAAACTATTCAATTGGGGCTGGATTCAAAATGCTTACAGGCTACTATTCCTGCCAATACTTGGTTTGCTGCCAAACCCATGCTACAAGACTCGTTTTGCTTGGTGAGCTGTGCTGTAGCACCCGGATTTGAATTTGCGGATTTCGAAATCGGTCAGCGCGATAGCTTGTTAAAAGAGTTTGACCACTCTTTAGATAACATCAAAGCTATTGAAGCCCTAACTAGGGCTTAATCAATCCCTCGATTTAAATCTCAAGGTTATCTATCAAGCGTGTCTTACCAAGCTTAGCTGCCGTCAAAATAACTAGAGGCTCACCAGCTTGTAATTGCTCATTGCTTGCAGGGGCTAAATCGCTTTGCTGACGAATGGCGATGTAATCCGGATGCCAACCACGGTTTGCTAAAGAGGCAACTGCTAATTTCTCAATTTCAGAGATGGTCTTTGCATCGCGTACATTTAAGTCAAGTACGCGCTGGCGCACCTCTTTTAAAGCCTTCATGAGCTCAGGTGCTTCAGCCCGCTCTTCAACTGAAAGGTAGCCATTGCGAGAGGAGAGGGCAAGGCCATCTTCCGCACGAATGGTTTCACCAGGAATGATGTCGACTGGTAGGGCAAATTGCTTAGCCATCTGACGAATAATCATTAGCTGTTGGTAATCTTTTTTGCCAAACACGGCAACCTTAGGCTGCACGCAAGAAAAGAGCTTGAGTACAACGGTGCAAACACCCTTAAAGAAACCGGGGCGGAACTCACCCTCCAGGATGTCGCCTAGCTGTTGCGGTGGATCGACTCGATACTCTTGTGGCTGTGGGTATAGATCTCGCTCAGTCGGTGCAAAGAGGATGTAGACACCTTCTTTTTCCAGTTTATCGATATCTGCCTGCATGGTGCGTGGGTAGCTATCAAAATCTTCGTTAGGACCAAACTGCAAACGGTTTACAAAGATGCTCGCTACTACAGGGTCACCATGCTGTCTTGCTAGACGCATCAATGAAAGATGGCCTTCATGGAGGTTACCCATGGTCGGTACAAATGAAGCGCGGTTTTGACCTCTTAGGTGGTCACGTAATTCTTGTATGTCGCTAATGATTTTCATGCAACAGGCGTGTAGGCAAGGCGCACGTAAATTGGGGCATAAGGCTCAGCTTGAGTAATTTCGACTAAGGCTTCACGTGAGAGCTCAAGCATCGCAATGAAGTTCACGATCACCACCGGTATGCCTTTACCAGAGTTAATGGCTTCTTCAAATAACTCGCTGAACTCTACAAACTTAGTGCTCTGTAAGCGGCGCAAGATGCGGGTCATAAAGTCACGCACCGATAATTCTTCGCGAGTAATGGTGTGATGCTGGGTGAGTTTGGCACGGTGTAAAACATCACGCCAAGCCATTTGCAAGTCTTCTACATTGACGTCTGGCCACGCAATGGCTACGGTAGTATCGACATAGCCATGCGCTACTTGGAAGTCGCGACCTTGTTGTGGGATCTGATCGAGCTCCTGTGCAGCAAGCTTCATGCGCTCGTACTCTAAGAGACGACGCACTAATTCTGCGCGCGGATCTTCTACTTCTTCTTCGCTGTCTGCCTTCTTCATCGGCAAGAGCATGCGAGATTTAATTTCAATCAACATCGCAGCCATGAGCAGATACTCGGCAGCTAGCTCAAGATTGTGATGGCGGATTTGATCAACATAACTCAGGTACTGCTGAGTAACCTGTGCCATTGGAATATCTAGAACGTTGAAGTTCTGCTTACGAATGAGGTACAGCAATAGATCTAATGGACCTTCAAACGCTTCTAGAAAAACTTCTAGTGCATCTGGTGGAATGTAAAGATCAGTAGGAAGCTTAAAAAGTGGTTCGCCATACAGTTTGGCGAAAGCAGCCGACATGCCATCGGTAACCGATGGGGTACTGTCTAGCAAATCCGACATCGGCTGAGCCATAGGCTCATTGCCCGCTGCATTTTCTGAATTAGTCATTCGAGTAAACGTAAGCGCGTTGCTTGAGTTTTGCAGCTTTGGCACGACGCTGGTCTTCAACGCTCAATGGCTCTTTATCCCAAAGCAGGGCACGACCAGCTTGCTGTTCAGCCTCGAGGTTTGGATGCTCGGTTTTGAGTTCAGTTAAGAACTGGGTGATTTCAGATTGATATCTTGCCATGGCGTTTCCTAAAATACTCAATAAATTCAATAACTTATGAAATTAATTCGAAAAGTTACTTAGTGACTACAACCGCCATTATAGGTGCTTTTTAGGGGTATTTTTACAAGTTTGCAGCCAGCAAAGCCTCAATTTGAGGGGCTTCAACCCGGGTCATGAGGTGCTTATAGGGCTTGATAGGGTTCTTGCTGGAGAGCGGGGTATTGATGTCCGACCAAGAAAGAGGCGATAAAGAGAAGAACTCCTCCACTCCAGCGGTGACTTGAGGAATCACTGGCTTGAGATAAAGGCTCAGCATCCGGAACGCCTCAAGGGTAATGCTGCAGACTCTTTGCAAATCGGCTTCACGTTCTGGATCTTTGGCAATTTCCCATGGCTTGTTCTCATCGACAAAGCTATTCACTTTATCTGCAAGTTCCATCACGGTACGCAGTGCTTTAGCGTACTCACGTCCCTCATAGAGTTCAGCAATTTTTTCGCTGAACGATGCGATCTCTTTCAGTAGCGGGTTACTCATGGCTTCATCAGAAACCACGCCACCAAAACGTTTCACTAAGAAGCCAGCGCTACGACTTGCAATATTGATGTACTTACCCAATAAGTCACTATTCACACGCGCAACAAAGTCTTGAAGATTTAAATCTAAATCTTCCATACTGTCATTCAGCTTAGTTGCGAAGTAATAACGGAACCACTCAGGATTGAAGCCACACTCAATCACGCTGTTAGCAGATATAAGTGTGCCACGTGACTTGCTCATCTTCTCACCGTCAACAGTTAAGAAGCCATGTGCAAATACATTGGTTGGCGTGCGGTATCCAGAAAATTTCAGTGTGGCAGGCCAGAACAAGGTATGGAAATACAAAATATCTTTACCGATGAAATGGTATTGCTCAGTAGTGGTATCGGGCTTGACCCACTCATCAAAATTAAGGCCTTTAGACTGGCAATAATTGAGGAAACTAGCGTAATAACCAATCGGGGCATCAAGCCAAACATAGAAGTACTTGCCTGGTGCATCAGGGATCTCAAAGCCGAAATACGGGGCGTCGCGGGAGATATCCCAGTCGCCCAACTTACTTTCGCCTGGCTGACCAACCCATTCTTTCATCTTATTGCGGGCTTCTGGCTGCAAAGGTGTTTTTACCTGCGTCCAGTCGCGTAAGAATTCTTCGCAACGTGGGTCGGATAACTTAAAGAAGTAGTGATCTGAAATCTTTTTGATCGGTGTTGCACCGCTCACTACTGAGAAAGGATTCTTTAAATCAGTAGGTGAATACGTTGCACCACATTTTTCACAGTTATCACCGTATTGATCTTTGGCGCCGCACTTAGGGCACTCGCCCTTAATAAAGCGATCGGGTAAAAACATTTCTTTAACGGGATCGTAAGCTTGCTCAATTGCGCGCTTCTCAATCAGGCCTGCATCGCGTAACTTGATGTAGATATCTTGAGATAACTTTTCATTCTCAGGGCTATCGGTCGTGTAGTAGTTATCAAATGAGATGAGGAAGTTATCAAAGTCACGCTTATGCTCTTTCCAAACATTAGCGATAAGTTCTTTTGGTGTCAGGCCTTCTTTTTCAGCGCGGAGCATGATGGGCGTGCCGTGTGTGTCATCGGCGCCAACGTAATGCACTTCATGGCCACGCATTCTCTGAAAGCGCACCCAAATATCGGTCTGTACGTATTCAACTAGATGGCCGATATGGATCTGACCATTGGCATACGGTAAGGCGGAGGTAACAAGAAGGCGGCGTTGGGAACTGCTCATGTAATGCGGACTTAAATAAGAAGGTCAATAAAAAGGGTAAACAGGTAAATCAGGCACAGCACTCCATTATGCTGGCTTAAGCAATGATTTTAGTCTGCGGTTAAAGTAAAACCCCGTGAAGTCTTCATAAACCCCGATAAACTTCAGTTCAGCCTCACCTTAGAGAGTATTTATGGCAGCAAAACCGACCATTCAGATGTCCCATGCCTCCGTGCCCGTGGTGCATGAGGTCGAGGTCATGGATGAGATGGGGCGTCTTAAAAAGACCTATATTCCCGGTGAGCGCCCTTTAACGATTTACCTAGATAAGCGTGAAGTCGTCACACTCATGACGCTGGGCAGTGCCCCAGAGGCTCTGGTCTTGGGTTATTTGCGTAATCAGCGCCTTGTGGAGTCTCCGGACGATATTGAGAGCATTCAGGTGGACTGGGAGACGGACTCGGCTGCAGTGAAAACCCGTCGGAGTACGGTAGATATTGATGCCCTGACCAGTAAGCGGGTAGTCACGACGGGTTGCGGTCAAGGAACCATGTTTGGCGGCTTGATTGAGGAGATGGATGCGATCCAGCTTCCCGAAGGTCCGGCGCTATCCCAAGAGGCAATAGTTGCCTTGATTGATTCCATTCGGATTCATGACTCGATTTACAAGAAGTCCGGCTCGGTCCATGCCTGTGCAGTTTTTGAGCGAGACGGCAATGAGGGTGTACGCCTTCTGCATTTCATCGAGGATGTGGGTCGGCACAATGCGGTCGACTCGATTTCTGGCTTGATGTGGTTGGCCAATAGGCCTGGCAAGGATTTAGTTTTCTTTACTACTGGACGCCTGACCTCCGAGATGGTCATCAAGGGCGCCCAGATGGGTATCCCTTTCCTCCTGACCCGCTCGGGCGTGACCTTGATGGGTCTTGAGCTGGCGCGCAAGACCAATCTGACCATCCTCTCTCGCTGCTCCGGCAAACACTTTGAGATCTATAACGCCCCGGAGAGGGTCGTTTTTACCCAAAAACCCCAATAAATTCATGGGCAGGTGAGGGCGATGGTTTTACAATTCGCCCATGACTATTAAATCTGACCACTGGATCCGCCGCATGGGCGAGCAAGGCATGATCAGCCCATTTGAACCTGGGCAAGTTCGCCAAGACGCCGCCGGTAACAAAATCGTAAGTTATGGCACTTCAAGCTATGGCTATGACATTCGTTGCGCAGACGAATTCAAAATCTTCACCAATATCAACAGCACCATCGTTGACCCAAAGAATTTCGATGAACAATCCTTCGTTGATTTCAAGGGTGACGTTTGCATCATTCCTCCGAATTCATTTGCACTTGCAAGAACGGTTGAGTACTTCAAGATTCCACGTAGCGTTTTAACCGTTTGCGTTGGTAAGAGTACTTATGCGCGTTGCGGCATTATTGTGAACGTGACTCCATTCGAACCAGAGTGGGAAGGTTATGTCACTTTAGAGTTCTCAAACACAACGCCACTGCCAGCCAAGATTTATGCTGGTGAAGGTTGCGCTCAAGTACTGTTCTTTGAAAGCGATGAAGTGTGTGGCACATCTTACAAAGATCGTGGTGGTAAGTATCAAGGTCAGCGGGGCGTTACCCTGCCTAAGACCTAAGTCATTACGGCAGTGCGCAAATTTCTATTTAATCGCCGTCCAACGCGGATTAATCTAGAGGAATATCGCGCCACACTTTCGCGCTCCGAAATAGCGCGCCCTGAGAATAATTTTTACCATTGGTTGTTAGGTACTGGCTGGGGCAGCTTCTTGCTGCTAGTGGTCTTGGTTTATTTGGGCACAAACCTCCTATTTGCTTTTGCTTATTTAGCATGTGGTGATAGTGCCATTACCCATGCTCAACCAGGTTCTTTGCTTGATGTCTTTTTCTTCAGCGTTCAAACAATGGCAACTATTGGCTATGGTCGTATGACGCCAGTAGGAAATTGGCCAAATGCAATCGTGACGTTTGAAGCATTCTTTGGAATTGTTTATTCAGCTTTAACTACTGGCTTAGCCTTTGCACGCTTTACTAGGCCGACTGCAGGTGTACGTTTTTCTAAGGTGGCAGTAGTTGGCAATCACGATGGCGTTAAAACCTTTAAGTTTCGTGTTGCTAACGATCGTAGCTCGCACATTGTGGAAGCGCAATTACGTTTGTGGTTGATTGCCGAGAGTATGACTAGTGAAGGTGAGCGCTATCGCCGCTCAGTTGAGCTGCAGCTCCATCGTTCTGAAAGCCCAGTTTTCTCGTTAACCTGGACAGCAATGCATAGTGTGGACGAGAATAGCGCCCTTAAGGAGTATTTGGGTAATGCTTCAGTAGATCAACAGTGGCATTTGCTGATTACCTTTACGGGCTACCATGAGAGCTTAGCCAATCAGGTTTATGCGCGCCATGTTTACTTGCCTAGAAATGTGCAGCAAAATGCGACCTTCGTCGATATAGTCTCAGTTTTGCCAGATGGTGGTCGGGTAATCGATCTCACCAATTTTGATAAGTGGATTCCGAGTACTTCGGATCAGTTAGTAGGGGAGTTTTTATGAAATTTCGTTTCCCAATCATCATTATTGATGAGGACTTTCGTTCTGAAAATATTTCAGGCTCGGGAATTCGTGACCTCGCCGAGGCGATCGAGAATGAGGGTATGGAAGTTATTGGCTTAACCAGCTACGGCGACCTAACTTCATTTGCGCAGCAAGCTTCTCGTGCATCCTCATTCATTGTCTCAATTGATGATGAGGAGTTTGATTCTGACTCTGAAGATAATGATCTTCCAGCCCTCAATAACTTGCGCGCCTTTATTACTGAAGTACGTAAGCGTAACGAAGATATTCCGATCTTCTTATATGGTGAGACTCGCACTTCACGTCATATGCCAAATGACATCTTGCGTGAGTTGCATGGCTTCATTCATATGAATGAAGACACTCCAGAGTTCGTGGCACGTCATATTATTCGTGAAGCTAAGGTGTATTTAGATTCATTGGCGCCGCCATTCTTCCGCGCATTAACCAATTACGCTTCTGAAGGTTCGTATTCTTGGCATTGCCCGGGCCACTCTGGTGGCGTTGCTTTCTTAAAGAGTCCGGTGGGCCGTATGTTTCATCAGTTCTTTGGTGAGAACATGCTGCGTGCTGACGTTTGCAATGCAGTAGAAGAGTTGGGTCAGCTGCTAGACCATACTGGCCCAGTGCTGCAGAGTGAGCGCAATGCAGCGCGCATCTTTAATGCAGACCATTTGTTCTTTGTTACTAATGGCACATCGACTTCAAACAAAATTGTGTGGCACTCCACTGTTGCCCCTGGCGACGTGGTGTTGGTAGACCGCAACTGTCATAAGTCGGTCATTCATTCCATCACCATGATGGGCGCGATTCCTATTTTCTTGATGCCTACTCGTAATCATTTGGGCATTATTGGCCCAATCCCCAAAGAAGAGTTTGAGTGGAAAAACATCCAGAAGAAAATCGATGCCAATCCATTCATCAAAGATAAAAACGTAGTGCCTCGCGTCATGACATTGACGCAAAGTACTTATGACGGTATCGTTTACAACGTCGAGATGATTAAAGAGATGTTGGACGGCAAAGTAGATTCATTACATTTCGACGAAGCATGGTTGCCACATGCCGCTTTCCATCCCTTCTACAAAGATATGCATGCAATCGGTTCAGATCGCAAGCGCACCAAGAAGAGTTTGATGTTTGCTACCCAGTCAACTCACAAGTTACTCGCTGGCCTATCTCAAGCTTCACAGGTATTGGTGCAGGACGCAGAAGATACCAAGCTGGATCGTGATTGCTTCAATGAAGCCTATTTGATGCATACCTCCACTAGCCCTCAGTACGCCATTATTGCTTCATGTGACGTTTCTGCAGCCATGATGGAGTCACCTGGTGGCACAACCCTAGTTGAAGAATCCATTGCCGAAGCCATGGACTTCCGTCGCGCGATGCGTGAAGTGGATGATAAGTTTGGCGCTGATTGGTGGTTTAAGGTTTGGGGCCCAGATCATTTAGCGGAAGAGGGTATTGGCGAGCGTTCCGATTGGATTCTGGAGCCATCAGCCGCATGGCATGACTTTGGCAAATTGGCTAAAGACTTCAATATGCTTGACCCAATCAAAGCTACAGTTGTTACGCCTGGTCTAGACATCGAAGGCAATTTCGGTTCCATGGGCATTCCGGCTAGCATCGTAACGAAGTATCTTGCTGAGCATGGCGTTATCGTGGAGAAGTGCGGTCTGTACTCCTTCTTCATCATGTTCACGATCGGTATTACAAAAGGTCGCTGGAATACGCTCGTAACTGAGTTGCAGCAATTCAAAGATCACTTTGATAAAAATGCGCCTTTGTGGAAAGTATTACCTGAGTTTGTTGCCAAGCACCCACGCTATGAGCGTGTTGGCTTGAAAGATATTTGCCAGCAAATTCATGAGTTCTATAAGAGCCGTGATGTAGCGCGTATGACTACTGAGATGTACACCTCGGACATGGTTCCAGCCATGATGCCTTCAGAAGCTTGGGCTAAGATGGCGCACAAACAGGTAGATCGCGTACCTCTCGATCAACTAGAAGGCCGCGTGACTGCAATGCTAGTAACGCCATACCCTCCAGGTATTCCATTGCTGATTCCTGGCGAGCGCTTTAATAAACGCATCATTGACTATCTCTATTTTGCTAGAGACTTTAATGAGAAGTTCCCTGGATTTGAGACGGATATTCATGGATTGGTTAAAACCAATGTCGATGGCAAGAGCGAGTACTACGTTGACTGTGTCAGGCAGGAGCGAGATATCACTCTCTAATAAATAAGGCCCCTAGGGGCCTTATTTATTGCTATCGCAGGTGTTTCTTACTTCAGCAATACCGATGGTGATGCTGGGATGCTTCCCGGAATCTTTTGCAATGACATAAATTGCGAGAGCAACTTAATGGTGAGCGGTGAGTAACCATTGTTTTCACTAGGGATACTGTAGGTATTGCCATCTAAGCTTTCAATGCTTGAAAAAGGACGAGTCGAAGATTGATTTTTATACACCACAAAAATAGCGTATTCATTTGAGTTATTCGTTTTGCTGCTAAAGGTTGTTGCTGTCGGCGGCAAGGTAACCATATAAGAATTTTCAGCTAGCTGAGCTTTTGTAACTTGACCCAAATACTCAAAAATATTATTAGTCGAGCGGATACGAATGTTGAGTTTGGGCTGTATTTTTTTCTGGGCATTAGGCTTATTTATATCTTGCGCAAGGGTCTCCTGGCAAAATATTTCGTCGCCGTATTCCTGGCGAACAAAGTTCTCATACTTATTGGCATTAATGCAAAGCTTATATTTTTTGGAAACTTGTATTGGTTGAAATTTAATTTCAGAGCTGCCGCCAACTTTTTGCAATACGATTCCAGAGTCTTTCATCGCCTCAAAAGCATTTTCGCCAAAAGTAGATTTTAGATTAGCAACAGTTAAAGGAGGGCCAATTTTTTGTGAGGTATCGACGAGATATGCTCCGAGCCCATATGAAATCAACTTATATAGATGTTTCTGAAATTCTGGATGGTCTGGTCTTAATGGATTATTGATAAGAGTGAGTGATTCTCCATCTGGTTTGGTGAAGATGATCTCATCAACTACTAGACTCAAGAGAACTTCTTTGGGAATGTGATTGTGTTCGAAATACTTGACCATCTCTATTGGAAGCTCGTTAAGATATCCCTTCCAAAATACTGCGTTATCTAAAGAGGATTGGGTAAAGTTAAAGCTGTTTCCAATTGAGAGCGATACTCCGGGAGTAATGTTAGTTAAGCCTCCATTAATTGGGAGGTAGCTAGAATTGTAGGGAATGATGCCGCCTGTAAAGAATGCACTCGCATATGGTGTGGTCGTAATAGAACCCGAGCCATTGATGGTTGGCATATCTAAAAAGCTGACGGGACGATTTTCAGAAGAGCGCAAGATGTTCTGAAAAATCATATTGATCTGATATTGCTCCAAGATATTGGCGTATTTGGCTGACATCTGACTAAAGTCTGGAGCGCCGGCTGAGCCGCAACCGCTAAGGGTGGCCGATAGTACAATATTTGGCAGTGCCTTACGTACTAAAGAGAGAAAGTTTATTTTTTTTAACCATATTAAATTTCCCATAGCGTAATGGATTTTTAAGACAAAGACCCACTCTTGGCACGAATTTGGGGAAAACCCTTTAATGCATTCAAAGGATGGTTGATGCATGGTTGGCAATTTAAGTGCTAATCTCCCCATTTTCTGTATGGGACAGCTAGATTATTGGAGAGGGTTTATGATTAAAACTCTTAATTTTTAGAAATAATCTAGGGTCCTTAAAGACTGTTTGATTTCAGTAAATCAATGAATACAGGAAGCTTCATCTTTTCTCTGT
The DNA here is from genome assembly GCF_018687355.1 of Polynucleobacter sp. VK25. Classification (NCBI taxonomy): domain Bacteria; kingdom Pseudomonadati; phylum Pseudomonadota; class Betaproteobacteria; order Burkholderiales; family Burkholderiaceae; genus Polynucleobacter; species Polynucleobacter sp. VK25. Next base: position 1,328,532 of record NZ_CP061288.1, on the reverse strand, counting down.
TTGTCTTCTTCGCAATGTTTTCTTATGCGGGGGCTGCTTTATTAGCGGTTCAGTTTAAGAAAAACAGGCCTGCTTATGTAAGTTATTGGATTGTTGGCTGTGTATCGACTGGCACTGGAGTCATTTTATTGACCCTAAGAGAATATATCCCAGAGTTAATATCTTATAAGGTAGGCAATGCTTTGGCTCTAGTTGGTGGGTTGCTATCAAACTATGCCATCTCGAATCTCTCTGGAAAGGTTGGGAATTTCAAAAGAGTAGCGCTCGAGAACACTGGCGCAGGACTACTTGCAGTGGCGGCGTTAATGTTGGTGGACATCATTTATGGTTATCAATATCAGCCAACCCTTATTTCTTTGCTAAATGCCAGTGTTTTTCTGTACGGATTTTTTCTTTCTTACCAATACTACCGAAAGTCTTTAAACCCGTTTGGCGGTGTTTTAGCGCTAATTTATTTACTGGGTGGGTTGATATGGTTAATTAGGCTTTCAACCATTATATTTTTAGGTGTTGGATTTGCGTATCAGGGCGGTCCGATCAATGCGGTTACCTACATAGTATTGCTGTTGATGGGCCTCTCGCGCTATGTAATATTTACTGGCTTAGTGCTCGGGATTGAGGAAAAAGAAAGACGTGATTTATTCGTCCAATTCAATGAACTCAAAGTCAATTTCGCCAATCAAAAAGCAAACCAAACTGAACAACGTTTGCAACATGTACTAAATGTAACGGGCGATGGTATCTGGGACTGGAATATTCAAACGGGTGAAGTAAAACATAACGATCGCTGGATTGATATGCTTGGTGAGAATCCAAATCAAACTTATTTTTCGGTGGAGGATTATAAAAATCGCATCCACCCCGAAGACTTACCTAAGGTAATGGAAAGTCTACAGGATGCTTTAGTAGGCAAAAAAGAGTACCGCATGCAGTATCGAATGCTTCGATGTGATCAACGGCAAATTTGGGTGGAGGATAGAGGTGATGTTGTTGAAAAATCACCCGATGGCACCCCAATTCGAATGGTCGGAGCAATTCATGATGTGAGTAATCAGATCGCATCAAAAGAAAAAATCGAAGAACTCATCTTCTTTGATGCGCTTACTAAGTTGCCTAATCGCCAATATATTAAGGACCGAATTCACAGGGCTATCGGCGAAGCTAGCCGCGAAGGAGTTTATTCTGGCTTGACATATCTTGACTTGGATGACTTCAAGTCAGTGAACGATACCTATGGTCACCATATTGGCGACAAACTATTAAAAGAGTTTGGCAACCGCATTCAACGCGCAATCCGCCCGACAGATATGATTGCTCGTATTGGCGGTGATGAGTATTTGATCTTATTTGAACGGCTTGGACCTACTCCTGAGGTGGCTCGTGCAGCGCTTGAAGAGGGAATTAAGCGAATTATAGTCAGCCTGTCTGATGAATTCGATTTAGGTAACAAAATTACTGTGAGGGCATCTGCCAGTATGGGGGCGGTAGTTTTTGGTAGGGAGACTTCACAATTTGATGAGGTCTTAAAGCATGCTGATATTGCTATGTATGCGGCCAAAGAAGACCCACACATTGTTTACCGATTTTTTGATGAAAACTTAAAGTCTAGCTTTGATCGTAAAAACGAACTCCAGTTGGGGTTGAAAGAAGCGGCAGAGCAAGATCAATTTTTTGTTGAATTTCAACCAGTAGTGGACCGCCAGCAAGATTGCATTGGCTACGAAGCATTGGCTCGTTGGAAGCATCCTTTGCTTGGAATGGTTATGCCGGATGACTTTATTCCATTTGCCGAGAAGAGTGGGCAAATGAATGATGTAGGTGAATCGATCCTAAGAAATATTTTTAGCAATCAGTCACTCTGGACCTTGTCTGCCACTCATCCCAACTATGTTTTGATGATTAATATCAGCGCCCATCAGCTAATGAGTTTGCGGTTTGCTGACCAATTTATTTTGCTGGCTGAGCAATATCAGATTCCATTAGAGCGCATACATTTAGAAGTTACCGAAGGAACTTTTCTAGAGGATGTTGAATTAGCTATTGGCGTGATGGAGCGTTTATGCAGTAAAGGGGTGAAATTTGTGTTGGATGATTTTGGTACAGGTTATTCTTCGCTGGCGTATTTGCAAAAACTCCCTATCAAATACCTTAAATTAGATAAATCATTTGTTGCCGGGATGGTATCTAACAAAGATGATGAAGCTATCGTAGATAATATTTTGAGTCTAGCAAAAACACTAGGTATCCAAGTTGTTGCGGAAGGCGTTGAGACCAAAGCGCAATTTGAACTATTGCAACTAAAGGGCTGTGACTTTTTCCAGGGCTGGTACTTTGGTAGGCCCGGGAAAATTGCCGGCTAACTGATTTTTACTTAATCGGCTTATCTAGCTGAAAGTTTACCGGAGCATCTTCATCCACTTTATTTGCTGGCGTGTCTGATTTATTTTCCTCGCCTGTGAAGTTAAAGTCCTGACTCTGAGCGACTGCAGCGGGTTTATCCAGGAAAGTGGTCACCAGTGCTGGAAAAGTCATCACAAGCACGACCATAATGAGCTGCAGCCCTACCCACGGCAAAGCACCCCAATAGATATCGCTGCTCTTCACCTCTTTAGGTGCAACTCCTCTGAGGTAAAAGAGAGCAAAGCCAAAAGGCGGATGCATAAAAGAGGTTTGCATGTTCACGCAGAGCATGACGCCGAACCACACTAGCGCTGCACTAGCCGCTGCTTGAGGATTGCCATTCATGGAATCGAGTAATACGGGTGAAAGTAATTTCACTGCTACTGGTGCAAGCATGGGTACAACAATGAATGCAATCTCAAAGAAGTCTAGGAAGAAGGCTAAGAAGAAAACAAATAAATTTACAACGACTAGGAATCCAATCCAACCACCGGGAAGATTGGAAAAGAGTTCCTCAACCCAGAAGCCGCCATCCACGCCTTGAAAGACGACGGAGAAGCAGGTTGATCCAATGAGAATGAAAACCACCATTGCTGTAATGCGCATGGTGTTTTGATAGGCCTCTTGTACTAAGCCTTTCAGATTCGGAATCTTTGAGCGTCGGAGCCAAGCAAGCAAGAGTGCGCCCATTGCACCCATGGCACCAGATTCTGTAGGGGTGGCAATGCCAGTCATGATGGTGCCCAGAACTAGGAAGATCAAGACAGCAGATGGGATGATCCCCATGAGACATTTTTTCCAAAGCGCCCAGCCTTTAAGTGTGAGGGCGCTCACTGGCACCGGCGGCAAATAATCGGGGCGAACACGGCTTAAGAAAAAAGTGTATAGGGCAAATAGAGCGATCTGTATAAGCGATGGACCCCATGCACCCAAGTACATGCTGCCTACATCAGCACTGCCACTTTGGGTCTTTAGTTGATCTGCTAAAACAATGAGCACCAAGGAAGGTGGCACTAGCTGCGTAATCGTTCCAGAGGCTGCTAAAACGCCTGTAGCGTAGCGCATGTTGTAGCCGTAACGCATCATTACTGGTAAGGAGATCATCGCCATAGCGATCACCTGAGCGGCTACTGTGCCAGTAATGGCGCCCAATATAAAACCAACGATGATCACTGAATAACCAAGGCCGCCACGAACGCGCCCAAAGAGTTGTCCCATAGAGTCGAGCATTTCTTCTGCAAGACCACAGCGCTCCAAGATGGCACCCATAAAGGTAAAGAACGGAATTGCTAGCAGTAGATCATTGGCGAGTACGCTACCGAAGATCCGCTGCGGAATGGCTTGTAAGAATGGGATACCAAAGAATCCCTCGCTAATTGCAATAGCTGAGAAAAATAAACCTGCAGCCATGAGCGAGAAGGCAACCGGAAAGCCGATCAACATAAAGACGATTAGCCCACCAAACATTAAGGGTGGCATCCACTCCAATGGAATCATTGCATGGGCTTTTCGTAATGAAGGTCTTCGGCAGGTAAAGTGATCTCACCTTTGAGGGCGCCGATACGCTTAATGATTTCTGAAACACCTTGCAGGCTGAGCATGAAGAAGCCAAATGGCACGACAAACTTAATGGGGTAACGCGCTAAACCACCAGAGTTCATTGAGTGTTCCATGACTAGCCATGATGGGTAAAAGAGCGTGGCCCAAGAAAGCCATGTAAACAGAAGACAGGCTGGCATTAAAAAGAAGGTTAGACCAATGAGATCAACCCACAAGCGTCCACGGTCTGAGAGTTGTGAGTAAATCAAATCGACTCGCACATGCTCATTGCGTTTGAGGGTGTAAGAAGCCCCGAGCATGACTGCAGCAGCAAAGAGATACCACTGAAGTTCCAGTGGCCAGTTATTGCTGATATCCAGCCCGTAGCGCAGCAGGGCATTTAGTGCGGAGACGACACAAGACAGCAAAATCATGATGCTGGCTGCCTTGCCTAAAAACTGATTTACGTAATCAATGCCTGCAGAGAGTTTGGACCAAAACCCCATGCGCTTTAGAGATCTGTGCGACCCCGTTTGATAGCGGCAAGGACCTGGGTTGGTGCAGTACCGCCGGCATGTTGACGGGACTGTACGGAACCATCAACTGTGAGTAATGCAAACACATCATCACTAATCAGTTCGGGACGATTATCCAATCCGCAAGCAAAGCGCAGTTCAGAGAGGCTTAAGTCAGTCAGCATGCAGTTTCTACCAACGCAAGCTTTAACAGCGTGCGCCACTGCTTCATGCGCGTCGCGGAATGCCAGGCCCTTTTTAACTAGGTAGTCAGCCAAGTCAGTTGCTGTCGCAAAACCTTCTTCAGCAGCCTTCTTCATGACTTCAGCTTTGACTTCAATGTGCGGAACCATGTCAGCAAAAATACGTAAGGTATCTTGCACGGTATCTACAGCATCAAACAAAGGTTCTTTATCTTCTTGATTATCTTTGTTGTACGCAAGGGGCTGGCCCTTCATCAGTGTCAATAAAGAAATCAAATCACCATAAACACGACCAGTCTTGCCACGGGCTAACTCTGGAACGTCAGGATTTTTCTTCTGCGGCATGATGGAGCTACCGGTGCAGAAACGATCAGGCAAATCAATAAAGCCAAAACGCGGACTTAGCCACAGGATAAGCTCTTCGGATAAGCGTGAAACGTGCATCATCAGGATTGATGAGAAGGCGCAAAACTCAATAGCAAAGTCGCGATCAGATACAGCGTCTAATGAGTTATTGCAGATTCCATCAAAGCCTAATGTCTTGGCCACTTGTTCACGATCGATCGGATAAGTAGTGCCAGCTAATGCAGCAGCGCCTAAAGGCAAGCGATTAAAGCGAGTACGCAAATCAATCAAACGACTTGCATCGCGGCTAAACATTTCGTAATACGCCATCAAATGATGACCAAAAGTAATCGGCTGTGCTACTTGCAAATGGGTATGACCAGGCATGATCGTAGAGGCATGCTTCTCTGCTAAATCTAAAAGCGCCAAGCGTAACGATTTGAGGGTGACTGCGATGTCATCCACGCTGCCACGTAACCACAAACGTAAATCAGTTGCTACTTGGTCGTTACGTGAACGACCAGTGTGTAATCGTTTACCTGCATCGCCTACTAATTCAGTGAGGCGGGCTTCGATATTGAGGTGGACATCTTCAAGAGCCAGTTGCCAATTAAATTGACCAGACTCGATTTCGCTCTTAATTTGAGCCATACCCTTTTGAATATCAGCCAAATCTTGGGCGCTAATGATTTTTTGGGTGGCCAGCATTTCTGCATGAGCTAGGGAGCCAGCGATATCAACCATTGCAAATCGTTGATCAAAGCCAATAGAGGCGGTATAACGCTGGACTAGTTCGTCGACGGGTTCTGCAAAACGGGCCGACCAAGCTTGGGCTTTGTTGGCTAAGGAATTATTTGATGAGCTCATAAACACAGTATATTGGTGTAGGTCTTTGATTATTTTAAATGTTATGTCCCAAACCCCCAATTCCGCCCCTTCATCAGCTTCCCCAGCCGCTCCAAAGCGCCTCGTAATCGCCTCCCGCGAAAGTCGCCTAGCCATGTGGCAGGCTGAGCACGTCCGGGATTGCCTCAAAAAGCTCTATCCAGGCTGCGATGTCCAGATTTTGGGGATGACCACCCGTGGAGACCAGATTTTGGACAGAGCCCTCTCTAAAGTGGGTGGCAAAGGCCTTTTTGTAAAAGAGCTTGAAACTGCTCTCGAGGATGGCCGTGCAGACCTAGCAGTTCACTCCCTGAAGGATGTCCCCATGGTGATGCCTGAGGGATTTGATCTTTCTTGTGTCATGGCCAGGGAGGATGCTCGTGACGCCTTTGTATCGAATGACTACGCTAGCCTCGAAGATCTTCCGGTCGGAGCAATTGTGGGTACATCGAGTTTGCGCCGAGAGTCCGTGCTGCGTGCTAAGTTTCCTCATCTCGTGATTCAACCATTACGCGGTAATTTAGATACGCGAATGGGTAAGCTAGATCGTGGCGAATATCAGGCCATCATCTTGGCTGCTGCTGGATTAAAGCGTTTAGGTTTGGAGTCACGCATTCGGGCCTTCTTGCCTTACGATCCCTATACGCCAGCTGCAGGTCAGGGCGCTCTTGGTATTGAAACCTTGAGCAAACATCCCAACATTAAGCAGTGGCTTGATCCATTAAATGACTTGCCCACTTTGTTTGCAGTTTCTGCTGAGCGTATGGTGTCGCGTCAGCTGGGTGGATCTTGTGAAGTGCCCCTCGCTGCGCATGCTGTATGGGATCAAAATCAAATGAACATACGCTCCTTTGTGGCGAGTGTGGATGGCAAAGCCATTTGCTTAGCGCATGGAAGTGGGGTGGTGCAATCTGTTGAAGATGCTGAGGCATTGGGTCTTGTAGTGGCAAAAGACTTGCTATCTCAGGGTGCAGCAGACTTAATTCCCAAGATTTCTAAATAACAGTATTAGCAGCGATGAGTACTAAAACAATCGTCGTTACCAGACCTAGCGGTCAGGCGCGCCAGCTGATTGAAGTACTCACTCGTGCGATTGAGGCAAGCGGCGTCGGTAAGCGTACCCTCCCAGAGATTCTGTCACTCCCCTTGCTAACCATTGTTCCAAAGTCGGACGAACATTTAGCTGACCATATCGCAACTTCTCTGAGCAACGCAGATCTTGCAATCTTTGTAAGCCCTAATGCCATTGAGTGTGTCATGCGTTTGTTGGAGCGAGATTGGCAAGACTTTTCAAAAAAGATTATTCCGATTGGCGTAATGGGTGGCAGTAGTCATCTTGCTTTGAAAAATCACGGCATCGGATCAGAAGACAATCCAACCCCCATCATCATTCCTAAAAATAACGAACAGTGGGACTCTGAGGGTTTGTGGCAAGAACTTCAATCCCTTCAGTCGAATTGGCAGAATAAAAAAGTGGTGATCTTTAAAGGTGAAGGTGGCCGCGATTGGCTCGCCGACACCCTAAGCAAGGCCGGTGCTGTTGTAGAGGCAATCTCTACATATAGTCGAGTGCCCTTGGATATTGATAATCCTGCTTGGCAGCTGGTGCGCGAGATGGATTTGAGTAAATCACTTTGGTTGCTGACTTCATCCGAAGCGGTTCGCTATCTTGGCGAAGTAATAAAAGATCAATTTACGTACAACCTTAATAGCGCTAGCGCACTATGTCCACATCACAATATTGCTGATGCAGCGGAGCTGATTGGGTTTGGTGAGGTTTTTACTAGTGAGCCAGGCGATGAAGCCTTGGTGAAGTCAACCTTAGCTTGGCTGACAATCTAAAACTCAAAGCAAATATCTAGAGCTTTGCAGTCTCTAGGAGGGTAGGCAAGAAGATTTCATTTACCAAGATTGGATGACCCTTTAAACGATAGAGGGTGCGTCGTGCCCACAGGGGTGAGCTCAATCCAGTTAAGTGCTTGGAGCACCTTTTCCATAACTCACTACTTTTATCAAGGCGTGCAATATCACGCGGCGGCTTTGCTTTCGAGTGTTTGCGAGTGTTGCTAAATAAGACAGCGCCCAAGGGCTTGGTACCTAAGCGCAAAGTTTTGTGATTGCTACCACTTGAACTAAAGGTTGGAATGACGCTGTGTGCCATTACCAAGGGAATGCCATTTGAGCAGAGTAGTACTTCACGCACCCTGCAGCGCCTGAGCTGGAAATGAAAATAGCGACTTTCGTCGCTATTGAGTGATTGAGGGCAGTCGCGCAAAACCTGAACTTCCAGTTTTTGCCCAATTGCTTTCTCAATTTTTTGGGTGAGAGACCCGGTATCGCTTAGCCATGGTTGCCACTCGCGTGGCGCCCGATGGATTTCACCGGAACCGACTCGATTCCATGCAGAACGGAGACGATTACGGCGAATCATTTTTAGCTACCGCTAAAGCTACGACGCTGACCGCCGGTCTTAGGCTTCGCAAAACGTGGGCCACCCGCTGGACGTGAATCACCAGAACGTGCTGGACGTGAGTCGGCAGAACGCGCAGGACGTGAATCAGCAGAGCGTGCTGGACGTGAATCGTCTGAACGACCACCAGCATTGCCGCCGCCTGAACCGCCGCCGCCAAAGCGAGACTCTGAACGAGCGCCTGAGCCATAACGACCACCGCCACCAGAGCGATTGCCACCAAAGCCACCACCAGAACGACCGCCACCGCCACCAGAGCGACCACCGCCAGAGCGATTACCGCCACCGCCACCACCAAAGCTTGGCTTGGCTTGTGGCTCAAGACCAGCGATGACTGAAGCAACGATATCTTGCTGTGTGAAGCGTTCGATATTGCGGATCTTTGCGCGATCACGATGTTCAACCAAAGTGATAGCTACACCATTGCGACCTGCACGACCGGTACGACCAATGCGGTGCGTATAGTCTTCTGGTTTCATTGGCAAGCCAAAGTTAATCACGTGACTAATGCGTGGCACATCAATACCGCGAGCAGCTACGTCAGTCGCCACCAAAATCTTGGTGTGACCTTTACGTAAGGACTCAAGACGGCGCATACGTACAGCTTGAGGCATTGCACCGTGAAGGGCAGTAGCTTCGTAGCCATTAGCACGCAATGTGTCAGCAATTTTTTCACTCTCAACTTGAGTGCTCGCAAACACAACCGCTTGATCCAAATCAGCATCGGCCAAAATGTGTTCAAGCAATTTATGTTTGTGTGACATGCTGTCAGCCCAATGCAACTTCTGTTCAATGTTGGCGTGCTTTTCACCTGCGTGAGCAAGTTCAATACGCTTAGCATCTGTAGTCAACTCATTTGCTAAAGACATAATCTTTGGCGCGAAAGTTGCAGAGAACATCAAAGTTTGGTTGCGGCCTGCGCAACGCTTATCAATTGCCTCGAGGTCATCAGCAAATCCCATGTCGAGCATGCGATCGGCTTCGTCGATAACGAGTTGTTTTACATCGTCTAAGCGAATTGCTTTGCTATCGCACAAGTCGAGTAAACGACCTGGAGTTGCAACAACTAACAATGCACCTTTTAACGCTTGGATCTGCTTGCCGTAAGGCATGCCACCCATAACAGTAGCAATACGAATGCCTTTCATACCGCGAACTAAGTTCACTGCATCAGCGGCAACCTGCTGAGCCAATTCACGAGTAGGGCAGAGCACTAACACTTTAGGTTGCGCGCGACCTGGTACAGGTGAGTTGTTCGGGTTGTCTTCGATGAGTTGATTAATCAAAGGCAATAAAAAGGCTGCGGTTTTACCGCTACCGGTTTGGCTGCTGACCAATAAGTCACCACCAGCTAAGGCTGCAGGAATAACCTGAGCTTGCACGGAAGTGGCTTGGGTATAACCCAGTTCAGCAACGTTTTTAAGGAGTGATGCCGCTAGGGCGAAATTCTGGAATTCGGTCCCAGTGCTCTTTGAGTCGTGGGACTCGATTTTAGTTTCTTTAGAAAAAGTCATGCTATTACACATCCCCTTTAAGGGATATCTCCGTATGTTGCACCCATTGTTTTTATAGGGTGCGATGGTCAAAGGCATCGACCATCAGACAAGCGGCAGCGCGTTTTATGGACTTCGGTGTTTATGACTTCTAAACGATACGCTGAAATAGAGCTGGGGGGCGATGAATCAAATTGCTTAAAAAAGCCTCTCATTATGACATTTTGAGCAAGCAATTACAAGGGTTTTCCCGAATTAATTATATGATTGGCCAATGGAATGGCTTGCCTTAGACCACTTATTGCCTAGTAATGCGGGAATAGTTGATTTCCCAACTTATCTTTTGGGAACAATTTTTACTATTTTGTTGCCTGGCCCAAACTCACTTTATGTCTTAACCATTGCCATTCAAAAAGGTTGGCGCTCTGGCACGTGGGGTGCAATTGGAATTTTTATCGGTGACTCGATCTTGATGATCGCCGTTGCTTTAGGTGCGGCCTCACTCTTGCTTTCATCGCCGATGGTATTTAATGTATTAAGAACCTCAGGCGCAATCTACTTGCTGTGGATGGGTTTCGGTTTATTGCGAAGTGGCCTTAAGCGTTGGAATCAAGTGTTGTCGGTAGAAGTGGTTGGAGATCTACAGGCGCGCATTATGCGATTGCATCCATTGGCTGCTGCACTGACTCTTTCGCTAACAAATCCCAAGGCAATCTTTTTCTTTATTGCTTTCTTTTCGCAATTTATTCGACCAGATTTTGAGCGACCCTTGCATACCTTCTTTTATCTTGCCATTGTGCTGCAGATCATGAGCATGACCTACTTGGCATGCCTGATAGCTGTGGGTCAAGTCTCTCTGAAATTCTTTCAGGCTCGCCCACGATGTGCTGCCGCGTTGTGGATGCTGGCAGGTATCTTATTTATTGGCTTTGCAATCCGATTGCTGTTGATCTGAGGTCTTACTTCAGGTAACGCAATAACCACTCTGTCATTTTTCCATAGGGAGGCCGCGCCGTTGTAGTCCCCTTGAAGAAATTTAAACCAAAGAAGCCACGCACTTCCAGAATCGACTTTTGATGGCTGAAGGTATCAAAGCCTGCTTTGCCGTGATAGCTACCCATACCGCTTGCACCGACACCGCCAAAAGGTAGATCTTCAATAGTGATATGCAGCAGGGTGTCATTAACAGTAACCCCGCCTGAGCGAGTTTCGCTTAAAACGCGCTTTAGATTCTTTTTGTCTTTGCCGAACCAGTACAGGGCAAGGGGATTGGGTTTGTTGTTCACATAGCTAATCGCTGCGGAAGTATCCACAACCGTCACAATCGGCAGAATAGGCCCAAAGATTTCCTCATGAAGTACTCGTGCTTCTGGCGGAACGTTTATCAACACAATCGGTTCGAAAGGTCTTGCTCCAGCACCTGGATTATTCAGAAGCGGAATTACTTTTGCGCCGCGGTCTAATGCATCGCTTACTAAGTGTTGCCAATATTCCAGCTGTCGCTCATCAATTGGACCGGTTAATTCTTCAGGGTGACTAAATTGAGTTTGCGCTGCACTTTGCAGCTCTTGAATAAATGCCTCTTGAAGACTTGGTTCAAGCAATACATAGTCTGGTGCAATGCAGGTTTGCCCACCATTGAGCAACTTGCCATAAGTAATGGAGGAGGCAGCATCTTTCAGTTTGGCACTCTGATCAATAATGACGGGGGTTGTGCCACCGAGCTCGAGAGTTACCGGTGTTAGGTTTTCTGCGGCAGCGCGCATCACTTTTTTGCCGATGTTGCCTGAGCCAGTGAAGAAGAGGTGGTCAAAAGGTAATGCCGCAAATTGTTCAGCTACATCAGGACCGCCGGTAGTGACACAGAACTCGCTAGGGTGGAAATACTCTTGAATCAGGCTGGCAACAAATCCTGATGTGCGTGAGCTACGTTCAGAAGGCTTTAGCCAAACACGATTGCCTGCAGCAAAAGCAGCGATTGCTGGAATGAGCGCTAGTTGCACGGGATAATTCCATGGACTCAAAATACCAACCACACCAAGTGGCTGACTTTCAACATAGGCTTGTGAGGCGCCCATATGAAATGGCACCTCTTTTTGCTGGGGTTTCATCCACTCTTTAAGATGCTTACGCACATATTTACACGCCTGATAAATCATCTGACATTCAGCAAGTCGTGTCTCAACAGGATGGCGCACGCCAAAGTCTGCCTCGAGTGCTTTGCAGATTTTGTCTTCATTTGCCTCAATCATTTTTTCAATACGGGCAATACGATCTAATCTCACTTCAATCGTGGGATTTGGTTCGGCAGCAAAGGCTGCTTTAATTTCGTCAAGTTGGATAGTGAAGCGATTCATAGTGGATTATTAGTTGGCAGGCTTTTGAATAAGGCATTAGGATAAAGCCATGGATACAAATTTAGATAAAAATGAACCCCTTTTGGAGCGGGCCACCCTGGGCGGAGGCTGTTTTTGGTGTCTTGAGGCTGTTTATCAGCAAATTACCGGGGTTAAGTCAGTGGTTTCTGGATATGCGGGAGGGGCAAGACCTAACCCAACCTATGAGGCTGTCTGTACTGGGGTATCTGGTCACGCAGAGATTGTCGATGTCATGTTCGATCCGCAAGTGGTTTCATTTAGAGATTTATTGGAAATCTTTTTTGTCATCCATGACCCAACGACTCTGAATTACCAAGGCAATGATCACGGCACGCAATACCGCTCAGTGATTTTTACGCACAGCGAAGAGCAAGCCAAGATTGCGCATGAAGTGGTGACGGAATTGGAGGATTCTAAAATCTACTCTAATCCAGTAGTGACGCAGATTGATGCTGCACCAACGATTTATCCTGCGGAAGACTATCACCAGAATTATTTTCAGCAACACCCCAATCAAGGCTATTGCATGGCAGTGGTCGCGCCTAAGTTAGCCAAGTTCAGAGCGAAATTTAAATCGCTCATCGCACCCCAGTACTCCTAATAAAAGCTCTAAGGGGCCAGGCGATTCACGCGCCACTGACTTCCTTCTAGTTTGTAATGCATGCGGTCATGCAATCTAGAAGGGCGGCCCTGCCAAAATTCAATTTCAGTAGGGCGCAGTCGGTAGCCACCCCAATGCTCTGGGCGAGGAGGTTTTTCACCAAATTCTGCTTTGAAGCGTTTTTCTGCTTCCTCTAGGAATTCACGGTTCGGAATGGCGGTGCTCTGAGGCGAAGCCCAGGCGCCGATTCTGGAAGCGGCTGGACGGGAGTGGAAGTACTCATCACTCTCAGCAGCGCTAACTCTCTCTACAACGCCCTGGATGCGAACCTGGCGCTCTAATTCATGCCAATGAAAGAGTAGGGCAGCCTCTGGTCGTATCGCTAAATCTCGACCTTTTTGACTTTCGTAGTTGGTAAAAAAGGTAAAGCCGTTTTGATCGGCGCCTTTTAGTAAGACAATACGAGCTGATGGATTTCCGGCTTGGTCCGCTGTTGCTAGGGTCATGGAGTTGGGTTCCGGACACTCTGCCTTCATAGCCTGTTCAAACCAGAGCTGAAAAAGCTGCAGCGGGTCCTGAGGAACCTCAGTCTCTGAGAGCTGACCAAAGGTATAGTTTTTGCGGAGTTGAGCAATGGAGTCCATTTATTCAGTATAAAGAGAAGCTATGGCAGAAGACAAGGTGGAAGACAAGCTAGAGGGCAGCTTAGAAAATCGTCGTTTTGGCGGAGTCTCAAGACTCTATGGTCCAGAGCTGCGTGAGCGCTTTCTGAATGCAACAGTGGTGGTGGCTGGTCTAGGGGGAGTTGGATCCTGGGCAGCGGAAGCATTGGCTCGTACTGGCATTGGGCATCTTGTCTTGATTGATTTTGATCATATCGCCGAGAGCAATACCAATCGACAGTTGCATGCGCTAGAGGGGCAATACGGCAAAGCAAAAGTAGAGGCGATGACCCAACGCATTTTGCAAATCAATCCAGAGATCAAGCTGACTTCTTGTGATGCATTCTTAGAACCAGAAAATTTAGATCAACTTATTCCAGAAAATGCTTTGGTATTGGATGCTACAGATTCAGTACAAACCAAAATTGCTTTGTCCGTTTGGGCTGTGAAAAATAATCGCTTATTAGTGATGTGTGGCGCAGCTGGTGGAAAATCTGATCCAACATCCGTTCGCTGTGATGATCTCTCACGGACCGAGCAAGATGCATTGCTAGCTAAGGTTCGCCAAGGACTTAGACAAGATCATGGCTTTTCCCGAAACCTTAAAAAGAAAATCGGTATTCGTGCGATCTACTCGCATGAACCACGTGCTGGCGCTTCTAGCGGAGGTCTGGCCTGCTCGGGCTATGGCTCTACTGTAATGGTGACGGCCGCTTGTGGCTTGGCTGCTGCAGCAGAAATACTGAACCTCATCTCAGCACAATAAGTTTTTTCACAAAAAGCACTGCAAATCCTTAAGGGGATTCCCTGTAGGAAATTACTGATTCTTTTGCCGTCAGAAAAAATTTATTTCAGACCTCGCATTGATTTCAAAGACATTTATATTTTTACTTGTATATATTTGTTCATTTAGTCACTTTAGTAATTTCTCTCCTCTAGTGCTCATCCCCAGTCCTCCCTAGACTTTGCTCCGTTGGTAAGTCGCCAACAGCAAATCGAAAGGAGGTCTCTCTTGCAGACTGAACACACTGGCTTAAAACGCCATCTCAAAGTACGCCACATTCGTTTGATGGCTTTAGGTTCAACGATAGGCGTAGGATTATTTCTTGGTTCGGCAAGCGCCATCCAAATTGCTGGCCCATCCATTCTTTTGGGCTACTTACTCGCTGGCTTAGTCGCCTTCATTGTTTTGCGCACATTAGGGGAGATGGCAGTACATGAACCTGTAGCGGGCTCTTTTGCAGCTTATGCCAATACCTATATCGGTCCACTAGCTGGTTATATGGTGGGTTGGGGTTATTGGACCTATTGGATCGTCGTGGGAATCGCAGAAGTTACAGCTGTTGGCATCTATATGGGAATCTGGTTCCCGGAGGCGCCGCAGTGGGTGTGGGCGCTTTCATCGATTGTGATGATGGGTCTCATAAATCTCATTGCGGTCAAGGTATTTGGTGAGTTTGAATTTTGGTTTGCTCTCATCAAAGTAGTGGCCATTGTTGCCATGATTGCGCTTGGTGGTTCAGTGATCTTGTTTGGCTTTACTAATGATTGGCAGCCCATTGGCCTGAGCAATTTATGGCAACACGGAGGCTTCTTCCCGAATGGCATTAGCGGCATGCTGTTGTCATTACAGATGGTGCTATTTGCCTATGTTGGCATCGAAATGATTGGTCTTTCTGCAGGCGAGGCTGAGAACCCACAAAAAACGATTCCCATGGCAATCGATTCTTTGGCATGGCGCATTCTCATTTTTTACATGGGTGCCATCCTAGTTATCTTGGCAATCTTCCCGTGGAATCAAGTCGGGCAGCAAGGCAGTCCATTCGTAGTGATGTTTGAGCGATTGGGTCTACGAGAAGCAGCTGGCTTGATTAACTTCGTTGTTATTACTGCCGCGCTATCTTCCTGCAATGCAGGCATCTTTAGCGGTGGACGACTGTTGTTTTCTTTGTCATCTAACGGTTACGCACCGAGATCTTTTTCAAAACTGTCTAAATACGGCGTTCCTCATCGAGCAGTGATGGCTACGGTTGGAGTTTGTATGTCAGGTGTAGTGTTGAATTACTTTGTCCCTGACAAAGCCTTTCAATACATTATGGCTGCTGTGACTTTTATTGGGTTGATGGTCTGGATCGCAATCTTAATTACGCAAATCAAATTCCGCCGCTCTCTATCCAAAACCCAAGTAGCTGAGCTCGCGTATCGCGCTCCGTGGTCACCTTATTCCTCATGGTTTGCATTGGCATTTATTGGTTTAGTAGTGGTGCTGATGGGATTTCATGAGGATGCACGGATCGCTTTAATAGTCGGCCCGTGTTTATTGGGTGTGTATCTCGTGATGTTTTATATCGTGGGCTTACATCGCAAAACCGCAATCGTGCGTGACTTTAAATAATAGGAGATAGCAATGATTATTGGTGTGCCTCAAGAAGTTAAAAACAATGAGTTCCGGGTAGGTCTAACACCAGGCAATGTCAGCGGACTTTGTAAGCAGGGTCATTCTGTTCTCATTCAGCGTGGCGCTGGAGAGCAGATTGGACTGAGTGATGAGTCCTATCGACTGTCTGGCGCTAGCTTAATCAATAGCGCAGCTGAAGTGTTCCAAAAGGCTGAGATGATTGTGAAGGTCAAAGAGCCTCAGGCTCAGGAATGCGCTATGTTGCGTGAGGATCAAATTCTGTTTACGTATTTGCATTTAGCCCCAGACCCCAAGCAAACCAAAGCATTACTACAGTCAGGCGCTACCTGTATTGCTTACGAAACCGTCACTGCCATGAATGGTGCTTTACCCCTGTTGGCGCCCATGAGTGAAGTAGCCGGCCGGATGTCGATACAGGCGGCTGCATCGCATTTAGAAAAAACTAATGGCGGCTTAGGTGTGCTGATGGCAGGTGTTCCTGGAGTATCGGCGGCAAAGATTGTTATTTTGGGAGGCGGTGTAGTGGGGCGCAATGCTTTGCAAATGGCCGTTGGTATGGGTGCAGATGTATGCATCTTTGATCGTGATATTGAACGATTACGTCAGATCGACATGTTCTACGGCAACCGGGTGAGAACGTTTTATTCAGACAGCTTATTGATTGAGCAAGAGGTGTGTGAGGCGGATGTCGTGATTGGTGCGGTATTGCTACCAGGGGCCGCGGCGCCGAAGTTGGTTACACGTGACATGATTAAAAAAATGAAACCCGGTTCGGTCGTGGTGGATGTAGCTATTGATCAGGGCGGTTGTTTTGAAACCTCTAAACCAACTACCCATGCAGATCCCACATTTGTAGTGGATGGCGTCATTCATTATTGCGTAGCCAATATGCCAGGAGCAGTAGCGCGAACATCTACCTTTGCCTTAACCAATGCTACTTATCCATTTGTCGAGGCTTTAGCAAATCGCGGGGTGTTGAATGCACTTTCGATTGATGAGCATTTGCGCAACGGTTTGAGCGTTCATAAAGGGGTGCTGACATCAATGCCGGTTGCAGTAGCGCAAGGCCTGGAATTTGCGTCTGCAGAAGAGTTATTGGTGGCATAAAGCAAGATTTTCATAAATAGTAGGTCTAGCCAGGGTTCGGATTTAAACTGATCCTCATACGAAAACTGACTGGACCTATTTCATTTATGGATTTTTCAGCATTAACACTGTCTGCCGGAGTGGTTGCTTTGGCGGAGATGGGGGATAAAACCCAGCTACTTTCTTTGATGCTTGCAGCTCGTTATCCTAAGCAAGCAATGGCAATCATCGCCGGCATCTTTATTGCTACGATTGCAAACCATGCTTGCGCTGCTTTGCTAGGTCATTGGTTAACTACCCTGGTGTCGCCAGATGTGATGCGCTGGATTTTGGGGTTGAGTTTCTTGGGCATTGGTTTGTGGCTCTTGGTGCCAGACCATATTGATGATGCCGCTGGATCTAAGGTCGCTGATAAAGCCCTACAAGTTTTTCTCTTAACAACAGGTTTATTCTTCCTGGCTGAGATGGGCGATAAGACACAAATTGCGACTATTGCCTTAGGGGCTCGCTATGAGGATGTGATCTCAGTCACTATAGGCACCACATTGGGGATGATGCTGGCAAATGCCCCTGCTGTCTGGATTGGTCAGAAATTCACCAAGCGGATGCCTATTAAGTGGGTTCACGCGGTTGCGGCTGTTACTTTTATCGCCATTGGTATCGCCACCCTGATCTGGGCGTGACTCAGGGTTGATGTAGACGACTCACCAGTCTGCCAGCCTAGACTTAAAATAGGCTCATGAAAACTGATCTTCCCCAGAGCTTTCGTCGGCTCGAATACCTTCCGCCTGTTTACACCTTTGATCAAGTCGAGCTCGATATTGCTTTAGATCCAGCGCGAACCATTGTGAAGAGTCGCATTGAAGTATTGCCTGGCAAAAGCTTTGCCCCAGGAGCACCCTTAGTTTTGGTGGGTCACGAACTCGAGTTTGTGAGCTTGCGCATCAATGGTGAGGCGCATCGCCATTTTGAATTAACACCAGAAACACTGACGATTCATTCTTTACCTAATGAAGGCAAAGAAAAGTTTGTTGTGGAAATGATTTGCGTTTGTGTGCCTGAGAAAAATACGACCTTGATGGGTCTGTATGTTTCCAATGGCAACTTCTTCACTCAGTGTGAGGCAGAAGGTTTCCGAAAGATCACCTACTTCTTAGATCGCCCAGATGTGATGGCGCGCTATCGCGTGACCTTGCGCGCTCGTGAGGCAGAATGCCCAGTCTTGTTGTCTAACGGCAATTTACTGAATACAGAAAAACTTCCTAATGGTTGGCATAGCGCAACCTGGGAAGATCCGTTTCCGAAGCCGTCTTATTTGTTTGCCTTGGTGGCTGGTAAGTTGGAGTGCATTGAAGAGACCATCACCACCAGCAGCGGCGCCAAGAAGCTTTTGCAGATCTGGGTTGAGCCGCATGACCTAAAAAAGACTCGTCATGCTATGGATTCTCTGATTGCTTCTATTCATTGGGATGAGAAGCGTTTTGGGCTCGAATTGGATTTAGAGCGCTTCATGATTGTGGCAGTAAGTGATTTCAATATGGGTGCGATGGAGAATAAGGGATTGAATATTTTCAATACCAAGTTTGTTCTTGCGCAACCCGAGACCGCTACCGATGCTGACTTTGCGAACATCGAAAGCGTTGTTGCCCATGAATACTTTCATAACTGGACTGGTAATCGTGTGACTTGCCAGGATTGGTTTCAGCTATCACTGAAAGAGGGTTTAACCGTATTTAGAGACCAAGAGTTTTCTGCTGACCAAATGGGTAGCGAGTCGGGCAGGGCAGTAAAACGTATTGAAGATGTCCGCTTGCTACGTCAGCTGCAGTTCCCGGAAGATGCGGGTCCAATGGCCCATCCAATCCGTCCAGATGAGTATCAGGAGATTAATAACTTCTATACCGTCACGGTCTACGAGAAGGGCTCTGAGGTAGTCAGGATGTACCAAACCCTCTTGGGTAAAGAAGGTTTCCGCAAGGGCATGGATCTGTATTTCAAGCGCCATGATGGACAAGCAGTGACTTGCGATGATTTCTTAATGGCGATGGCCGATGCCAATAATAAGGATCTCACTCAGTTTAAGAATTGGTATAGCCAGGCAGGCACCCCAAGAGTGAAGGTGCAAGAACAATACGATGCCGCGAAAAAACAGTATCAGCTGACGCTAACGCAAAGTTACAAACCTAGCCCAGGTCAGCCAGAGAAGAAGCCTTTTCATATTCCGCTGAAGATACGCTTGCTTACTAAGGCGAATGATCAAAAAGAGCAATTACTGGAACTCACACAAACAACACAAAGCTGGACTTTTGACAATGTCGAAGAGCGCCCAGTACTATCGATTAATCGCAATTTCTCAGCACCAATCAATTTAGATTTTGAGCAGAGTGAAGCGGATCTTCTGACTTTGTTCTCAGGTGATGACGATGCCTTTAATCGCTGGGAGGCTGGTCAAAAGCTAGCGATGCAAATGATTCTGAATAATCGTTTGCCAGATGCGCAGCTGATTGAGGCATATCGCCATATTTTGCTAGATACCGATCTAGATCCAGCCTTTAAGGATCTGGCTCTTACCCTGCCTGCAGAGTCATACTTGTATGAACAATGCACAAGCGTTGATCCCCAAAAGATATTTGCCGCACGCCGCGCTTTCCGTAGAGAGATTGCTAAACAACTCCAGTTGGAATGGGCAGCCTTGTATCAGCAAATGCAAACACCTGGGCCGTTTAAGTCCGATGGGGTGGATGCAGGTAAGCGTGCGCTAAAAAACCTGGCATTGAGTATGTTGCTCGAGGCTGCTCCTGCAGTATGGGCTCCTATGGCTGCCAACCAATATCAGATCGCTGACAATATGACCGATCGTTATGCTGCTTTATCAGCATTGGTGGTGCACGGCGCAAAGCAGGCAAAAGATTGTTTGATTGATTTCTACAGTCGTTTCGCTAATGATGCTTTGGTTATTGATAAGTGGTTTGGTCTGCAATCGAGCCGTCCTCCTGTTGAGGGGCTGAACTCTACGCTCACTGAAGTGATGAAGCTGCGTGAGCATCCTGCATTCAAGTTAAATAACCCAAACCGAGTGCGTAGCGTCATCCATGCTTTCTGCGCTAATAATCCAGCCAGCTTTCATCAGGCAGATGGCAGTGGTTATGAGTTTTGGGCGGATAGTGTGCTGGCACTAGACCCGATTAATCCTCAAGTGGCTGCCCGTCTTGCCAGAGCTTTGGATCGCTGGCGTTTATTTGCCCAGCCTTACCAAGATCGCATGAAAGCAGCCCTAGAGCGGGTTTCAGCATGCCAAACACTCTCTCCAGATGTGAGGGAAGTGATTGGAAAGGCGCTAGGTAACTAGCCCGCTTAAATATCAAGGCAAAATAGAGCCAGTAGATCGTTTTGGTAAAAATCGGAGAAATACCTTTGTCCTCAAGTACCCATATTAATTTCAAGCAATATTTGGCATCAGCAAAGCCTGCGGGGGCTGCTATTCCTCCTGGACTGCAAGATTTGCTGACCGCAGTGGTTAATACCTGTTCAACTCTGAGTCATGAAGTGGCCCAGGGTGCTTTGATTGGTTTGTTGGGTTCCGCAGGCACCGGTAACGTACAAGGTGAGGTTCAGCAAAAACTCGACATCATTGCAAACGATTTATTGATCGATGGCGTTAAGGGCTGCAAATCACTTGCTGGCCTAGCTTCCGAAGAGATGGAGTTGCCAGTCCCCGTTCAAGGCACGGGCGATTACTTGCTCTTATTTGATCCGCTCGATGGCTCATCCAATATTGATGTGAATGTTTCGATTGGAACCATTTTTTCAATTTTGAAAAAGCAAGATCCCAATGCGCCCTTGCAGACCTCTGACTTTTTGTTGTCAGGCCGTCATCAAGCTGCTGCCGGTTATGTGGTGTATGGTCCGCAAACCACTATGGCCTTGACCTTGGGCGATGGCGTAGTAATGTTTACTTTGAATAAAGATACTGGCGAATTTTTACTCATCAAGGATGCGGTAAAAATCTCTCAGTCGACTAAAGAGTTTGCGATCAATATGTCCAATATGCGCCACTGGGCCGAACCTGTACGTCGCTATGTGGAGGAGTGCCTAGCTGGCACAAGTGGTACGCGCGATAAAGATTTCAATATGCGCTGGATCGCCTCTATGGTGGCCGATGTGCATCGAGTTTTATCTCGAGGCGGAGTGTTTATGTACCCATGGGATCAGCGCGAGCCAAATAAGCCGGGTAAGTTGCGTTTAATGTATGAAGCCAATCCGATGAGTTTCTTGGTGGAGCAGGCCGGAGGGGTCTCTATTAACGGTACAGATCTCATTATGGATTTACAGCCAACTGATTTGCATGAGCGCGTCTCAGTAATGTTAGGATCCAAAGAAGAGATTGAGCGTATTCAGCAATATCACGCCTAAACAAGATCTCCCGCACAAATAAAAAACCCAATCATGCGATTGGGTTTTTTGTTGTTCCAAGAGTGACTATTAAGGCTTCACCTGTTCCTTCAGATAAGCAAGTGATTCTTCCACTTGATCGATCAGAATCAGGCAGATATCACCAGCAGCAAGATCATTGAGGGCTGTATCAATTGCCTTGAATTCGCCATGAATTTCTTTCACTTGCTTTGCCTTAGTGGCGCCAACTAAACCTTCTTGTAAGAGTTTTAATACTTCGCCGTCTTCCCGACCACGTTGGCAGGCATCCTGATAGAGGATGACGTTATCAAAAGAATTTCCGAGGATGCGGGTCAGGTCGCGAATATCTTCATCACGACGATCACCTGCGCCACTAACGACTACATGGCTCTTGTTAGGTTTCATCGCCTCAATAGCGCTTGTCAGAGCGCGCATCGCATCAGGATTGTGTCCATAGTCGGCGATCACAGTGGCGCCCTTGTGTTGAAACTGATTAAAGCGCCCCGGTACTGAATTAGCATCACTCTCAAAGCCATGTAGACCGCGAGCAATCTTTTCTGCATCAAGACCTAGGGCCCAAGCAGCGCCAATAGCAGCCATCGCATTTTCTATTTGAAAACCGAGGACGCCATTTTGTGTCAATGGAATCTCGCTCACGGGGAAGCGATACATAACGCGCGCACCCTTAGATGCAACGATATAAGTGCCATCAAAATAAATCACTTTTTTATTCTTAGCGCGATGTGCCGCAATCACTGGGTGATGTTGGTTCTGAGCAAAGAAGATTACTCGGCCAGAGCATTTATCGCCCATCTTCACCACCATCGGATCTGCCGCATTTAATACTGCAGCGCCAGTAGGGGCGACGTTTTGCACAATGACGCGTTTCAGGATGGCTAAATCTTCAACGCTAGTGATGTAATTGAGACCCAGGTGATCACCCTCACCAATATTGGTGACTACAGCAACTTCACAGCGATCAAAACCCAGGCCTTCGCGCAACATACCGCCACGCGCCGTTTCCAGAACAGCAGCATCGACATCGGGATGCATCAACACATTGCGGGCACTCTTCGGCCCACTGCAATCGCCGGTATCAATGAGGCGATGATTGATGTAAACGCCATCGGTGCCTGTCATACCTACGCGCAGACCAGTTGCATTTAATAAATGAGAGATCAAGCGTACGGTAGTGGTTTTGCCATTAGTGCCTGTGACTGCAACTACAGGAATTCGGCCGTCGTCTCCGGGTGGAAACATCATATTGATGATGTCTTCGCCTACAGGACGCCCTTTTCCGTAAGAAGGCTTTAAATGCATGCGCAATCCAGGTGCAGCATTCACCTCAACAATGCCGCCGCCTTGTTGCTCTAAGGGCTTGTAGATGGATTCGCAGAGGATGTCGACACCAGCAATATCAAGACCAATCATCTGCGCGGCAGCAATTGCGCTCGCCGCTACATCAGGGTGAACATCGTCAGTCACATCGGTTGCAGTACCGCCAGTACTTAGGTTGGCGTTATTACGCAATAAAACACGCTCGCCAGTTTTGGGTACATGCTGCGGTGATAGGCCGTTGCTAGCTAAATGCGCTAGGGCAATATCATCAAAACGAATTTTGGTTAGTGCGGTCGCATGCCCATCGCCACGCAATGGATTTTTATTCTCCATCTCTACAAGTTCGGCGACCGTGTGAGTGCCGTCCCCAACTACTTGTGCGGGTTCTCGGCGTGCAGCAGCTGATAAGCGATTGCCAACTACTAGCAAGCGATAGTCTGCACCAGGAAGATAGCGCTCAACAATCGTTTCACGACCAAAGGCTTGGGTTACAACAAATCCAGCACGAACTTCTTCTTCGGTTTGAATGTTGGCTACAACCCCTTTACCTTGATTACCATCTTTTGGCTTAAGCACAATGGGGCCGCCAATTTTTTGGGCGGCGCGCCAAGCATCATCAGCAGTGGTAACTACTTCACCGATAGGTACAGATACTCCGGCAGCAGCGAGTAGGTTTTTAGTAAGTTCTTTATCTTGTGCGATGGCTTCAGCAATCGCGCTGGTATCGCTAGTTTCTGCAGCCTGAATTCGTTTTTGCTTGCTACCCCAACCAAACTGAACCATGCTGCCTTCGGTCATGCGGCGGTAGGGGATATTGCGCTGAACTGCAGCATCGACAATGGATCCTGTGCTAGGGCCAAGACGAACATCTTCGTAAAGCGCTTCTAATTCAGAGAGGGCGGCAGCCAGATCAAACGGTGCATCGTTGAGGGTTGCTTGAATTAATGCAAAGCCGAAGTCAAATGCCATCCGGCCAACGACTTCTTCGGTGTATTCAACTACAACCTGATAAACCCCAGTATCTACAGTCTGTACAGTGCGACTAAAAGTAACGGGACAGCCTGCTTGCGCTTGAAGACCTAAAGCTGCATGCTCTAAGGCGTGGGCCAGTGAAAGCACCTCATTGTGACCGCCGCGACGCATACTGCCTAACTGAGGAAAGCGTTCACGAATCTTAATTTCAAATTGAGGAATAGAGTCGATGGAGCGTTCTGACTCATCACAAGAAACAATGGCTTCTAAAGCGGTATGGCGGCTCCATAAATTTGGGCCGCGCAACATGCGAATGCGGGTGATTTCCAATTAAGCCCCTGTAGAGATAGTGGCATCAGGTACGAATGTTTCTGCGCCTGCTTCAATAACGTTAAATGGAATATCTAGAGCCCAGGCCGCGGCAATCGCCGCACCTAAATTCATAGTCTTCCATGGAGTGGTGTTGTTTGCTTCAGAGTGGCGCGGTACGGGAATAGATTTCTGATCCAGCTTGCCAGACTTCAGGGTAATTTGTTGTTTGCCGATGACAACTGCACGTCCGCCTTCAAGCAAGTGATTTTTGATAATCTCCGAGTCGGGATTTTCGCTAAAGAAAATCACCTGACCGTCGCAAAGCTCAGCCATCTGAACGCACATTGGATCATCCGCGTTGAGCACGGCAACGCCGGTTGGAAGTACAACATCTACTTGAGTACGAACAACGCTAAAGACTTGATCTTCATCGTAAATGGCGTACTGCGGGAAGTTTGCCTTTGGATCAACATTGAGCACTACGCCAACCTGGCAACGATCATAGGCTAAGCCTTCAATCAACATCGACAAATGATTGTTCTCAATCACGACAGCTTCAACTGCGCGGTTCAGTAATGTACGACGCGCATTTTCCCAATTGGAGGAATTAGAGTTGGGGATAGCGCGATTACCAAAAAAGAGCCCCTTACTACAAGAGAGTCCAACATAGACATTGGTTAAACGTAAGAAATGAGCAATCATTTCAGCAACCGGTGTTTTGCCACGCTCGCCACAGACTCCAACTACGGGAATGCGGAAATCCGTACCAGGGGGGAAGAGGTGATTAGCAATTTCAACACCAACAGGTTGCGGTTTGCCACTAGCAGGCTTTAAGTGCATCAATAGGCCTGGACCAGCATTAACTTCAACAATGGCCGCATTTTGATCTGCAAGTGGCTTGCTTATATCTTGTGCCACTAAATCAACACCCGCAATTTCAAGACCAACCACGCGGGCAGCTAAGGCTACTTGGCTAGCAACATCAGGATGAATTAAATCAGTGACATCGAAAGCTACGTTGCCATTACTTTGGATTAAGACCTTATGGTCAGCAGCAGGAATGCTGTCACCAGTTAATTGTTGGCGTGCTAATTCTAGTTCGACTGCAGAATCAATCCGCACTGGATTTAAAGGATGTTCTTCAGCAGTACCACGACGCGGATCAGAATTAATCTGAATCTGTATAAGCTCATGAACGGTGTGTTTGCCATCACCAGTTACCCAAACAGTTTCACCTTTAGCTGCGGCAACAACTTTATTGCCAACAACAAGTAAGCGATGCTCATCGCCAACAATATGACGCTCAACCAATACTTCGCTACCTTCGTCGATAGCAACTGCATAAGCAGCTTCAATTTCTTGTTGGGTGTAGAGGTTAATAAAGACGCCGCGGCCATGGTTGCCGTCGATTGGTTTGACTACAACCGGCAGACCAATGTCTTGTGCAGCTTCCCAAGCATCATCAGGGCTAGTAACTGTTCTACCTTCAGGAGTAGGAACTCCAGCGCTACGTAGCAAACTTTTGGTTAAGTCTTTATCGCGAGAAATGGTTTCCGCAATCGCGCTTGTTTGATCAGTCTCTGCAGTCCAAATGCGGCGTTGCTTAGCACCATAACCTAATTGAACTAAGTTACCTTCAGACAAACGAATCGATGGAATACCGCGCTCTTCAGCTGCGTTCACAATACAAGCGGTACTTGGGCCGAGCAAGAGATCGTCACCGAGTTCACGCAAGTTCTCAATAATGGTTTGTGTGAGAGCAACACAATCAGCATTGTCTTGCGCTAAAGCTAGATACAGGTCGCGTGCGTATTTGAGGGCAGTGAGAGTGACTTCTTCATTGATGGCGCTAACCATGACTTTATAAACGCCACGGCGATCACCATCGCGTGCTTTGCCAAAGCCACCAGGAATGCCAGCTAAGTTTTGCAGCTCTAAAGTCAGGTGTTCAAGGATATGAGCGGGCCAAGTACCTTCTTCAACGCGCTTTAAAAATCCGCCAGTTTTGCCATAGCTGCAGCGATGCTCAACAAGACTTGGGAGTGCCTTGACCAGACGGTCATAAAAGCCGGGGATGAGGTTAGAGGGATAGTCCTCTAAATCACCAATATCAAGCCATACCTCGATAACGGGATGGTAAGTCCACATATTGGGGCCACGGAGATGCTTAACGCTCAGAATCTCGATGGATTTATCTAGTAATTGGGGCATATGCAGTGTTGCGATGGCCGGCACCAAGGGTTTTGGCGTTGACGCGTCAGACAGTCTCTCTGTTTCTAGTAGTTATTGAAAAACTCACAAAATTAGCAAAAATACATAAAAAGGCCTAGTTAAGTAATTTAACGGCTTTTGGGCCTCTAAAGTTGACAGGAGCAATAAATCTAAATAATTCAGCTCCACTATACTTTTAAGGTCAATGAAGCCACTAATCCTACCTTTTGCTCCCGTGCTACCAAGCTATTGGGAGGCTGTTTTAGCCAATCAGGCATCTCCAGTAAAGAGCCCTGACGCCTTGCTAGCATGGGTTGAGCTCGATCTGGACGATGAGTTGCGCTTTGAAAAAAGCCTGCTTTTGCTTGGTGACGAAGGTCTGGTTTGGACGGATGGTAAGGTATTTGAATCCTGGAAGTTGGGTCAGAGCACCCATTTAGTCCATGGCGATCATGCGGGAGTGGGGCATTTACGCCTAGAAACTCCCGATAAATTATTGAGGGCTTGGAATTTCACTCTGGCTGTGAATCCCCAAGTTCTGCGCCTGCAATCAAGCTTTAAGCAGTTGACTCGTGGTGAGGAAATCAGCAGCGGTGAGGTTAGTGAGTATGACAAGCAGGTTTGCCCGGCTTGCTTGAGTCCAAAACCAGCAAATTCTGATTCTTGTCCCACGTGCGATCCGGAGGATGACGCACCCCCATCTACTTGGACACTCTTCAAACTTTGGCGTTTTGCACGTCCTTACAAAAAGCAATTACTACTTGGTTTTGTATTAACTCTGTTGTCTACGGGCGCAACTTTAATTCCGCCGTATCTGACGATGCCATTAATGGATCATGTTTTGATTCCATACGAGCGCGGTAACCCGATTGATTTTCATTTAGCCAGCATGTATCTCTTGGCTTTATTTGGTGCTGCGATCGTTGCATGGGGACTGGGCTGGTGGAAAACGTATCTTCTTGCCTTGGTGAGTGAGCGTATTGGCGCCGATTTACGAAATACCACTTTTGAGCATTTACTTAAGCTTTCATTGGAATATTTTGGTGGCAAGAGAACGGGTGATTTAATTGCTCGTATTGGTGCAGAGACCGATCGCATCTGCGTCTTCCTCTCCCTTTATGCACTTGACTTTGCGACCGATGTCTTGATGATCACCATGACAGCGGCAATCCTGGTATCGATCGATCCTTTGCTGGCCCTGGTCACCCTGGCACCATTGCCATTCATCGTGTGGATGATTCATGTAGTGCGTGATCGTTTGCGTTTTGGTTTTGAAAAGATTGATCGCATCTGGTCTGAAGTGACAAATATTTTGGCCGATACCATTCCAGGTATTCGAGTGGTCAAAGCATTTGCCCAAGAAGA
This sequence comes from Polynucleobacter sp. VK25, assembly GCF_018687355.1. Classification (NCBI taxonomy): domain Bacteria; kingdom Pseudomonadati; phylum Pseudomonadota; class Betaproteobacteria; order Burkholderiales; family Burkholderiaceae; genus Polynucleobacter; species Polynucleobacter sp. VK25. Next base: position 1,300,925 of record NZ_CP061288.1, on the reverse strand, counting down.
TCGCGAGCTCAAGCGCTTTGTAGACTCCAATAAACACAATCTACAAATCAATGATCGCGTCAATCGCGTATGGGGCTTATTCTCACCTACGGTAACTTTGCTTACTGAAACGGGTTTACTGGTGGTGTGGGGTTTTGGTATCTGGCAAGTTGCACATCAGAAAGTCACCGTTGGTGTCTTGATTGCATTCTTAGCGTATATCGGACGTTTTTATATCCGTTTAGATTCCATGAGTCGGATTGTTTCTCATACACAGAAAGCGGCAGCTGGCGCCAAGCGTATTTTCGATATTTTGGATCACGTCTCCAGCGTTCCGGAGCCTATTAATCCAGCGCCATTAGGCGAGGTTAAAGGCCGTATTTCCTTGCGTGGCGTGGGTTTCCGTTATGGCAATCGTGCGGTTACTAAGGGGATTGATTTAGATATTGCTCCAGGCGAAATGATTGGTCTGGTAGGTCACAGCGGATCCGGCAAAAGTACTTTAGTGAACTTAATTTGTCGCTTCTATGATGTCAGCTCTGGATCTGTTTCATTGGATGGGCGCGATATTCGTAGTATTGCCATTTCCGACTACCGCAAGCGCATTGGCTTGGTATTACAAGAGCCGTTTTTATTCTTTGGCACCATCGCAGAAAATATTGCCTACGGCAAACCAGATGCCACTCGTGAAGAAATCATTGAGGCTGCTCGTGCAGCTCATGCTCACGAATTTATTCTCCGTCTGCCTTTAGGTTACGACTCCTTAGTTGGGGAGCGTGGTCAGTCTCTCTCCGGTGGTGAGCGTCAACGCATTTCAATTGCACGTGCATTGCTGATCAATCCAAGCATTCTGATTTTGGATGAAGCGACCTCATCAGTCGACACAACCACGGAAAAAGAAATTCAGCGCGCTTTAGATAATCTGGTTAAAGGTCGCACCACGATTGCCATCGCACACCGCCTCTCCACTTTAAGGAAAGCAGATCGCTTAGTTGTCTTGGATAAAGGTGAGATTGTAGAAATAGGTTCTCACGATCAATTGATGGAAGCTCAGGGTGCTTATTACACCTTGTATCAAGCTCAACTGCGTCATGCTGCAGAGCTCGTTGAGGGTGGCGCTATTGGCGAAAGTTTAGAAGAAGAAAAAGCAGAGCAGCAAGAAGAAAAACTAGAGGAAGCGGCTAAGAAAATTGGGGGTGGGGTATGAACAAGACTCATCAACTAGAGCGTGATGCACTAGGTCGCCTGGTCTTCATTGATAACAAAGGTGAGCGACATGTGGGCGTTCATCCAGTAAGAGCATTTCCAATTACTGCACCTGATGCGGGTGTTGGCATCATGAATCAATCTGGGAAAGAGCTTTGCTGGTTCCCAAATATGAGTGCGATCTCTGAAGCTGAATTAGGATTGATTGAGGAAGAGTTGGCTGAGCGTGAGTTCATGCCAGTGATTGAAAAAATTACTAAGGTCTCCACTTTTGCTACACCAAGCATTTGGGATATTGAAACGGACCGTGGTCCTACCCGAATTCGCCTGAAGGCTGAAGAAGACATTCGCAGAATTGCTGGCAATACATTGCTGATTGCAGATTCAAATGGCCTGCAGTTCCTCATTAAGGACTCCACGCAACTGGATAAAGTCAGCAAAAAACTATTAGATCGATTCCGTTAAGCAGCATCATTTTTCGATCATAATCAGGGAAAACCCTAGTCCTAATTTGCGGTTAATCGCCATCCAGAAATGCGCATTTTTCGTGCATAAAATGCAGTTTTTGTGCCCATATGTAAGTACACTAGCTGTAGTCTTTGGCTTGATATATCAGGGTTTCTACTAGATTTCAGAAGCCCATGTGTAACGATTTTGAAATTATTGATGGCAGTCAAGTTCTGCTTGCTCATCTTGTTTAAAAATCACACACACATTAGATAAGCCAAATTAAATTGGTAAACCATTTTGGAGACATACTTTATGAAGATGAAGTTAAAAGGGGCGTTGTTATCTACCGCTTTAGCCCTCGGTGTAGTTGGCGTTTCACCTGCTTTTGCAGCATGGGAGCCAAACAAGCCAGTTGAGTTCATTATTCCTGCCGGTCCCGGCGGTGGTGCTGACCAAATGGCTCGTATGATTCAAGGGATCATCACCAAAAATAATTTGATGAAGCAGGCAATTATTCCTGTGAATAAAGGTGCTGGTGCGGGTGCTGAAGGCTTCTTGGCAATGAAAGAAGCCAAGGGCGATCCAAATAAGATTGTGATCACACTCTCCAATTTGTTTACTACTCCATTAGCAACCGGTGTTCCTTTTAACTGGCAAGACATCACTCCAGTGGCGATGTTGGCGCTTGACCAATTCGTTTTGTGGGACAACGCTGAAAAGCCTTACAAGACAGCAAAGGAATACATCGATGCCGCTAAAGCAGCGGGTCCTGGCAAATTCAAAATGGGTGGTACTGGCTCCAAGTCTGAAGACCAGATCATCACTGTAGCAATTGAAAAGGCAACTGGCGCTAAGTTCACATACATCCCGTTTAAAGGGGGTGGCGACGTTGCAGTTCAGTTGGTTGGTAATCACGTAGATTCTTCTGTGAACAACCCAATTGAAGCAGTTGCTCAATGGCGTGCAAATAAATTACGTGCACTGTGCGTATTTGATGACACACGTATGCCATACAAAGAGAAGGTTACGGATACTCAGTCATGGTACGACATCCCAACCTGTAAAGAAGCTGGCGTAACAACTGACTACACTATGTTGCGTGGTATTTTCATGGCTCCTGGTGTAACTCAAGAGCAAGTTGACTTCTATGTTGAGTTGTTTAAGAAAGTTCGCGCTACTCCAGAGTGGAAGAAGTTCATGATTGATGGGGCGTTTAACCAAACATTTATGAGTGGTAAAGAGTTTAGAAACTGGCTTACATTGAATGAAGCTTTACACAAGCAGTTAATGTCTGAAGCTGGCTTCTTGGCCAAGTAATTGAAGAGAAAGTAAATAGGACCTCCAATTGGGGGTCCTATTTTTTAAGTAAGAGCATTAATCAACTTTATTAAAAATCAAAAAATGTCTGAACATACAAATAATTTAAAAGAAGACTCAGTAATTAGCGTGAGAGCAATGGATATCATCACTGCGATCGTATTTCTTGCGATTGGTCTGACGGTGATGGTAGGCAGCATTAAATTAGGTGCCAGCTGGGGTAGCGATGGTCCAGAGGCCGGCTATTTCCCTTTCTACATTAGCTTGATCATGATGCTTTCGAGCGCGGTAACTCTTTATCAGGCAGCGATCGTTAATAAGAACAAGAAAACTGAAACATTTGTTGAGAGAGAGCCTTTCAAGCAAGTGATGGCGGTTTTATTGCCAGCGATTGTGTTTGTTCTGGGTGTGCAACTCATTGGTATTTATGTTTCCTCAGTGTTTTACATTGCCATCTTCATGGTTTGGTTGGGTAAATATCCATTGTGGAAAGCGATTGCAGTTTCAATTGGTGTGAGCGTAGCTCTGTACCTCATGTTCGAGTTCTGGTTCCAGGTTCCATTGCCACATGGCTCATGGTTTAACCCGCTCGAATTCTTGGGTGTGCAATAAAAAAGAATAACTATTAAAAAAGATTAAATAAGGAGTTCAAGTTGGAAGAAATTAGCGCTCTATTCAACGGCTTTGCCGTTGCAATGACACCCTTTAACTTATTGTTGATGTTGGTTGGTGTAACCCTCGGTGTGATCATCGGCGTGTTGCCTGGCCTTGGCGGTGCAAACGGTATTGCAATTCTGTTGCCGTTGACATTCACAATGCCACCTACATCCGCAATCATCATGTTGTCCTGTATTTACTGGGGCGCATTGTTTGGCGGGGCGATTACATCCGTTCTATTTAATATTCCTGGTGAACCTTGGTCAGTGGCGACAACCTTTGATGGTTATCCAATGGCCCGTAATGGTAAAGCTGGCGAAGCGTTGACAGCTGCTTTCACATCATCATTTGTGGGTGCATTCTTCGCAATTGTGATGATTACCTTCTTGGCGCCTTTGGTTGCTAAGTTTGCATTGCAGTTTGGCCCACCAGAGTTCTTCTCGGTATACCTGCTGACCTTCTGTAGCTTCGTAGGCATGAATAAGGGCTCACCATTCAAAACAATTTCCGCCATGATGCTTGGCTTTGCCCTAGCAACTGTTGGTATGGATACCGTTACAGGTCAATTGCGTTTGACATTCGGCCATCCAGAATTGATGCGTGGCTTTGACTTCTTGATCGCGGTGATCGGCTTGTTCGGTATTGGCGAGATTCTCCTGTCAATGGAAGAGGGCTTGGCATTCCAAGGCGCAGCTGCAAAGATTCGCGGCAAGGTTGTTTTGGAAACTTGGAAAGAGTTACCAAAATACTGGGCTACTTCATTGCGCAGCTGCTTGATTGGTTGCTGGATGGGTATCACTCCAGGCGGCGCCACACCTGCATCCTTTATGGCTTATGGTGTAGCTAAGCGCGTATCTAAAGAAGGCGACAAGTTTGGTACCGGCAAAATGGAAGGCATCGTTGCTCCAGAAACAGCGGCTCACGCAGCTGGTACATCTGCACTTCTTCCAATGTTGTCCTTGGGTATTCCAGGCTCACCAACTGCAGCGGTATTGCTCGGTGGCTTGTTGATCTGGGGTTTACAACCTGGCCCATTGCTCTTCGTTGAGAAGCCAGACTTTGTTTGGGGCTTGATCGCTAGTATGTACTTGGGTAACTTGGCTGGCTTGTTTGTTGTATTAACTTGCGTGCCATTGTTTGCCTCCATCTTGAGAATTCCATTCTCAATCATTGCTCCAGTCATTATTGTGATTTGTGCGGTGGGCGCATATACCGTTCACAACGCGACTTTTGACGTTTGGTTGATGTTGGGCTTCGGTGTATTGGGTTATGTCTTCAAGAAACTCGATTACCCAATGGCACCAATGGTCTTGGCCTTGGTATTGGGCGACCGTGCGGAAGACTCCTTCCGTCAGTCAATGCTGATCTCACAAGGCAGCTTGGATGTATTCTTCTCCAACTACCTGGTAGCAGGCATTTCTTCAGTAGCTCTGCTCCTCCTCTTCTGGCCATTGATCGGCAAGGTGATTGGTAAGAAGAAGGTTTCTGCTGCATAAGGAAAGACGCTAGACATAGTGATTTCAAAGGGAAAAGGGGCGTCAGCCCCTTTTTTCATGCGAAAGACGAAAGAAACACAAAATTCCGATAAAATTCACCCATCATGAAATTCCATAAAAACCGCCTCATTCACTGGGTTGCCGCATTTGCAATCGCAATGAGTGCGCTAGCGCCAGCTGCATCTCAAGCGGTATCGCTTGCAAAGCATGGCCAAGGTTTTGCAATGGAGATTTGTTCTACATCTGGCGCCAAGATGCAAATCGATGTTCAGACAGATGATCAAGATGTTGCAGATCAAATGCAGCCTTGTCCCTATTGCGTTGCTCAAAACAGCATCACCCCAGCATTCAATAACAATCTCACATTTCAGGCTCCGCAAGCTTTAGCTTTGCTGCCACAGCTTTTCTACCAATCGCCTAAGCCTCTCGCCGTTTGGGTAACCCCACCTTCAGCAGCTCCACCAGTACAAGCCTAATTAAATATTAGGGCATAGCCTAGCTATGTAGTTGGCAACGAATCTTTAAAAGCGTTGTCGTAATAAAAAGTGGAGCAGTAGATGTTGTTTAAGCAAAAGAAAATTAGCGCATGCCTAGGCATGATTTTTGGCTCAGCCTTCGTGGCAATAGGTGTGCAAGCGCAGATTGCACCGCCACCGGATTACAACCAAAGGTTAAGCGAAGTAGTGGTGAATGCCAGTCGTTCTGATACCCCCTTGGATCGCATGACGATGAATACAACCGTTATGACACAAGATGTATTGGAGTTGGCTCCAGATCAAACGCCTGACCAGATCCTGAAAAATACCCCTAGCGTATTTTTGAATGACACCCCGTATTATGAGAAAGACCCAACTGGTCAAAGTATTAATATGCGCGGCCTTGGTAATGCTAGATCTTTGGTATTGATAGACGGTGTTCCTGCTTTAGACCCTTTCTACAACACGGTTCAGTGGAATCAGGTACCCATGTCGTCAATCGAAAGCATCGAGATTGTTCGAGGCGGCGTCTCGAGTTTGTGGGGCAACTATGGCATGGGTGGCGTCATCAATATCAACACTAAAAATATCAGCAATAGTAAAAATGAGGCTTCGGTTAGTTACGGCTCATTCGGTACAGGTAATGTGGCTGTATCGAAGGATTTGGCCGTTAGTGATGCAGTGAAACTGCGTTTTTCAGCAGACTACTTTAGTACTGAAGGTTACGTAGGTCCTGCCACAATATCGCCAGCTACTCTTTGGGGGGTTACAAAAACACTTCCAAACGTTGCAACTCCCCAGCAGGCACCCCTTGCACCGGGCATGTCTAATGGCAGCGCATCAAATTCAAATATGCGCATGCAGGGCAATATGAAATTTAGCCAGGATACCGATGGATTTTTTCGCATGGGTTATAGCACCATGGCAGATCTATCTTCAAACTATAGCTTTGCAACAAATTTGGTACAAACAACAAATATTGCGGGTGGCACAACCACAAAATTAGACGTTGATAAAAAGGTGACTGTAAGTGGCTTCTATCAAAATGAGATTTTTAATAAGCAAAATGGAGCAACTACAAATCCTCCACCTGCAGTTAAGTTGACGCCAGCAAATACCCCTTATATTTCATCTACATATCAAGACCCATCGACCACTGGTGGTGGCTCTGTTTCATTGACGCATGACCTAAAAAATTCTTTAATTGAGCAATATATTTTAGGGGTGGATTTAAGGCAGGTTAACGCCTCAAATTTCGCCAATAGTTTGGCTACTACCAATTGTTCTGGTACGGGCACTAATAAATGTACAGCAGGCACGCCGAGCACCCAAGCTTTAGGTCAGACAAATGTTGGTGTAGCCTATGCAAAAGCTACCCAGAATTTTTCGGGGATAATGGGGCAGATTAAAACTAGTGCCCAAGTTCCTTTACAGGCTACTCTGTCTGCGCGTGTGGATCAATACACAAGTAATGTCCCTGAATATTATGTGGCTGGTGCGAATGGAGCAAACCCAACATATACAAACGCTCAAGTTGTTAAGCAAACTAAACTCAGCCCCAATCTTGGGCTTTTGTATCAGTTGACGGACAAATGGAACCTGCGTGGAGCTGCGTACCAGGCATTTCATGCTCCTGGAATGAATAATATGCTGAGAAGTTACGGGTCACCCGGAAAAACTTATAGTTTTGCAAATCCAAACCTAACACCAGAGAATATGACTGGATATGAGGTGGGTACTGATTACCGCTGGGGGGCTGGTTTTGTACAGTTAACTGGTTTTAACAATAACATTACAAACGCTATTTATGCGGCAACACTAAGTCAAGGTTCGGCTGCATATTTAGCATTTTGCCCACTCGGCTCAGTGTGCTATGGTAGCAACGCAAACTCTTACTCCAATAATCAAAATATTCAAAGTCAGGGTCTTGAATTTCAGGCGCATCATGACATTAATTCGAAATGGGCTACGGATGCAACTTACACCTACACAAGAGCGTTTGTTACATGGAATGCTTCAAGTGTCGATGCTGCACTTAACCCGCTAAGAACGCAGCTTGGCGGAACACCCCAAAACATGGGCTATGCTGCATTAACTTACTATCCATTGCCAAAGGCTAGCTTAACCGCAAACGTTCGTTATATCGGTAATTCTTGGATGGATCCAGCACACTCTCTGCCAGTGCCGGCGTACGCCGTTGTTGGGATGCGCGCTAATTACGAAATAAATCAGCAGGTTTCTATGTATGCCTCTGTAGTGAACTTATTTAATCGTCAGTACATTACTTACGGCTCTGGTACGGGCCAGACTAGTTATATGATGGGCATGCCGCAGGCGATTACCATTGGAGCTCGAGCTATTTTCTAATGTATCAGCAAGTTAAAAAACAAACAATCCAGGCACTCTTTGGGGGTGTCTTGGGATTGTTTGCGCTAAATTTCTCCTATGCTCAGATGGACCATTCATCTCATATGATGAATCCTGCACATGTAAAGCCCAATAGTACTTGTCAGGATTCTGGTTTGGAGTGTGCAAATGCAGCCACTCCTTTTTTTGATGCAAATGGAAAATTATTGCTGTCATGGACTGCCAATGGAGTGGTTTCAGTTGCACAATCTAATGACTTAGGAAAATCATTCACGTCCCCAATCAAAATTGCTGAGCATGGTAAATCGCTTGATACCGGAAGTGATGCTAGGCCACAAATTGTGGCTGATAAACAGGGGAATATATTTTTAGCATATGCCTTTTTCAAAGATGCGAATTGGAATGCTCAAATCAATACTGTTCGATCTACGGATGGCGGTAATTCATTTACCAGTCCAGAAACTTTAGTTAAGGATGGCTCTAGTCAGCGCTTTCCTTCGGTAATTATTAGGTCGGATAACTCTATCTTTATTTCTTGGATAGATAAGCGCCTAGTTGCTAAGGCAAAGCAGGGTGGTGAGAGGCGTTTGGGTGGCTCTATTGCGTATTCAACTTCGCAGGATGGCGGGAAGACATTTCAGACGGAGCGTTTTGCTAACGAGAGCAGTTGTGAGTGCTGCCGTATCGGCGCAGCTTTGGATCCACAAAACCAGCCAGTCATTGCCTATCGTGCCATCTATCCTGGAGGTATACGAGACCAAGCCTCTCAGGTGATCTCTAGTAAGGGTGCCGAGCCTGTTCGCAGGGTGGCGGATGATGATTGGAAAACGGATGCATGCCCACATCACGGTCCATCTATTGCAGTATCAGGGACAGGAAAATTCCATGTTGCTTGGTATACGCAAGGCAGTAAGCGTTCTGGCGTGTTTTATGCCAACTCTAGCAATCAAGGGTTTACTTATTCAAAGCCAAGCCAAATTGGTGCAGAAGGATCTAATGTTGCAAGACCTTATCTTTTTGCCTCAGATCAGAAAGTATGGCTAGTATGGAAAGAATTTGATGGGAAGCAGTCATCGGTTTATCTGAAAGAGTCTGCTGATGATGGCAACACCTGGAGTTCACCTAAAATATTGGCAAGTACAGTAGGGTATAGCGATCACCCTCTGTTGTTAGCTCGAGGGAATGAAGTATTTCTATCTTGGCTAACACGTGATGATGGTTATCAATTAATGAATATTGGGCGCAAGCAATGAAGCGGTTTTGGTCAGCACTCCTCGTTACCTTATCTTTATCTATTGCCGGCCTGGTGCTGGCGGATGTAGCCTCTTTGAAGCCTTATCAAGCGGGGGATTGGAAGTCGATAAGCAAGGCTGGCAATGGCTCGCCATTGGCGGTCCATTTTTGGGGTGTGACCTGTCCGGCTTGTGTAAAAGAGATGCCGCAGTGGGGCCAGTTTCTAAAAAACAACCCAAATGCAAAAGTGATCTTTATTCAGGTTGATGATGTTTCACAAGATGCTATTAAAAAAATGCTGAGCAAGGCAGGATTAGATAAGGCAAATAATTACTATGTGGCTGCCCTATTTGATGAGCGCTTACGTTATGAGATTGATCCGCAGTGGCATGGAGAAACCCCTACAACGATCATGATTGATAAGAGCGGCAAAGTCGCTCGTAAGACTGGCGGGGTGGATTTTCTGAGGCTACAAAGCTTCTTTGCCGGCAAGTCATAGTCAACCCATATGAATATTTACTAGGAGAGTGTACAAATGAAAAGTAATACTTTATTGAAAGCATTGTTGATCACAGCAATTGGCTTTGGTTTTGGTGGTTTAGCAAGCGCACAGAACGCTAAAGTCGGTAGCGTACAAATTGAGAACGCCTACACCCGCGCTACCGTTCCAGGGCAGCAAGTGGCTGGCGGCTTTATGAAGATTGAGAACAAAGGTGCTGCCGATCAGTTGATTTCTGCTAGCTCGCCAGTTGCTGGTGAAGTGCAGTTGCACGAAATGGCAATGGATGGAAATGTCATGAAAATGCGCCAAGTTAAAGACATCCCTTTGCCAGCAGGTGGGGCGGTTGAACTCAAGCCAGGCGGTTTGCACCTCATGTTGATGAACATTAAAGCACCTCTAACTGCTGGTGAAACTGTGCCAGTGAAGTTGAAGTTTGCAAAAGCGGGTGAGGTGGAAGTAAAAATGCCTGTAAACGCGATGGGTAACGCGGCTGCCGGTCATGGAGCAATGAAGCACTAAGTAAAGCGATTTAACAGAAGCAATAAAAAAAGCCCCTAGATTTACTTAGGGGCTTTTTTATAATCAAAATTAATTAAATATTTAAATCTTGATCAGTTACAGCACCTTTACTGGCGCTACTTGCCAGACTTGCATATTTAGCTAGCAAGCCGCGGGTATAGCGTGGTTTCGGTTGTACCCAGGCCGCACGGCGCTTGGCAATTTCTGCTTCGTCCACGTTCAGCTGAATCAGCAACTTGTGCGCATCAATCGTTACTGAGTCACCTTCATTAATGAGAGCGATTGTGCCGCCTACATAAGCCTCAGGAGCGACGTGACCAACTACCATGCCCCATGTGCCACCAGAGAAGCGACCATCGGTAATCAGGCCCACTGATTCGCCTAGGCCTTGGCCAACGAGGGCCGAGGTAGGGGCAAGCATTTCACGCATGCCGGGACCGCCTTTAGGGCCTTCATAACGAATCACAACGATGTCACCATCCTTGATCTTCTGGGCCATGATGGCTGCCATTGCATCGTCTTCAGAATCAAATACCCGTGCTGGACCAGTGATAGAAGGGTTCTTCAAGCCAGTAATCTTCGCAACGCAACCCTCAGGGGAGATGTTGCCTTTGAGAATAGCCAAGTGACCTTGCTTGTACAAAGGGTTGTCTAAAGTACGAATCACTTTTTGATCAGCGCGTGGCACTGACGGCACATCCTTCAATACTTCGGCAATTGTCTTGCCAGTAATCGTCATGCAATCACCGTGTAGCAAACCACCATCGAGCAAAATTTTCATGACTTGTGGAATGCCGCCAGCTTGATGTAAATCAGTTGCTAAATATGTTCCAGATGGTTTCATATCCACGATCACAGGAACGCGTTTGCGAATACGCTCAAAGTCATCAATGGTCCAATCAATTTCAGCAGCGCTTGTAATCGCCAAGAAATGCAATACGGCATTGGTAGATCCGCCAACCGCCATGATGACGCTGACTGCGTTCTCAATGGATTTCTTGGTAATGATGTCGCGTGGACGAAGATTGTTCTTAACTGCTTCAACTAGGACGCGTGCGGATTCAGCAGCGCTAGCTACCTTTTCAGCATCAACGTTGGCCATCGTAGAAGAGTAGGGCAAGCTCATGCCCAAAGCCTCAAATGAAGAGCTCATGGTGTTTGCTGTGTACATACCGCCACAAGAGCCGCTACCTGGACAGGCATGCTGTTCAACACCCTTTAAATCTTCTTCACTCAATCGGCCAGATGTAAATTCACCAACCGCTTCAAATGCAGAAACGATATTGAGTTCCTTGCCTTTGTAATGACCTGGCTTAATTGTGCCGCCATAAACATAGATGCCAGGAACGTTAGTGCGCGCTAAAGCCATCATGCCGCCCGGCATGTTTTTATCGCAACCACCAATGACCACTACACCATCTTGCCAAAGACCGTTGACACAAACTTCAATACTGTCGGCAATGACTTCACGTGATACGAGTGAATACTTCATTCCCTCAGTGCCCATGCCGATACCATCAGAAACGGTTGGCGTACCAAATACTTGAGCTTTTGCACCAGCCGCTTCTAATGCTTCAACAGCAGCGTCAGCTAATTTTTGTAAACCACTATTACAAGGAGTGATAGTGGAGTGACCGTTTGCAACGCCAACCATTGGCTTTGCAAAATCCTTTTCTTCGTAACCCATTGCGTAATACATCGAACGATTAGGTGCGCGAGCGACCCCTTCGGTGACCATGCGCGAGCGTTCATTAAGGCGTTTCATGCTTATTTACTCCAGAAAAGGTTTGTGTCGAAAGGCTCTATTGTGCCGTGAGATGGCATCAAAGGTTCTGTAGATTGAGGCAATTGACTAAGTTGGGATAAATGTTGCACCGCAATACAAAAAATACCAATGAAATCATTGATTTAGGTCTAAGTATTAGCTTGATAGCTAATAGCTTCTCAAAAGACGCTGCAGTACATTAATCCATCGATCACTTTTTCCTTTGAATTCAATGACTAAAGTCGGCCACATATACCTTATTGATGATGACGAGTCTATGCGCATCTCTCTTTCAAGAATGCTACGGGAGTTGGGCTATCTCGTTGAGGACTACGCATCTGCCAGCGTTTTTCTGGAGAAATCTGTTCCAGTGTCTCCGGCCGTTATCTTGCTAGATATGCAAATGCCCGATATGACTGGGCTAGATTTGCAAGAAAAGCTCCAAAAGTTTGGTCGCAAGACGCCGATTGTCTTTGTCAGTGGGCAAAGCCATCCTCACCAAATTGTTCAGGGCCTGAAGAAGGGGGCATTGGATTTTCTATTCAAGCCATTTAATCTCGAAGAACTTTTAAAGGCAGTAGCTGATGCAATTGAATTTGACAGTCGTCAGCTCAAACGCGTTTCTTTGGATGTAGAGGCTAAGAGGGATTACGAAAGTCTTACCCCAAGAGAGCGAGAAGTATGCGGATGGCTCGTTAAAGGTCTATTAAACAAGGATATTGCGGTAAAGCTCGGCACTACTGACGCAACTATTAAGGTGCATAAAGCCAGGGTGATGGACAAAATGCATGCCGATTCAGTGCAAAACTTAGTAAAAAAATACTTGGAGTCTGATTTAGAGAATCACCCCTTGACTGACTAGCTTGAGAGCTAATTTATCAATTGGTATAAAAGTACTAATATCAAATAAAGCGTTAAAGTAATCAATGAATTAGAGTTATATCAATAACAAATAGCGAGACAAGCCTGCAGTGGTTATAAAAGCAAAACTTCCCGAGATTCGAAAAGAGGCATTTACTAAGGCCAGAGAAAGTCTTGGTTTAAGTGCAAAGGATTTGTCTGGAATGGCATGTCTCTCTGTTCGTCAAATCGAACAGCTTGAGAATGGCGAAATGAGCAGCTTCTATGGTGCTCAAGTTAAATTCACAGCGGCAAAAAAAGTCGCCACTCTATTAAAGCTCACCCCAGAAGATGCATTTGATTTTTCTGGTGTTGCGCAGCCCGTTAAAGCGGATGAAGTACAGGAAAGATTTCGGGAGGAGACAGAAGCCTCTGCAGTAGATAAAAAATTAAAGCCTGAAAAAGAAGAGGCTGCAGAGTCAAAGCCTGAAAAAACAATCGCCAAAAAAACTACTGAAAGCGTAGTCGACTATCGAGTGCAATCAAAAGCTAAGGGAAGTCCTAAAAAGAAATTCTTCCTGCTCTTGGTAATTGCTGCAGTAGTGATTTTTGCTGTTATTAATCTACGCCCCTTATTTTTTCCTGAGCCGGTAAAAGAGGAATTGGTCATTATTGAAGAGGTGGCACCAGAGCCTGCGCCAGCCACTACTCCAGAGCCTGTAGCGGACGCCAAACCAGCACCAGTACCAGCGCCGGCAGCTGTTTCTGCTGAATGCCCAGCTGCTGATGCTTCGGCAATGAACTACAAGCCAGATGCGCCAAAAAAAGCCGGCGACATGGTTTATCTGCAGTCCAAGACTGCTCAAACCGTTTGCGTTGTAGATGCTACTGGCAAAACTCAAAATAAAACTTTAGAGCCTGGCGTTGGAGCCAGCATTTTTGGCAAGCCGCCATTCAAAGTGCTCACCGGTGGTTTAAATCAAGTGGACTTGTACTATCAAGGTGCTAAGGTTCGCACGGGTAACACAGCTAGTAAGACAATTATTTTGGAACCAGCTGAAATGATTCAGCCTGCAGCTCCAGTCACTTCTTCCGACTCTCAACTACGTTAATCCAAATAAAAACAGCGGCTAATTAAGCCGCTGCGTTTGTATGTTACGTTAAACCTATTTTTAAACTGCTGCGTTATCTGTTTCACCAGTACGAATACGAATCACTTGTTCAACTGCAGTAACAAAAATCTTGCCATCACCAATCTTGCCAGTGCGAGCAGCTTTCGTGATGGCTTCGATAGCAACTTCAACACGGTCATCAGAAACAACTGCCTCCACTTTTACTTTAGGTAAAAAGTCGACTACGTATTCAGCGCCGCGATAGAGCTCGGTATGGCCTTTTTGACGGCCAAAGCCTTTAACTTCAGTAACGGTCAGGCCGGTAACGCCTACTTCAGCCAATGATTCACGTACTTCATCGAGTTTGAACGGCTTAATGATGGATGTAATTAATTTCATTTCTTCCCCCTAATGCAGTAATCATACCTAGAACTTGAACGACTTGCCAAAAACCAAGCTATTTTGAACTCTCTAGGCTCTAAATTGTGAAGTGATTGGGTAGCGCCAATCCCGGCCAAAAGCGCGGGTGGTCACGCGAACCCCTGGGGGTGCTTGACGACGTTTGTATTCGTTTAACTTAATTAAGCGAGTCACTTTTTCTACGCTCTCCGCATCAAAACCGGCGGCAATGATCTGGGTGATAGATTGGTTTTGCTCCATGTAGCGCTCCACGATCCCATCTAGAACTTCATATGATGGCAGGCTATCTTGATCTTTTTGATCGGGACGTAATTCTGCTGAAGGGGCACGAGTTAGGATCCGTTCCGGAATAATTGGCGCAATGCTATTGCGATAAGCACACAAGCGATACACCAGGGTCTTTGCAATATCTTTGATCACTGCAAAACCGCCAGCCATATCGCCATAGAGAGTGCAGTAGCCAACAGCCATTTCACTCTTGTTGCCGGTGGTTAAAACCAGCCGACCTGTTTTGTTCGAGAGGGCCATTAATAAAGTACCGCGCACACGTGCCTGAATATTTTCTTCAGTAGCGTCTACTTTCAAACCTTTGAATTGCTCTGCCAGAGAAGTCTCTAAAGCATCTACTGGTCCGCTAATGGGGATTTCATCGTATTGCACGCCCAAGTTCTCAGCCATCTCACGTGCATCAATCCAGGAGATGTCTGCGGTATAGCGTGAAGCCATCATGACGGCACGTACTTTATCGGCACCTAGGGCATCTACCGCAATTGCCAGCACCAGAGCGGAATCTACACCTCCAGATAGGCCAATAATGACCCCTGGGAAGCGATTTTTAGTGATGTAATCACGTACACCTAAGACCAGGGCTTGATAAGCCTGTGCCTCAACGGATTGGGGTGAGGTGATTACACCTTTTTCCAGTTGACCGGAGGATGAGACTGCAACAAGACCTAAGCCAGTTTCAAACTGAGGCATTGCCATGACAACTTCACCTTTGCCATTTAAAGCAAATGAGCCGCCATCAAAAACCAATTCATCTTGACCGCCAACGGCATTCACATAAACCAGTGGCATATTGGTTTGAGCAATATGTCCACGCAACACATCAATGCGTAGCGCTTCTTTTTTCAGGTGATAGGGAGATGCATTCGGAACGAGCAGTACTTGTGCGCCAGCAGCATGTGCTTGCTTAGCAGGCCCAGCATGCCAGGCATCTTCACACAGAATTAATCCGTAGCGAATACCTTCACACTCAAAGACACATGCTTGGTTACCAGGAACGAAGTAACGCACTTCGTCGAACACTTCATGATTAGGTAATTCTTGTTTGGCATAGCCTGCAATCACTTTGCCGTTTTGTAAAACGGATGCGTAGTTTTGCAAGCCCTGCGATGTTTGTTTGGGATGACCCACGATGACTGTCAGCTCAGGATACTGAGCTAACTCTTTCATAAGGAGCTCAAGCTGTAACTGTGCCGCTTCAATGAAAGCGGGGCGGAGCAGTAAGTCTTCTGGAGGATAGCCTGTGAGCGAGAGCTCTGGGGTTATTACGAGTTTGGCACCCTGAGAATGGGCTTCTAGAGCGGCTTTGTAAATGAGCTGCGCGTTGCCAGCCAAATCACCCAGTAATGGGTTGATTTGGGCTAAAGCAATTTTCTGTGCGCTCACTCCGATTCACAAAGCCTTTGCTGGTAATGAATTAAATGAATAAAAGTAATCAATAAATTAAGCGTGCTCTTTGTTGTAACGCTCGATACCCTCAAGAATCTCTTTATGAGCATCGGCAACGCCGCCCCAGCCTCGCACTTTTACCCATTTGCCTTTTTCGAGATCTTTATAGTGCTCGAAGAAGTGTTGAATCTGATTCAAACGTAATGGGTTCATGTCTTCTGGTTTTTGCCAGTGTGTATAGATAGGCAAAATTTTGTCTTCTGGAACGGCCAATAATTTGGCATCTTCACCGCCTTCATCTTCCATTTGCAGTACGCCAATTGCGCGGCATGAAACAACTACACCTGGAATGAGTGGGAAGGGAGTAATTACGAGAACGTCAACAGGGTCGCCATCACCAGCGATCGTTTTGTTGATATAGCCGTAGTTACATGGATAGTGCATTGCAGTACCCATAAATCGGTCAACAAAAATTGCGCCAGACTCTTTATCCACTTCATACTTCACTGGATCAGCGTTCATTGGGATTTCAATAATGACGTTGAAGCTTTCAGGGATCTTTTTACCTGGCTTGACCTTTTCGAGACTCATAAATACTCCGAATAATGATTAGTAAATACCCTGATCCTATCAAGGGGGAGCAGGGGTAATTCTGTTACATACTGATACGGCTTAAAGACCATAGTTTAAAGCTTTCGAAAACCGGTCTACCTAAGTGCAGGATATGCAAACAGTAAAGACTAACAAATGATTAATAAATCATTAACTTTAGGGAGTTCAAGCATGAGTAATGTCACTTTAGGCTT